>CAZXWJ010000006.1:0-41713 GCA_964644375.1 uncultured Desulfobacteraceae bacterium | reverse complement strand
GCCTCGATAAAGACTCCCTCCCCCTTGACTTCCCGGTTGTCCTTTGAGGTGGTCTCTACCCCGCAGCTTGGAGAACGATTGACGCCAATGATTCCCCTGATGTCAAATCCATATTGTCGGTATTCTGAAATTTGCCAAACAAGATCCCCGACCAGCCGCCGCATCTTATCGGCAGCAGACTTTCGGCCCATCATCATGCGAATTCTCGTGTTCTCTTCAACCACCGGTGAACCGGCCCCGTCAATATTTCCCCGATCCAGGCCCAGACACAAAAGCTCAGGGCACGGCATCTGTACGATTCCCACATCGGATTTACACAGCACATCAATGATCGCCCCTATGGACCCTGGGTATTCGGCCGTCCCGTCCGATATGGAATTCTGATTCAACAGACAGTGTGCAACAAATACGATATTTTTACTCCTTGCGTCAGCAAACACCATGGTGCCTCCCTTTTATTTTTCATCACACTGCAACTTTGTTAAAAACACTCCATTATGGCAATTCTCAGGGGTCAAATTTCAGGGCTTTTTCAAATGGCTAAGCTCAGCACATAGTATTTTTACAACCCTTCGTTCCCTTCAGGCCCTCGTGGCGAAATTTAGCAGGCTGAAATCATCGTCCCGGGTTCCCCACGATCAACTTCCCGCTTCCGCTGTTGGACGAGATGTCCGGCCGGTACATGCCGTAGAGGCGCGCGGGCGGAAGATAGAAGTCACCGTTGAGTTCGCTCCTCAGGATATACTCCACACGGAGTTCACGGCCCTTGTCGAGACGGTCAAAAAAGAACACGACCTTTTCGTCCCGTCGCTCTTTATGGGTGCAGGGACTCCACCAGGACGTTCCCGAGTCCTTTTCGAAATCCACCACCTCGAACCCGGAAGGAAGACCGTCTTCAAGGATAAAGTACCGATAGTCCCGGCCCGGGGTAAACCGGACTTCGACCCTGATCTCCTGTCCCACGCTCAGCCTTTCGCCTTTTTCCAGGGGACGGCTCATAATCCTCGAATTTCCGCGTGAATCGTGGACCCGGTTGACGGCATAGACCTTTTTAGTAAGCGGAAGATGACATCCGGAGATCCCGGGCGGAATGGGATCCGCTTCGAGAAACGTCTCGAGCTTTAAGGCATAACTCAAGTCCTTTTCCGCCTTTATCTCGACCACGTTTTTCCCGCGGACGATGTCCTCAGAGGGAAGAGATGCCACAAGTCCCTTGCCCTTCAGGATGCCTAAACGGGACACCCGGACATCGGGCACGTCCCTGCCGTTCACGGAGACGGAAACCGTCTGGTCCGCAAAGGAAATGGTGTCCTTTTTCAAGCGGATATATTCCGAGAGGGCCGAAATCACGACCCCCGTGGTCTTGGTGGATATCCAGTATCGGCCGGTCTTCTGAAGGACCAACCAGTCCAGGACGGCATTGATTACCGGTCGGTCGGGGAAGGTGCGAAGGAGGGCCAGGAGCCCATAGGCCGTGGTTTCCACGCTCAGACGATGGCCATAGGATTCAGGCTCCTGGAAATAGGCGCCGTTACGATCGTTGACGAGCATTCGAGTGAGCTTTTCCGCACACGATCGAGCCGCCTCCGTCATGCCGTGGTTGGCCAGGGCCAGGGTGGAAAGGGAGAGGGTCAGGGCGTCCATTTGGCCCGCGCCGGATTTCAGAGTCTTGACAAGAACATCGTCCCGGTATCCGGCCTCCGACAACGCGTACAATCCGAAGGCCAGGAGATCGCGGAGAGCTGTTCGTCGAATCTGTTTCCGGATATAGGTTGCGGCGCGTTTCATAATTTTTCCGACTTGTTCCGGATCCGTCTCCCTGACCTTCGATAGCCCGAGGAGGACCAGGGAGGTCAGATAGAGATCCCTCTCAGAATCCTTCCACCACCCGAAGCCCCCGTCGCTTGCCTGAAAGCCTTCGAGCTTTCTGAGACCCGAACCGATCTTTCCTTCAACCCGTGCCAAGTGATCGGGTGAAAGACCCAGGTCTTTCAACGCGATAGAATAACACACAAGGGGGACAAAGCTGTTCAGGGTCTGCTCCACGCACCCGTAAGGAAAGCTGGCCAGATAGTCCAGGGATGTGAGGCCTGCCAGGGCCGGGTGCGGGGTCGTTTCCAACTCAAGGGATGTCACGGGCAGAGCATGCTCCCCGGGCACGGGAATCTCGATACGGGCCCTGTTGTTCACGGTCCTTCCACTGAAATGATAGACCCGGGGCAGCCCCCTGTCGAGGACCTTGACCGTACACTCTTCTCCGTCACCAAAGACCCCGGCCCGAGTGTGGACCCTGATGGGAGTCTCCCCCCGCCCCTTGTTGATCAAGACACGCCAGGTCAATTGCCCGGTCCCCTGTTTGGGGATCTGAACGGTCTTTTCCGGTGAGTCCAGGAGAAAAACCGGAGCGGCCACCTCCAGAAGACTCCGGACCTCTTCAAGGGGATCGTCGGTCCGGTTGACATTAACGGCCCGGACTTCGGTCCGGTCGCCCTCGACAAAGAACCGCGGCGGTTTCAAAGAGGTGATGAGGGGTTTGGTCACCAGGGCCTTTTCCCGTTTCTCTCCAAATAAATTCCCTGCCGAATGGCCACGGACGGTGGCCACCCAAGTCGTCAGATTATCGGGGAAAGGGATGCGGACCGTCGCCCTGCCCGCCTGATCCGTGGCGATGTCGGGGACCCAGAAGGCCGTATCCCTGAAATCCTTTCGAATGCTCTGGCTGCCGCGACTTTTGACGGCGCCACCCAGATACCTGATAGGGAAGGAGTAGGAGGTGGAAACCCAGGGTGCGCGTTTGGCGTAGAAGTAACTGTGGATAGGCACCGTATGGTCCGGCCTGATATAGTACACCGCCTCGTCCACCACCCCGACCGAAAAATCACCCTGAACGGGTTTTCCCGCGGCATCCAGGGCACGAATATTCAATTCGGCGGCCTCTCCGGGGCGGTATTCTTTTTTGTCAAAGGCGGTCTCGATCCGTATTTCCTTTCCCTCCACGGCCACATTGAGGGAGACCTTTTTGTGATAGAGCCGGTTACCTTCATTTTGAAGGACCGAAAGGAAGACATTGGGGGCATAGTCCTTCTTGACCGGGATCTCGATGACCAGGGTTCTCGCTCCCATGGAAATCACCCGGTGCTCTATGATGCTTTGGCCCTCCATGGTAAAGAGGATGGTCCCCTTTTTCACGGGGCTGTTGACCAGGAGCCTGGCCGTGTCCCCTTCTCGGTAATCTTCCCTGTCGAGCCTAAGTTCAAGACCTGCATAGTTATAATTGAAATCGCTCGATAGACCGTCATAGAGCCAGAGGTGCGCGGATCGCACCACCCGCTCCCCCCTCGGATCCACGGCAGCGATCAGGAGCCGCGTATACCCTGGCGTCAGGTCCCCGGAGGGAATTCCCAACCGGGCCACGCCGCCGGCATCCGTTTCAAATGCTCCGGTATAAAGGGGCATCATGGGTTTTTCATACCGGCTGCGTATGGGATTCCAGACCTCCTGTTCCAGAGAGAGAGTGAACGCCGCCTGGACGGGTTTTCCGTTGATATCCCTGATCTCTACCTCCATATCGAGGGGCCGGTCCAGCCTGTGAACACAGGGAAGATGCGTGATCTCGATCTGGTAAAGGCTCTGGTTGTAAAGAACGGTCTTCTTTGCCGACACCTTTCGCCCTGAAGGCGCTGCGACCTCCGCCTCGATAATGATGGTTCGGTCATAGGATTTTGGCGAAGGCACGAAGGCCACACTGACAAAGCCCTGGGCGTCGGTCCTGGACGTGCCGCTCCGGATCAGGGACTGATACCCGTCGGTGCGGTAGTATTCTCCCTCCCACCAATAGCGGTAATGGGGCCTTCGGGCCATCTTCTGGTAGATTCGATAGGTGACGGAGGCGTTGGCCAGGGGGCTTCCAAAAAAGTAGGCGGCATGAATCCGGCATGTGACCGTATCGTCCGAGACATAGGCCGACTTGTCTGTCGCCAAGTCGATTTTGAAATCCGGTTTGCGATAGGCCTGGACAAAAAAATGCCCCACAGAGCGGGCCTTCGGCCCTTTGACCCAGAGGGTATACCGGCCATGGCCCGCTTCGGGCAGGAGATCGAAGGACCCGTTCAGGCATCCCTTGTCGTCCGTGGTCTTTTCCAGGGTGGCGACGGTCCGCCCCCCGGAATCCTTGAGTTCGATTTCGACATCCTGTAGCGGTTTGAGCCTCAGTTCCTTTCCCTCGTCCACTCGAACGATACCCTTGAAAAACACCCTGTGACCCGGGCGATAGACGGGCCGATCCGTGTAGAGGTAGAACTTCAGACCTTCGAAGACCTCGGCGGAGGAGCGGTAGGATTCCGAGACGCCGATACCCTGACCCTGCTTCAATCCGGCCACCAGGATATCAGAACCCGTAATCCCCCGCTCGACCCTAAAGATACCCTTGGCGTCGGTTTTTCCCTTCAAGAGAATATGATTGTTGGTGAAGAGGCCCAGAATCCATTTAAAAAGATTTTTTTCCTTTGCCTTCTTCACCTCTCCGGGCGGGCTTCCCCTGAGGAGGAAAATGTCAACGCCCTTTTCCGGTTGATTGGTCCCGAAGTTGAGTGCATATGCCAGAAGGGATCCCTTGCCGCGCTTCACGACCACACCGATATTGGAAACAAAGATAAAGTTGCGATCCTCTGCACCCGACGTGGTGGCCCTAACCAGATAGATGCCGGGCTCAAAGGGCTGCGCAATCTTGATCTTTTTGGTGAACCAGGTATAGGGACGGTATCGTTCGAAACCGAACTGTTCGTTGTACACCTTTTTGAACCGGTCTAAGGGCGTCTCCCCAAGAAGAAGATCATGAAAGGCCTGAGGATTTTTCAAATACCACTGCATGGGTATGTGATGGAACGACAGGCCGAAATCTTCACTTCTAAAGGCCCTCACAGCAAAGGTAATTTCTTTTTTCAGGGGGTAGACTTCCTGGTAGACGGCAATCTTGACCTTTTCCTCTTCCGCCGTCAGGAAATGGTCCACTCCGCGAATATCTTCGCCTTCTTTTACGATAATGCCGGTTTGCGACTGATAGGGTCTAAACCCGGATTTAGTGGCCGTAAATCCGTAGGTTCCCGGTTTCAGATCCCTCAGGGAATAGACCCCGTTGAAATTACTGGTGGCGGAGCCGGCACCGGGCCCTCGAGCGATGATCGGAATGCCTGCAAGCGGGGTTTTGTCGCCCTTCAAAAGAAGCCTCCCCGATAGGGAGGCAGGACGAAAAAGGGTCACCGTCATCTCCCGGGTTTTTCCGGCCAGAAGGGAGATGTTGATCAGTCTTTCCCGGATATAACCCGCCTTTTCGACGATCAGTTCGTAGGTCCCGGTCGGGATCCGGTTAATGGTCACCACACCGTTGTCCCCCGTTTCCCTCTCGAATTCGTAGACCGAAAATTGGCCCTCTCTCCAGCCCATGGGCTTCAGGGTGACCCTGGCCCGTTCGACCGGCGTCACGTTGTCGCTCAATTTGAGGCGGCATTTGAGTACCGCCTCCTTGCGCAGTTTCAGGGTTATAAATTCCTTCTCTTTCCCCGTTTCCACATACCAGTAAAGGCGACGAAAAGACGTATAGCCTTCCTTTTCGCCGTAGAGATTGAAACTTACGCCGCTCGGCAGATCATCGAACCCGAACATTCCGGTTTCATCTGAACGGGCCCTGGAATACCCCGAGCCTCCCGAGGCGTTTTCTATTTCGATCAAAACCCCCTGAATAGCCTTTCCGGTATCCTCATCAATAACCCTTCCTTTCGCCTCCAGCCGGGATTCTGCCCCCTGAGAGATTCCGACGAAGAAAAACAACACGAGAAAGAATAAAGACGCCGCAAGGGTTCTTCTTCTCATCACCATTTCCTTTCATCAAAGGCCACAACCCCGAAAACGGCAAAGCGTACCGGTCTGCCGGATTCAAGGCCGATCTGTGTCATCAGTTTTTTAATCCCATAATCCAGGGTCTTGGTCTCACCCGGGAGAAGGACTGCGTGCCTGCCCATCTGAGCCATATAGAGCCCTTCCGTAGAAAAATCAACGGCATAGGGGTCCGAAATTTCCTTCCTGGGCCCCACAAAGGAGAGCACCAGAGAAAGCGCCGGCATTTCATATCCGGAGAGGGGCCGGGTGCGGATATCATGATAGACGACCTCTTCGGCCAGGACCCTGACGGACCTTGCCAAATCAGAAGAAGGGGGACAAAAACGCCCCACACAGGCACGCACCTTCCTGCCCTTCATCAGAGTCAGATACATCCCGGTACCCGGAAGGTCCGCCATTCCGGCCGGATTCTCAGGCGTTGTACCATCGGGGTCCAGGACCCTGAGAATGCAGGCCCTGGCGTATGCCAGGATGCGCTTTTCCAGTGGGGAACCCACTGCCTTTCTGTAGACATCAAGCGGGTCCTCACCCCCCACAGGCGATGAGAAGAAAAGAAGAACGGCCAACGCCGGCACCCATATTTTCCCCTTTCCAGGACTCTTGAAGATCTTGGATCTCGGCTTCTGAAGAAAAGACATAGGTCTTTCACGATGCGAGAGAACACTCTTTTTGGAAAAAATCCTTATCACGGGTCGTCTCTCCAAGCCTCTCTTTGTTTCACTGTCAAAAACCCGGCCCTCCGGGCTTAAGCAGAGCATGATCCTCCGGCAGGGGTTTTTTACCCGCCCGTCCTCACGGGATGATAATAATCTCTTCCGAGGTATTCCTTTTCGATCACGATCCCGTCCCTTATTTTCAGACGATAACGCCGGACTTCTTTCCCGGACTCCGAGTCCTGATCCCGAAAGGGGGCCTCGATCTCACTGACCTCGGTCACCAGCTCCACGTCATAGGGAAGTTTTTCCACGCCCAGCACGGACAGGGTCATCATCTCTTCGGTTAGCGAAGCCGTGATCATAACTGGAAAGGGGCGGGTATTTCTGAACCTCAGATCCCTGTATCCGTAGGACACCGTCGCATCGAGGCCCAGGGGAAGATAGGTGACGGGGGAACTGTGCCTGTAGCGTTCCACAATTTCGAGGTCCGCCAGCAGGGCCGCGTTGTAGAGGGTCGAGGAGACCTGACAGACGCCCCCGCCGATCAGGTTGTTAAGGCGATTCTGAAAAAGGACGGGGGCGGGGAGAAATCCCCTGCCGGCCGTTCTTCTGCCCACCGCTTTGTTAAAAGAAAAAATCTTCCCGGATTCAACCGTGACGCCTTGGAGTCTCTTCAGCGCCAAGTCGATATTCATCGTCCGGTTGCGGTCAGGAACGAGGGCAGTGGCACAGCTTCCCAGGATCACGTCGGGCAGCCGGTCGTCGGCAAAGGAAAGCCCGACGAAAAGAAGGGTCAGGATTATGGCTAAATAAAGGTCGCGCCCTTTTTGAAGCATGATCTTCTCTCAAAAAATTCGGCTGAGGGAATGCTGACGTTGCAACTATACGCGAAACAAGTTTGGATGTGTCATTCCGTTTCCGGCACGTTATCAGGTTTATCGGATCTTTTCCACCTGCCTGATGGGTGGAATTTCTCGCGTAGCCCCTGCCCGGTTCAGGACCTTGTTGCTATTTACAGAAGCCTTCACTATATTATTCCCGAAGTCCTTGCCGGAAAACCATTACGACAAAGGGGTACCATGGAAAGCTTGAAGAAAAAAAAAGAAAGGGCCAACACCGTCTTCGAAATCCTGGATCCTCTCTACACCCATGAAAAAACCGCTCTCAAATACAGGACCCCTTTTCAACTCCTGATCGCCACGATCCTCTCCGCGCAGTGCACGGACAAGCAGGTCAATGAAGTCACGAAGTCCCTGTTCAAAAAATATAAACGCCCCGAGGACTTTATCAAGGCCCCTATTGCCCAACTGGAGGAGGCCATCCGGTCCACGGGTTTTTACCGAAACAAGGCCAAATCCTTGAAAGGGTGCAGCCAGGGTCTGGTTGATCGCTATGGTGGAAAGGTCCCACCCACCATGGATGAGATGCTCAAACTTCCCGGTGTAGGAAGGAAAACGGCCAATTGCGTGCTGGGTGCCGCCTTTGATGTACCGGGCGTGGTGGTGGATACGCATGTAAAAAGACTGTCCATTCGGCTGGGGCTTACCGAAAACAAGGATCCGGACAAGATCGAAAAGGATGTTGCGAAATTGCTCCCTGAGGAAAGATGGCGCCGATTCTCCGATATCCTCATCTATCACGGAAGAGCGATCTGTAAGGCCAGGAAACCCGATCACAATCACTGCCCCGTCTTCGCCCTCTGCCCCTCAAACATGATTTGATAACAGCGTTTTAAAAGCTTCAGGAAATATCGCACTACAAGGAATCGGAGAGCACGGAAAAACAGCTGGTTTGATCAGTTTATCGAAAATTCCCCCTTTGAGAACGGGCACGCACTGAAGCCTCAATCCGATGCCACGACGATGGCACAGGCCTTGTTGGTCGTATCCCGGATCTTCAGGATCAGGGACTTGATCAGGGTCCTCAGCTCCGGCGAGATGGCTTCATAGTCTCTGAGGAGGTGCTCGTTATCGAGAATGCCCACGCGAACAGGACCGTCTGCCGCGATGACCGATGCACTCCGGGGTGCCTTTCCTCCCTCCAGAAAGGTCATTTCACCAATGATGTCACCCTCTGAAAGGGTGGCGATGGTTACCAGCCCCTTGGCGGTTCTTTTCCTTACTGTAGCGCGACCGTTCACTATCATATAGACCCAATCACCGCTGCTTCCTTCCTCGACAATCACGGCGCCGTCAGGATAGTCTATTTCATGGGTTACATAGCCATATATGGCCGGATTTATGCTCATAATATAAAACTCCTCAGGCGGGAAGCAGGAAAAACCCGAGCGCCTTTCTTGCCCCGGATCCAAGGTCTTCCAATTGCGTAAAGGCCATACCCAACCGTATTTTGCCTTTTGTCTCATGGCCGAAGACAATTTTAGCCGTGACTTCCAGCCTCTTCTTTTTTGGCAGCAGGGTTTTCACCTTGAATAAATCACCTATTTCGTGGGGTATGAGCGAGGCGTTCTTGGCGCTGATTTCCAAACTCAAGCCCGTCATGCTCAGGTCTTTGATATAGCCTTCCAGAAAAGAATGAAAACCATCGGAAGGATTGACCGGTTCATAACTGCAGTACAGGTCCACCGCTTTACGGTAATAGGCCCTTCTGGAGTTCCCGGGATCCTGTTTTCGTCCCGGTTTTCCCTTTTTCATCAACTTCTTGACGCCTATTTGTTCCACGATATTATTCATTCGAAGAAGTCGCCTCAGGGTCTGGTCGGTGACATATTTGAGAACGGGAGACACTTGCTCATATTCCTTTGACAGCGCGCCCGGATGCCAAACCTCCAATTCGGAGGCCTCAACAGCCTTTGCAGAGGCATAACGCACCTCAATGGCGCGATTCAAAAAAATCATCTCCCCGATGACGTCACCCGGTCCCAGGATGGCCAAGGGCACCTCCAGCCCTTCAATTTCTCTGTAGATCTCGACCCGACCTTTGAGAATTTTATAAATAGAGAAGCCGTAATCCCCCTGTTTGATCACCTGCTCCCCTTTTTTATATTTCAGAGTACGAATGGTGTGGCGGTTGGTGTTTGTTCCAATCATATGAATGGCTCACGTTCCCGAGATTTGCGTAAAGGTTTGATCCCTAAATTTTGCATCAGATATTGACTGCGTCGCGGAATTTCTCAGGAAGTTACCCGATACAAAATTCAAGTAATATAAAGAAAACAAATAGATATTTATGCGACAATCCATGAATTGTCAATCCTTCTAAACCTGTCACTCTCAGTCCACGGCATTTTACCCGGGTCTTTATGGCAAGGATCAGGGCTCAAAGCCTTTGTTCTGAATAAAGAATCCTGTCCCAGAGGACCAAGGTCTACAGGTTAAAATAAATCCGGCGCACCCCCCCGTAACACAACTGGAAGGCCCCATCAGTAAAAAATCCGCGTCCACCTCGAAACCATCGGCCGAAACAGCAAAAAAATATCCGTATCTTCTTTGCCGCAGGCTTCACCCGATCATTTATCGGCCCATGACCTACACGATCATTGTTATGCTTCTATGCTTCCGGGTCTATTTCAAACTCGGCGACAAGATAAGTATGATCGGATGGCTTTGGGCCAAGTCGAGCCTCCGTGTCGACCCATACCTTTTGGCTTTTCTTCGCCATCGGGGCCGTGGCCAGGATGTAATCGATACGCCAGCCCATTTTCCGCTTCAGGGCGTTGGGAGTACGGTAGTCCCAGAAGGTATAATGGTCCCGACCGGGAACATGCTTTCGAAAGACATCCACAAGTCCCCAGTCCAGGAATGCCCTCAGGATCGCCTGCTCATCCGGGTGGAAGCAGACTTCACCCTTGAATTTGTCCGGATCATGGACATCGACGGATTCAAGCGCAATGTTGAAATCCCCGGCAATCAGAAGAGGACGGGAAGGGTCATAGGACGCCTTGACATGGGCCAGCAGGTCTCGAAGCCAGCGGAGTTTGTATTCGAATTTTTCCGTCCCCACCGCGTATCCCTGGGGAACATAGACGTTGATCACCGGCAAGTCCTGAATCACCGTGCTGATGA
This sequence comes from uncultured Desulfobacteraceae bacterium, assembly GCA_964644375.1. GTDB lineage: Bacteria > Desulfobacterota > DSM-4660 > Desulfatiglandales > HGW-15 > CAYNYM01. The sequence continues at coordinate 31,137 of CAZXWJ010000006.1, read as the reverse complement.
ATCGGGCCTGATCATCCCCGCCTTCATAAAGGTCTTTTCCTGTTTCCGTCTGTTCGTGCCTGCTCAAAATGGAAACCCCATTATAGGATTTCTGGCCCCTAAATTCGACATAATAGCCCAGGGCCTCAAATGCCTGATGGGGAAAGTCCTTGTCCTGAACCTTGGTTTCCTGAAGGCAAAGGATGTCCGGGTTCTCTTTCGACAGCCAGTCCGTCACCGCCGGCAAACGGGCCCGGATGGAATTGGTATTGAAGGTCACGAATTTCATTTCAGGAACGCCTCCACCTCATGAGCCGTCCCCCGAGGGTAACGGCAAGATAAACCGCGCCGGCCAAAAGAATGGTCGTAGCACCGGCCGGCAGATCAGGACCATAGCTGAGCGTGAGTCCCGCGGTGGTAAAAAACCCGGTGAAAAGGACTGACAGGGCCATCATATGCCACAACCTCTTGGAAAAGTGCCCGGCCACGGCCACAGGCAGGGTCAGGAGGGCAATTACCATGACAATCCCGACGACCGTGACCAGCAGCACCACGGTCAGAGCGGTCAGACAGAGGAGCAGGAGGTAGTAAAACCCCACATGAACACCGCGAATACGCGCGAATTCCTCATCAAAGCAGACAGCCAGCAACTGGTTGTAAAACAGGAGTGCGACCACCACAATCAGGGCATCCAGCCCGGCGATCAGCCACAGGTCCTCGACCGAGACCATCAGAATGTTGCCGAAGAGATAGCTCATGAGGTCTTCGTTGTAACCCGGTGTCTTGAAGATGAAGAGGATACCAAGGGCCATACCGATGGCCCACACGGCACCTATAACCGTATCTTCCCGCTGTTTCGCCCCCAGGCTCACGAGGCCGATGATGATCGCCGACACGAGAGCTGCCGCCACGGCCCCGTAAATGGGATGGAGCCAGTCCCAGTGATGAACGGTCTCCAGATACCTCGCTGCACCCATGCCTCCAAGAATACTATGGGCAATGGCTCCGGCGATATAGGTAATCCTCCTTGTCACGACATAACTCCCGATAATGCCGCAGGCGATGCTTGCCAGAACGCCCGTAAGGAGTGCATATTGGAGGAAGGTCTGCTGCTGCAAATCGAACACAAACTCACTTATGATCATACCATGAAATTCCTCTAAACTTACGGCAAAACAAAAAGTTTCAGATGCAGGGCCGGCCCGTCCCGTTTGTATAAGGACCGCATCTCCCGGATTGCGTCGTAGAGTCCACCAGCATGGCGCAAGATGACGTGAAACGCTCCGAAGGGACTTTTACAGGGCCGTCACTTATGGTTATGGTTTCTTTCGGCCATCGTATCGTGCCGCACCATGTGCATGTCACACCCGTACATCTCGTTGATCATTTCCCCAGTGATTTCGCTTGTGGGATGAACGACCACGCGTCGATTCACACAGGCCACGCCCTTGACATAATGAGATACAAAACCCAAATCATGGGTGACCAGCGCAACGGTCATCTTCTCGTTGAGCCGGCTCAAGAGTTCATAAAATCCGGTTTCCACCATGGCGTCCACGTTGGCCGTAGGCTCATCAAGAAGGAGGATTTCCGGGTCACTCACCAGTGCCCGGGCAATCAGCACACGCTGGCGCTGCCCTCCTGAAAGCTCTGAAAAGGAACGGTTGGAAATGTCATAGAGTTCCACCCTTTCCAATGCCTCTCTTGCGGCCTTCTTGTCGGCTCTCCGAAAGAGCCCGCATTTCAGGCCATTGCCCAGCCTCCCCATCAGGACGACATCCATGACGCTCACCGGAAAAAGGAGATCAAGGGCGGCATGCTGGGGCATGTAACCTATCCGGAAACGGGTCTTTACCGGCGGTTTCCCGAACACCCGGATTGTCCCTTTGGCCGGCTTTAGCAGGCCTAGGATGAGTTTGAGCAGGGTTGTCTTTCCCCCTGCATTCGGTCCGACGATACAGAGGAAATCCCGTTCGTAAACAATCAGGCTGGCATTCTCGAGAACTGAATAGCCATTGTATGCAAAAGAGACGTTTTCCAACTGAATCACCGGCTCTTTATTCGACGAATTCCTTTTTTCAACCATAAAAAAGACTCATGTCTCTAGAGTTATGAATAACCTTACGGCATCAATCATGGAGTGCCTTTTTTAGCTCGTCGGCCATTTCTGTCAGACTCTTCAAATAATCCCGGGGGAGAGGATTCATTGGTACCACTGCTCCGCCGATGGCTTTTGCAATGGCCTCTGCGTTCCCCTTGGCATATTGGGGTTGCACAAAAAGCACCCGTACTCCGTCTTTCTTGGCCCTGTCGATAAGCCTCGAGAGTTGTTTCGGGCTCGGTTCCTTGCCCTCCATCTCCACGGCAACCTGGATAAGACCGTAAGAGTCGCCGAAATACCCGAAGGCCGGGTGATAGACGTAAAACCGGCTACCTTTAAGGGGAGAAAGGATCTTCGAAATCTTCTCATCTATACTGTCAAGGTCCGCAAGAAACCCCTTGAGGTTGTTTCTAAAGGCATCGGCATATTGAGGGGCCAGGCGGCTCAGGGCATCACAGATGGTGGCGGCCTGAATCTTAACCCGTTTTGGATCGAGCCAAATATGAGGATCCGGCACCTGCTTTCCCCCTGAATTTTTAAAGTAGCGCACCGCCACCCCCTGCCGGGTATCCACGATTTGGAGGTTTTTATGGGTTCCGGCAACTTTTTTGATGAATCCCTTTTCAAAGGGCGTTCCAATACGAAAATAGGCTTGAGCCCTCCCCAACCTGGCCATTTGTTTCGGTGTGGGTTCGTAAGTGGCAGGAGACCTGCCCGGACCCACCAAGACCTCTACCTCGACGTAAGACCCTCCGACCCGTTCCACAAAATAGGCCTGAGGCAGAATACTCACAAAGGTCTTGAGTTGACCGGACTCTGCCCCGGCAATCTCCCCCCAAAAAAGGAAAGGTAGAATAAGGCTGCCCAAAACCCACCTTCTTCCCATCATGCGCCTCCATGGAACCCGTCTTTTCACCGATGCATGGAACAACGATTCTTATCCCCCCGCTTGTCTGTCTCATGCCTGAGTGCAGAACAGGACCCTCTCATCACATTCTCTGCAGCGTTTCACGCTATGATGGCGGGAGAAGTCCTCCCAGTGGCGTTTCTGGTTCGGGGTGAGGATCCCGCTTCCGTTGCAGAGGGGACAGACACCTCCCGCTGCGGCTAATATGGCCTGCCGGATGAATTCGGAACGATTCGGAATGTCTTTCATAATCTCCCGCAAGTCCTCATCCACTTTAAAAGTAATAATATCCTGTTTCCTCTTCATGCGTCCGGTGCCCTTTCTTGTCATAAAATTTTATTACTTTGTAATAAAATATATTACCATGTATTACCCTCCTGTCAAGTCTTCCTTTCCGAATCCCGACCACCCCGGGGAAAGACCTTTTTCACATGAAAACTAATCAGTAGAGATGCTTATTGTTCTTGCAGGGTTGAATGACCGCTCATATGCCCTAATCTGGGATGAGATAAAGTTTGTTCTTTTAGCCTACCTGTACAGGCTATTTTGATTCAGGTTTCAGAGTCGCCAAAAAACTGTCGATAGGAACTGCGACCGATATGCCGTTATGACTTGACATTGCATTCTTAAAACATAAAATTACAAACCTTTGGGTCATCCTGCGCCGAAAAACGAATTCCATAAACTTACGGGTGAACATGCACAGAAAGATTGACGTGAGGAAAGGGTTAAAGGAGGTAGACTGATCTCATTATGTCAAATTCGATCATAACGGGCACTGGCAGCTATATTCCAACCAGAAAAGTGCCGAATGAACAATTTCTTGAACATCATTTTTATGATGCCGATGGGACAAAACTTTCGAGTTCAAATGCTGATATCATAAAAAAATTCCACGAAATTACCTGTATCAATGAGAGGCGATATGTAGAGGACGATCTTAATACCTCCGATATTGCTTTCTTTGCAGCAAAACAGGCACTGGATGGTATCGATAAGGAAAGCCTGGACTACATCCTGGTGGCTCATAATTTCGGAGAGGTTAGGCCGGAAAACATAAGAACCGATATGATTCCGACCCTCGCCGCCCGGGTGAAACACAAATTGAGGATTGAAAATCCCTATACCGTTGCCTATGATATCCCTTTCGGGTGCCCCGGCTGGCTTCATGGTATGATCATCGCCGACTATTATATCAAGTCCGGTGATGCAAAGAGGATACTCGTTATCGGCGCGGAGACGCTGTCAAGGGTCGCAGACCCCCATGATAGAGACAGCATGATCTATTCGGATGGCGCAGGAGCCGCCCTGGTTGAATCGACAGATCAGGACGGCGGCATCCTTTCCCATGTAACGAGATCCGATACTTTCAAGGAAGCCTATATGCTAAATCTCGGGGAATCCTATAATCCTCATCATGACGGCAATGACCTGTTCTTGAAGATGCGTGGTCACGAGGTCTATAAATATGCGGTTAAAAGGGTCCCAGAAGTTGTTAAGCAGAGCCTCGACAAGGCCGGATTGACCCTGGGTGATATCAAAAAGGTCTTAATACACCAGGCCAATGAAAAGATGGATGAGGCCATACTGAAGAGGTTGTTCAAGATGTACAAGATAAAGGACATCCCCGGCCGAATCATGCCTATGACGATCTCTTGGCTTGGAAACAGTTCGGTGGCGACCTTACCCACATTGTTCGATCTGCTGCAGAGAGGAAAACTGGGGAACCATAAGCTGCATTCAGGCGATATCGCCGTTTTTGCCTCTGTCGGGGCAGGCATGAATATAAATGCCATGGTTTACAGGATACATTGAGATCGAGTAAATCGCCGATACCGTGGTTATCAAATGCAAATTTAACCGGCAACGCCGCTCAACGGTAGATATGCGACTCACCCTGCTGTTGAGCCAAGGGATAACTGAAGGCGTCTCCAACCTTTGCAACCCTGTTTTCAGATGATGTAAGGACCTTCATTGGACAGAATTTTTTCAATTATATTATCTCTGACAATCTCTCTCTTTATGTATCTGGGTTTTATCATCGCATTAAAGAACGAGAAAGGAAGAGGTTATATAGGAAGACACTGGTATTACCATCCAAACGCAATCTGTGTTTGGAGAGTTTTCATCGGTATTTTAGGAACGGCACTTTATTTTATAGCCGAACAACACATGTGGGGTGTCCTGCTTTTTACCATTTCAGCGGTCTTGGACGGTGTTGACGGACTCATCGCAAGGAGTTGCGATCTGGTAACCCCCTTTGGCGAAGAAATAGATCCCCTATGTGATAAATTGACCTATTTACCCCCCCTGGTCTTTTTCTCTCAAATGGGCCTGCTGGATATGACGCCGATATGGATTTTGATAACCATAGAGACCTGCGGTCAGTTCCTGGTCAGGGCTTTCATAAAACGTTTTACGGAATTTTCAGTGTCTGCGAATAATTTCGGAAAGATCAAGGCGGTGATGTGTTTTGCCTTGATCATCTACTGTGCACTTCTGGACGATAACCTGCGAATCCCGGATTTTTCTGCACAAATGCTTCAGGCTTGCATCATTTTGGCTATTTCATCCATTGTTTTCAAAATCATAGCAAACCGGTTTTATGCCGATATTTTGTCGATTTTGAATCTACTCTGCGGCATCATCGGAATAGTCCTGGTTTTTCAAGGTCGATTTGTGTATGTGGCTATCGCTATCGTCGCCGGACAGATCTTTGATCTGTTCGATGGCAGGATGGCTGAAAAACATGGCGGCACAAAATTCGGGCCATGGCTGGACGACATAGCGGATCTGATCAGCTTTGGGGTGTGCCCGGGCTTATTGATCCTCTTTAAGGGAGATTTGCAACCGGCCTCCTTTATTGTAGGGTGTCTTTACTTGTTTGCCATAGGATTTCGTTTGTGGCGATATCTTGCTCATGACAAACATGATGAGACCCTGCCTCCCGGTGTATTCAACGGATTGCCCAGCCCTGCCGGAGCCATGGTTACTTTGGGTGTTTGTTTATTTTTGAATAATTCATGGATGATATGGACAATTGTCCTTTTAACAGCCTCTCTGCTGGTGAGCCATATTCGGTTTGTTCATTTCGGAAGGGTGATATTACGACGTTTACCTCGTGCATTCATTGTCATATTCGGATTTATCATCGTCCTCATCATTGCCTATCTTATCAAGGCGAGGGATTCCGAAATGCTCGGCGCCTTGCTCCTCATAGGCTTCCTCGTTTATGTCTTTACGAGCGCCAAGGCAATGATCAAAAAAATCACATAACCGACGCCCGAACAGAATCCGATTTACCCCATGAATGCATGGTCGCGCCGTCACCCCTTCTTTAGAAAACACCTTCACCGCGCCGCGTACTCCTTAAGACTTCACGCCAGGAGGCCACAACCATGAAAAAAGAAACCGACCCCCAAATGCACTCCGCCGAACACATTTTAAACCAAACCATGGTCCGGATGTTCGACTGTAAGCGGTCCTTCAGTGCCCATATAGAAAAGAAGAAATCCAAATGTGACTACCACTTCGATCGTCACCTTTCGGAAGAGGAGATCGCTGAAATCCAGAGGAGGGTCAATGACGTGCTTCGGGCCGATTTGCCGATCGCAGAATCCTTTATCTCCAGGGAAGAAGCACTGACCCGCTTCGACCTCGGGAGGCTTCCTGCGGACGCGGACGACACCATCCGGATCGTCAGCATCGGAGACTATGACGCCTGTCCCTGCATCGGCCGACATATGCCCTCCACCCGCCGAATCGGCGCCTTTCGCATCACCACCTCAAGTTTTGAGAACGGCGTCTTGAGAATAAGGTTTAAATTGGGTTCACCATCAAACGGGTAAAGGGAATACCCCAGACGATTCTATGGGCGATTTCGAGCCTATCTGATTTTCCCCTTTTCATAATAATCTCCCTTTTGAGTTAAAATTTCAGACCATGTAATTCTCCATTTCCTGCCTTGCCTTCTCAAAAGCCCTTTCTACGTTTACCCTTCCCTCCCTTCTCTGCGATCCAATAGGTTAGGGGCGTTGCGAAGAATATGGGCCAGTAAGGCCTTATTTTCCAAGATTAAATAGGTTTTTGCATCCCTCCAAATTATGCTAACCTGTCTCCCTGAGATTCGGAATTCTTCTCCCCTAGACCACAAAGGCCTCCATTTTACCGGTGTATTTTTCCCTCGACCCCGAAATTGGGCTTTCCAATAGATCCGGCTTTTCTCAGGATGTCATCATGATATATAGTCCATGTGACGCCGCCACCCCCTTCGGTGACCCCGTACGTGTGGATAATCCTGCATGGGAGAAGTTCCATGAGGGTCTCGACTCTCAAATAATTGGCGATCTTATTAACTTCAAAATTGAACCCTTCCCATCGTCCCCCCTTCGGCCGATTTATTCTCTCAAACGCCCCGCGCCCCCTGTCATTGAAACCGCTTCTGACCGGTAGGCGATTCCCCGCTGTTCAGCCCTGTGGACTTGAAACCCAGGTAAAATACAACCTAATGGTCTTTTGCTCAAAATAAAAGCTTGACTAATACAAGAAAGTTGCCATATTATGGGCACATGCTCATAACAGGAGAATCACATGCCAAGACCCAGAAAGCTCCGATACGTCCAGGGACGTCCCATTGTGGATGCCTTTGTTCCCAACAGGACACCCCCCTGGGGACCTGAAGAGGTCACGCTTCCCATTGAAGGTCTGGAGGCCATTCGCTTGACCGACCACCAGGGACTGGATCAGATTGCCGCCGCCGGGATGATGAACGTCTCTCGTCAGACCTTCGGACGCATTCTGACCGAGGCAAGGGCCATTGTGGCCGATGCCCTGGTTATGGGCAAGACCCTGAGAATCGAGGGCGGACATTTCGAAATGCCCCCGAGAGGAAGAGGCAGGCACCATCGCGGATGGGGGCACCGATTTTGAAAGGAGGTGTTTGACATGCCAGGTTTTGACGGCACAGGACCCATGGGTTATGGGCCTATGACAGGTGGAGGTCGCGGTCTCTGCGTTCCCGGGGGAACGGCCTACGCGCCCACCCTCGGGTGGACGCCCGGATACGGCCGACCCACGGCCTTTGGCCCCGGCTTCGGCTACGCCCGACCTTTCGGTTTCGGGCGCGGCTTCGGGAGAGGCCGAGATTTTGTTCCACATATCGCCTGGAGCAGAGGCTTTGCAAGAGGACGCCGCAGGCGCAGCTTCTACCCCGGTTGGCGAAGGTAAAAACACGATGTTGGGTCGTTCTGATACGGCCCATCAAAGGCGTTTCACAAAAAACTACCTTAAAAGGAGGTGTTTGACATGCCAGGTTTTGACGGTACAGGACCCGGTGGTGGTGGTCCCATGACCGGAGGCGGTCGCGGATACTGTAACCCCGCAGGTAGCCCGGGTTATGGTTACGGCCGGGGCTTCGGTGGCGGGCGCGGTTTCGGTCGCGGACGCGGTTTCCGAGGAGGATTCGGAGCAGGAGCCGGTCGGGGCTACGGATGGGGCTATGCCCGTGGAGCCTATCCGCCCGCATGGGGCGGATCGTACGGCCCCTATGACAATCCCGCTTACAACATGAACCCCGAAGCGGAGCTCAATATGCTCAAGGGCGATGCCGAGGCCATCAAGAACGAACTGGACGCCGTGAACAAGCGGATACAGGATCTTGAAGCCAAGTCACCTGAAGCGTAAATTTAGCAACCCTACTCTCGGGCCTCTTCGAATGCACATAGGATATTCTTCGAAGAGGCCCGAATCTTTAGCCGTAACCTACTCAAAGCCCTCGGTTTGAAACAATCTCTAACGACTTCCCACATTCCCTGGACGTATTCTCCCACCTGGATCGGGTCGGGCATTTAAAGCAATATTTCCCTTGGCCATGGGGATTTTACCCGGGAAAATAAGGTGCTTCACCCATAGACAAACAGATTTTGAATGGACAGACTGTAGCCGGTGGGTTTTGTTTCGCGATTCCGAAACACCGGCTGCAGCAGACCTTTCCCGCTGCCCTATCGGTATAATCACAAAGGGAGACATACAAAATGAGTGGAATTGAAGCACTGATCGACAAAGGCGGAAGGCGTGCGTCGCTCGATCGAAGAAGTTTTACCTACTCCGCCCATATACCCGAAAGACGTAACGGCCGCGACAGGAGGACCGGCGAAGATCGCAGGTACAAAGTGCCCGATAGCCGATTTTTTGCGGACCGAAGGGCAAGGCAGGGGATCGAAACAACCGGAAAAGCAGCCTTTGTGTGAAAGGCTCGTTAACGCGCCGCGCGATCACCCCCCCGTTCAGCCCTTTTATGATAAAAAAACCGCTATCTGACTTTGCTGCCGGGTACCGTTTCCACATCGGGAATCAGGAGATGGACACCCGAATCGTCCTCCGCAGCGAGAACCATCCCCCTGGATTCCACGCCCATCAGCTTGACAGGTTCCAGGTTCGCGACCAGAATCACCTGCTTTCCCACGAGGGCCTCTTCACTGTAATGACCCACGATGCCCGCAACAACCGTTCTTTCTTCACCGATATCCACCGTGAGCTTAATCAGCTTTTTCGACTTGGGAATCGCCTCAAGGGCACTGATGGTCCCTACCCTCAGATCGAGCCTCTGAAAGTCCTGAAACGAGATCATCGGTTGTTCCTTTGAGGCCTTCTTCTTTTTTGGTTTTTCCGTAACCGACTTTTTCTCCGTGTCGATTCGGGGGAAAAGATGGGGAGCCTGGGATACCGGTCCCTCAAAGGCCCCAGCCGTCCAGTTTCTTATATCCGGTAGCGTGAGCTGTTTTCCTCTCTTGGCAAGCCCCAGAAGGCCCTGAATCTTTTCGGCGGTCTCCGGTATAACGGGCCAGAGCAGCACGGAAATAATCTTCAGGGCTTTCATGATGTGCCAGAGGACCGTCGAGAGTCGCTCCTCGTCGGATTTTGCGAGCACCCAGGGTTCTGTCTCGACAATGTATTTATTGACCTTTCCGATGAACTCCCAAATGGACATCAGGGCCTTATGAAAAGCCAATTCTTCCATGAAACGTTGGTAGGTATCGATCAACTCCAGGGCATCCCCTTTCAGTTCAAGGTCGGCCTTTGCGGCTTTTCCGGGTTCAGGGACCGCCCCCTTGAAATACCTGTAGATCATGGAAAGGCTTCTGCTCACGAGGTTTCCCAGATCATTGGCAAGATCGGCATTGATTCTTCCAATCAGGGCATCCTCACTGAATTCGGAATCCAGGCCAAAAACCATATCGCGCAACAAAAAATACCGGAACGCATCGAGGCCGTAAACATCCGCCAATTCCAGCGGCTTGATCACGTTTCCCAGACTCTTGGACATCTTCCCTTCGTCAACATTCCAATACCCATGAACATTAAGATGCCGGTAGGGTTCGATGCCCGCCGCTTTGAGCATACAGGGCCAGTAAATGCCATGGGGTTTGAGGATATCTTTCGCTACCATATGCTGGGCCACGGGCCAATAGGCCTGAAAAAGTTCTCCGTCCGGATACCCGAGGGCCGAGATATAGTTGATCAGGGCATCAAACCAGACATAGGTGACGTAGTTCTCATCAAAGGGAAGGGTGATTCCCCAGCTCAATCTCGATTTGGGTCGCGAAATACAGAGATCCTCCAGAGGTTCTTTCAAAAAAGAGAGAACTTCGTTTTTATATCTCTCGGGTCGAATAAAATCGGGATTCTTGTTGATATGATCGATGAGCCAGTCTTGATACCTGCTCATTCGAAAAAAATAGTTGGACTCCTTGATCACTGTGGGTTCTGTCAAATGATCAGGGCATTTCCCGTCCACCAACTCCCGTTCCATATAGAATCGCTCGCAACCGAAACAATAGAGGCCTTCGTACTCACTGAAATAGATATCACCCTTTTCCTGAACCTTGGAGAGGATCATCCTGACGACCTCCTGATGGGCCGGATCCGTGGTTCGGATGAAATCATTATTACTGACATTCAATTTCGGCCAGAGGGCACTAAAAAGAGCACTGATCATATCGACATATTCTTTCGGGGATTGTCCTTCCGCTTCCGCCGCCTTGACGATCTTGTCCCCGTGCTCATCGGTTCCCGTCAAGAAAAAGGTCTCTACGCCCGCCAGTCTGTGATACCTGGCCAGCACATCAGCCACAATAGTCGTATAGGCATGCCCGAGATGTGGTGCTGCATTCACATAGTATATGGGCGTCGTTACATAGTATCGATCAGTCAATGCTCTTTATGGTTACTCCTTTTCTCTTTCTTGTTGGATTTGTCTTCCGGCAATTTCTTGCTCTTAAGATAATCGGCAAAGGAAATTTCCACCTCTTCCCCGGAATCCATCAGGACATTCATGGCTTCTCGCAACACATTCTGCCGGATGACCTTTCCTTCGCCTTCCGGGATGGTGACCCTTTTGCCAAGTTTCGGGATATTTCTTTTAGCCTTTTCGTAAAATGAATGTTCATAGGCAAGGCAGCACATAAGTCTGCCGCACATACCTGAAATTTTGGATGGATTGAGGGAGAGATTCTGGGCCTTCGCCATTCGAATAGAAACGGGATCGAAACTGTTGAGAAAAGATGTGCAGCACAGAGAACGCCCGCAGTTACCGAGACCGCCGACCATCTTGGCCTGATACCGGACACCGATCTGTCTCATTTCAATCCTGGTATGAAATCTCTGAACCAGGTCCTTGACCAGTTCCCTGAAGTCCACCCTCCCGTCGGCCGTGAAATACACCATCACCTTGCTGCCGTCAAAAAACCGATCAACGGAAACAAGGCTCATGGGCAAAGACCTGAATTTGATCCTCTCATAACAAAAGGCGTAGACATCCTTTTCGACCCGAAGGCTCCTCTCGTGACCTTCCGTATCTTCCTTGGTGGCCGGGCGCAGGATTTTTCTGAGTTGCCTTTCCGGGTAGGCCTCGAAACAATTCATGGGTGCAGCGCATACGACCCCCAGCCCGGTTCCCAGCTCCGTATCGACCAGGACCATGTCCCCTTTCTTGAGGGCATAGGGTCCGGGGTCGAAGGTATAGACCTTTCCATATTTCCCCAGTTGGATATCGACGATTTTATTCATTTTTTCCACAGCTTCCTTGCCAACAATCCCCTTTTCATCCCGCAAGTCTTCTCAGGCTCAAAACCGTGTTTTCCATCAGTAGGTCCAGGTTTCGTCCACGCAACGATTCCCGCTGAGCCTGATCCAGGAGAAGGACACATTGAATCAAAGCATGCATTTTATAGCTTTCAGACAGTTTTTTCAACTTTTCAGAAAAATCAATATTGATCAGTCGATCCTCCCTGCAACCCGTTTTCAAAATGAGCAGGTCTCGATAGCAGGTTTTCCATATGTCCAAGGGACCAATAGGGTCCGCAGCTCCTTTTTCTCGAGCATCGGTCGACCTCCTGCTTCCCTTGCCGGATTGTCCCGTTGCCATCCCCAGGAGTTCCTCGGTTGAAACCGAGTGCAAACTCTGAAGTTGGGAAACATAACGCCGTCTTTTCTCAAAAAAATCCTCATTACACAGATCCAGGGCCTTCCCAAGGCTTCCCTCGGAAATCCGGGCCAGAACCGCTGCCTTTGCCTCGTTCACTTGACTGTGGTTCACGAGCCATTTCGTGAGCAACGGGGCGGGGATGGGTCTGAAGGAGACCTTTTGACAACGGGAAACGATCGTCGGCAAGAGGTCCCGGGGTTCGGTGACGTTCAGGATCAGGACATTCCCTTCCGGTGGTTCCTCCAGGGTTTTCAAGAAGGAGTTAGCGGCTTCCTCTGTCATGGATTCGGCCTGACGGACAATACTCACCCTGTACTTGCCTGACACGGGCTTGAATGAGAAAGCGCGATTCAATTCCCTCACCTGTTCAATCTTGACGAACTGTCCATCCGGATTGACCGTGAGCAGATCCGGGAAATTGCCGCCCAGGATTTGCCGGCAAGACCTGCAGCGCCCACAACCCGCGCCGTTTATGGGGTCAGAACAGTTCACCGCCTGGGTGAGCGCCATGGCCGTAGTGGTCTTCCCCACGCCATGAATCCCCACGAAAAGATAGGCATGAGGCATTTTTTCCCGGGCCATGGCCTGCTTCAGGATTCGAATGGCCCTTTCTTGTCCGATAATCTCGGAGAACGGCACGAAACGGTTTTGTTGCGTCAATTTGGCACCATTTTTTGGTTTCCATCCGGAAATCACAGCATCCCGAATGCGGCGTTCAGCCCTAAGCTATCGGCCCAATCAATGGATATTCAACATCTTTCTCTGAAGGCTTAAAGCCGGTGGCTGATTGCGCTCATACAAAATTATCCGTTTCCGAATGGGCACTATTTGGAAAGCATCGATCGAACATGCTGAAAAATTTCCTCCTCCATCTCGTGTATCGATGAAGCGGCATCAATCACGATAAACCTCTGAGGCTCCTTTTGAGCCAGTTCAAGATAGGCCTCGCGGACGTCCCGGTGAAACGACATCTTTTCCCTCTCAAATCTGTCTTGTCCTTTGTCATGGGCACGTCTGTTCCTTGCCAAGGCGCGAGTCAGGCCTGTTTCCACCAGGCAGTCCAGGAGGAAGGTCCTGTCCGGCTTGATGCCTTTTGTCACTTTGTCGTTTAAAAAATCGATGAGTTGCCCATCCTGCCCCCGGGCTACCCCCTGATAGGCCACTGTGGCATCGAAAAAACGATCGCACAGGACCCACTTTCCCTGTTCAAGTGCGGGCGCCACGATCTCTTCGATATGTTGGGCCCGGTCGGCCTCGTAAAGCATGAGTTCGGCCAGGGGCGCGAGGCCCTTGTTGCCGGCATCCAGAAGAATGCGCCTGATATGCTTGCCGACTTCAGACCCTCCGGGTTCCATGGTCATGACATGGGGAATTTCGTAGCGGGTCAGTGTCCTTGAAAGGCACTTTATCTGTGTCGTTTTGCCACATCCCTCAATCCCCTCGAAAGTGATGAACAATGCTCCCTCCCAGAATAATTTTTACCGGTCCGATCGACAGTGATCCCGGGTCACTTTTACACCCGGTTTCCGCCCCCGACTCACCCGATATTGCCGGAACGATGGTTGAGTATAGAGAAAAGGTGTGGGATAATCAAGACATCACAGCCCTCAAGGAAAAATCTATTCGACCACCATCAAGAATCGGGTAATTTTATTGACAAAATTAAAAAAACGAATATTAAAAACAAAGCCTTCCCACTTGAAAAAAATCTGCCGATCCGGCATCTCATTTCGAAGCTGTCACCCTGAAAACGCGCGAGAAAGCGTCGAAAAACCGGGAGAGAAACGCGACCGGGAAAAGCAACAGTTACCGCCACCTCTGAATAGGCGCATATGAGGACCGATAACATGGATAAATCGGAAAATGATTTTCGAGCCGTTTTTTTTAAAGGCTTGATGACGAGAAAGGTTGAATTGGAAGGGACACTGGAACGTCTCAAAAAAAGCAAGCAAGAATATGACGGAGAACTACATGTATTTGATTTCACAGATGAAGTTGACGATGCCCAGCGTGAAACATCCGCTCATCAGCTCTACACCCTCATAGAACGGAAGGATAAGGAGCGCAAGAACATTGAACGACTGCTCGAAAGGATTTTCAAGGAGGAGGATTTCGGTATCTGTGAGGAATGCGGAGAAAGGATACAGAGGGAAAGACTGTTGATCATTCCCGAAGCGACCCTTTGCGTGACCTGTCAGCGAAAATTTGAACGGATGGATCAGACCCTGAATTTTTCCTCTACGGGTTTCAAAAGCCGAAGGAACACGGACTGGGAAAGCCCCGATGAAATCGATGACGACAAAGGCAGCGATAACCCGGATTCCGAAGGAGACTTATAGACCTCGTATCAGGGCCTGCCCGATGCCGGTCCCTTAACAGAGGGGAAAAGGGACAGATCCGTGTGGGGAATAAATTTTGCCGCGCTGAAGAGGTTCATGAATTCCTGATTGACATTCAGTTCGATGTAGGTGATCCGGTCCCTGATGTCTTCGATTTTGTCCCTGGCCTTCAATGAGAGCAGGGCGTCGGCCGCACCTTTCACCGACGTGTTGCCCAGGGATTTGTAGACGCTCAGAGGGAGATCGGGGATCATGCCGAGGGTGATCGCGGAACGGGGATCGATATAGGCCCCGAACGTGCCCGAAATATAAAACTTTTCGATATCAGGGAAAGAAATCGGCACCATCCGGGCAATGGTAGTCAAAATAGTGTACATGGCCGCCTTTGACCGAATGAGGGAATCAATATCCGGCTGGCTCAGGGTGAGATCCTTCCCGGTGGCCGATTCCCGGGAAGAGCTCACCACAAAGTGTCCGATGCCGTCAATCTCGCGAAGACGGTTTCTGCACATTTCGGCAATAAATTTACCTCTGGGGTCAATCATTCCGGCAAGAAAAAGCTGGGCGGCCAGGTCGATCAAACCGGAACCGCAGATACCCACAGGTCGGCCATTCCCGATGGTCCGAGTCTGAACCTCTCCGGAAACAGGATTAATTTTCACCCTGTCTATGGCCCCCGGGCCCGCCATCATGCCCATCTTGGCCACACCCCCTTCCAGCGCAGGTCCCGCTGCTCCCGCACAGCCCATAATCCACTCACGGTTTCCGAGAACCACTTCGGCGTTGGTTCCCACGTCCACGAGCATGGAGATTGATTCCTGCTGCGTTATTCCCGATGCCAAAATTCCGGCAACCAGGTCGCCACCGAAATAACTCCCCACATTCGGAAACACCAAAACCGGGGCTCGGGGATGGATTGCAAGACCAAGTTCCTCGGCCCTGAGGATACCCGGCTTGTTCACAACCGGAATGTAGGGCTCACGGCAAATCCAGTAGGGATCCAGTCCGAGAAAAAAATGGGTCATGACGGTATTCCCTGCCACGGACATGCCCACGATGGCATCCGTTGTCTTTCCGAGACTCCCTGACAATCGATCAATCCCCCGGTTGATCGAATCGATGAGTGCCTTCTGAAGCCTTTGAAGCCCCCCCTCCTGCGCGGCGAACTGGATGCGTGAGAGGATATCCGAACCGACCTCAATCTGAGGGTTCTCAAATGAAATCTCGTCTATGATTTTTTTTTCCGTAATATCCTGCAGTTGGAGCACAACCGTTGACGTCCCCAGGTCAAGAGCTAGGCCATAAAGCCGTCCGTCTTCCGAGGCCGGAAGGATATCGATGACGTGCCACATCTTTCCCGTCTCGAATACAAGGGCATCGACCTGGTAGTGATTTTCTCTTAACCGCGAGGTCAGGCGATCGAGCAGAGAAAAATCAATGACGACATCCCGATGGTGAAGCGTCTTTTTCAAGTCCCTTGAAAGGCGTTCCGCATCAGCGGTATTGTCCTTCAGACTGGGCGGAATCAGATGAGTCCGAACGCGCATAATCCATGAATCTTGGTCTTTCTGTTCTTTCTTCGGTAATGCTTTCCCTTTCGATCGAGGCATGCTCATTCCTTTCCGTGCGCTGCAAACAACTCCTGACAGGTTGGGTTGAAAATTTCTGGTCTGCGAAAAAATATTACGCCCCGGCATAGATGTCAATCCATGAGTCTTTCCCCTGATCAACCATCAAGATATGACAGGCAAATTCGGTGTTGGATCTGGGCCTTCAATGCAGCCCCCTGTCATGCAGTCGAAAAGACCGGGTCAGTATTCTTTACGCGATGGGCACAGGATTTCTATTTATATCCCGCTCTTTCCCGTCAAAAAGGACTTTCAATGCCCGCCGCTTTATGGCAAAGTGTGTCCATCCTGAAATTTCCGAAGATACTACCTGGCCTTATCCCGTGACAACAGTGCATTATTTCAATAAACACCCACAATAAAGAACCTGAATTCACCAAGAAAAACGGCATGAGCAAGGAGGCACCGTGATACGGTGGGGAAAGTTACGAAAAGGGTTGACCTGTTGTTTTCTCTTGTTACTCTTCGGCTGCACTCAGGAGGAACCGGTCCAGAAGATTGATCTGAGCAAGAGGGAAGAGGTGAGGATCAAGGAGGGGGAAGATATTATCACCTATGCCTACCTGCCTCAATATTCCCATCGCCTGGCCTACCAGCGCCACTTTATGCTACTGGACTACCTCCATAAAGAAACAGGGCTCAATATCAAACAAATTTTTCCGGACACCTTTGATGAACATATGAAAATGGTCGGCCAGGGCAAGATTGATATCTCCTACACCAATCCCTTCATGTACATTAAGATTGCCCGTCGCTACGGCGCAAGGGCCTTTGCCCGGACAGTGGAAACTTACGGCCATGAAAATTTCAGGGGCCAAATCATCTGCCGGGCCGATAATCGGGCCATTCAAAGCATTGCCGATTGCAGGGGGAAACGTTGGATTGCGGTCGATGCCACATCCGCCGGAGGTTATCTGTATCCCCTGGGGTTTTTCATGGCCCATGGGCTTCGCAAGGAGGATTTCGGTGAAATTGCCTTTGCGCCCGGCCCGGGAGGTAAACAGGAAAAGGTAGCCCTGGCCGTCTATGCCGGAAAATATGATTTGGGCAGCATTCGCGAGGGCTCCCTGGCCGTCGTATCCGACAAAATTGACGTCTCAAAAATCAGGATACTTGCCAGCACCCCCTGGTATCCGGGCTGGCTTTTCTCGGCAAGAGCCGATCTATCGGAAGATATTGAGGACAACATCAGAAAAGCCCTTCTGAAACTCGACTATCGACAGAGCGCCCATCACCGTATCCTCCGTCAGGCAGGCATTACCGGCATTATCCCTTCCGAGGACAGGGACTACGACCCGGTCAGGACCTTGGCTGCACAACTGGGCATTGACAAGGAATAAAAGGATCTCTTTCATGAAACTGGGATTCCGTACAAAAATTTATCTGGGAACCCTCTCCCTGGTACTCCTTATGGGGATTGTCATTCTGCTCGTAGTCACGGAAATCATGAAAGAATCCCTGCAGGAAGAAAGCCGGAAACGGGGAATCTCCATAGGTCTCAACCTCGCGGCCAGGGCGGAAGAACCCATCCTGGCCATGGACCTTCTTCGAATGAAGACATTGGTGGATGAAACGGTGAGGATGAGTGACGACATTTTCTACGCCTTTATTCTGGATCAAGAAGGAGACCCGCTGGTCCACACCTTCAAGTGGGGATTTCCCGTAGATCTGAAAACAGCCAACCAAGTTCAGGACAACGTCAAATCCAGCATCAAGCTCCTTGATACCGGCAACAGATTTATTTATGATTACGCCTTTCCCGTCCTCATCGAGGAGCGGCGCTTCGGGACCGTCCGAATCGGGCTCCTGCGCACCAAATTGGACAATGCCATGAACCGGCTTTTTCGGAGTACTGGCCTGTCTATAGGCATTGTCAGTCTCCTGGCCGCCCTTGTCGGAACAGGCCTGGTCCGCCCGGTCATGAAACGGATTCACATTCTCCATGAATCCTCCAATCAAGTCATCTGCGGCAATCTTGACGTCCACACGGCTCCGCCGCTGAAAAAGAACTGCTGGGAAATCTCTGCCTGCGGAGAAATGAGCTGTCCGGCCTATGAAAACCGCCATATCCGCTGCTGGCATCTTGAAGAGACCGTCTGCGCCAACTGCAGCAACGGGGATCAAAGTGAAAAGATGGCCCAATGCCGGCAGTGTCCGATCTACCGAAAATGCTCGGGGGACGAAATTCAAAGCCTTGCAGAGAGCTTTGATTCAATGGCCCTTTCCTTGAAGCGCCACATTTCAGAACTCCACGATACCCAAAAAACGCTCTGGGAGCAGCGCCAGCGTCTCAAAACGGTCCTTGACGCCATGCCCGATTTTGTATTCTTTCAGGATAACCAATCGAGGTATCTTGCGGCCAACAGGGCCTACTGTGAACTGGTGGGAAAAACGGAAGAAGAAATCATCGGGCTCACGGATTTCGACCTGTTCCCTCACCGATGGGCCGAGCGCTTTCTCAGGGAGGATCAAAAAATTCTCAAAACCCATAGGCCATTGATCAGGGAAGGTAAAATAGAGGGTGTACAGGGCGGCAGATGGCTTCACATCGTGAAGACCCCGGTCTTTAATGCTGACGGACAGGTAACAGGCCTTCTCTGCGGTTGCAGGGACATTACCGAGTTCAAACGGATGCAGGACCGGACCACCCAAGCCCAAAAAATGGAGGCCATCGGCCAGTTGACCGCCGGGGTAGCCCACGAAATCAACACCCCCCTCGGGATCATCCTGGGTTATGCCCAGCTTTTGCTGGAAGACACCGATCCGGAGAGTCAAGTCCACGCAGATCTGAAAACCATCGAAAAACACACAAAAATCTGCAGGAAGATCGTCTCGGACCTTCTCCGGTTCTCCCGTCATACGGAAAGCACCATGGGCCCCCTCGATCTCAACAAAACCATCGAGGAAGTCCTCTCCGTGGCGGAGCATACCTTCCACTTGGAACGGGTTTCTCTTGTACGCGAATTCGATCCGCAACTGCCCCCCATCGAGGGGGACAAGGAAAAAATCAAACAGGCCGTTATCAACCTGGCCAACAATGCCTTTGACGCCATTGGAAAAGACGGCATCATTACCGTCTCCACCCGTTATGACAAAAAGCTTGATGAGGTGGTGCTTCGCGTGGCCGACAATGGTGTGGGCATTTCCCCAACAATGCTGGGAAGAATTTTTGATCCTTTTTTCACCACCAAACCCGTCGGAAAGGGCACAGGGCTGGGTCTCTCCGTCACCTTTGGGATTGTCCAGGAACACGGGGGGAGTATCGACGTGGAAAGCCCTCTTTGCAACGAGAGCGGGGGAAATGACCACGGGGGACCGGGGACGGCCTTTATCGTGCGTCTGCCTTTTTCAAGAGCGACCTTCGAAAAGGAGCCTGTGAATGGCAAAGATACTGGTACTGGATGATGTGGCCGATGCGGCCATCCTTATAAAAAGAATCATGGAAAAAAAGGGGCACGAGGTTTTGCTTTTTACGGACGAGGACATGGCCCTGGACTACGCCGGATCTCACGAGATAGACCTCGCCATTCTGGATATTAAATTAAAGAAGATGAGTGGCCTAAGGGTATTGGAAAAATTAAAAAAAATCGACTCCTCCATCCACGGCATCATGCTCACCGGTTACCCCACCCTTGAGACGGCCAAAGAGTCCCTCGATCTGGGGGCGGAAGAGTACTGCGTTAAGCCTATCGATAAAAATGAGCTTGAAGAAAAAGTTGAAGCAATCCTGAAAAATTCGGTTGCGGTTTCATCGTCGTGATTTCTTCCCCATAAGTGCACCCGGCCGGCCATCGCCCTTCACCCTTGCTTTCGCCGGGCACAGGAACCTTCGGCCCACCGATGAAAGCAGGTCTGGACATATCTCCCGGAAAGCGTGTCCGCCATGGAAAAGCTTGGGCATCCATCTTTTGAAGACGATTCACAGTAAGCCTCATAAGCGACCTTGGAAAGGGTCAAAAGGGATTTTTCAATCTTAGCCACATCCAGGGCACCCTCCGGCACGCCGTAAAGCCGGCATTTAACCGGTCTGTAATCATAGAGAAGGCATCTTGAATTCTGACTCAACGGGCAAAGCAGTTTTTTTCTGCCGTATTGATCCAGAAAGGATCTTCTCCCCTTTTCCGGTTCACCGGCATACGACCCGACGCTCTGCTTCATGGCCTCGATTTTTTCTGCCATCTCGGCAGCCCCCTGAATGACCCCCAACCTCTGCTCCCTTCTCAATTTTCTCTTCATCCGATCGCTGATATAGACGACCTCGAGGAAAGGAAGTTCAAGATAGTGGACGCAACAGGCCGTATTGTCCTTTCCGCAGGCAATCGGCACCTTCCCCTGCTCCGCTGCGGCCTCGATCTTCGCGTCCATATCGGCAACCAGGCCCTCATAGGCCCTGAAGATCTCACCCATATCAACCAGATGTCTCCCGTCCATCGACTTTTTGCCTCTTTTGAGCAGGCCAAGCTTTTTGGAATATTTTCTCAAAAATCTCCATTGTCTGTGGCTCGATGGAGCGGCGCAGCTGTGTTTCAGCGCCTTTTCCGCGTACTTTAACTGAAGGCCCTTTCTGACGAGGTAGGAGGTCACGAAGGTACCCGTTCTGCCGATGCCGAATCGACAATGAACCAGGACCTTCTTTCCCAGATAAAGGGCCTCGTCCAACCAGTCCAGGGACCGTTCCAGTTCATCCAGTTCAGGGGCACATTCATCTAACATAGGAAGATAGAAGACCTCAAAACCGCTCTTTTCCTCGATCTCCCGAAGATCGCAAAATTCCGCACATAGATTCACGATGGCGTCGATGCCCTCCCCCCTGAAGGCATCGAAATCCTCATAGGACATGGGGGCATAGCCTACGGCAAGATTCTCGGTAATCCAAGTGATTCGGTATTTCGACATTGGCACACCTTTTTCTGTTTCCGTGCAATTGCCGGCATCACCCGCGGGCAAAAATTCGCGCCGGGTGCCCCGCAATCTCAAAGGGCAAAGTCCAAGTTTCCGATGATACTCTAAGACTCTTCCTGGACGGTTGCAAAATGGTAGCGGCCGTTCATGAAATCCGCCACATAGGATTCCGCCATGTCGGAATCCTTTAGGTACATGTCCATCAGACGGGTGGCCCCGAGCAGACGGCCCAGGATATCCAGGGTCTCCGTCAGATCCCGCACGCTTCCGCCCCTCAGTTCCGCGTCTACGAGATCGGCCTTTTTTTCGACTCTGAATCCGAGACGCCCCAGGACCCCTTCCAAAAAATTGACCCTCAGTGACTTGCTGTAAGGATCCGCAGCCCCTCCGGCAAACCGGAACAAGATATAATTCTCATCGACTCTGTCACAGCACAGGGTGTCCAGGATGACGAAGTGATAACCGAAACGTAAATTCAGATTGAGGTAGTCTTCAGCCACGACGGCATAACTTGAAAACATGACCGATTCCGCACTGGCGATCCCGCCGCTCATCACTATTTTATCATATTCCGCCCAGTCAAAATGGGTAAAGTCTCCCCAGTGTATACCCGGATGACTCAATCCTTTTAGGACCTGTTTCAGGGGATTGCTGAGGATATCTTCCGTGTCCACGCCTTTCTTTTCTGCCGCTTCCAGCCGTAGTCCCCCTCCCACATCAAGCACATAGAAGAGCATGGGGATCTTCGAATAGAGCCTCTTGGCGCCACCCTTTCTTTTGAATTTACTCTCCCCCGTGTGAAACATCTCTTGAACGGCCTTTTCATGGGCGAATCGTATGATATCATGAAGACTCCGAACCCCTTCCGGCACAAAGGCGGATGCCGCGGGATTCACAAGGCGAAGGGGGGAGACAAACTGAATGACATATCTCAAGTTCCGGACAAAGGGGCTGTCGGCCAGGAGATCCCTTCGAGCACAGGGGCTTTCGATCATTTCTCGTACGATGCCCTCGTAAACCACCCGGCCTTCCGCATAGACGGTGACCTCCTGTCCCTGGGACAGATGCGACATGGCACGGCCTGTGTTCACCAGGGTCGGGACCCCAAACTCCCGGGCAACGGACGAGAAATGCCCGGCTGTGCTGCCGGTGTCCGTTACAACCGCATTCACCTTGCCCAGCACTTCCACATAACGGGGCGATGGGTATTCGGCCACCAACACGGCTTGATCGGGAACCCTTGCGATATCCGATTCTCGGTCTATTTTAAAGACCCTTCCGGCCCCGATGCCTGAACAGGCCTTTTCACCGCCCGACACCAAAACCCTGTTTTTGATATCCCTGAAATCGCAGTCCCTGGGCTCCGCAGGCGCCTGCTCCTTTTGCAGAGACCTTGCCTGAAGGAGGAACAGGTCCCCCGACCTGTCCATCACCCACTCGATATCCTGGGGCACCCCGTAATGATGCTCCAGTCTCAGTGCCCAATCCGCCAAGGTCAGGGCGGAACCGTCATCCAGAGAAAAGGCTTGGGCCATTTCTTCCGTCAGGGGTAAAACCTTTGTCCCTCCTGTCTTTCCAGCAAGCATCTGCTCGGATTTCCGGCCCATTCTCTTCCCGAGAATTTTCATGGGAGTTCCGCGAGTTATCTGCAGCCTGTCGGGCGCCGTATTTCCACCAACCAGGAGTTCTCCCAGCCCCCAAGTTGCATGAATCGTGACAGCGTCCGAATCCGTATCTTCGATGTTTTGGGTATAGATCACACCGCTCGCCTTCGCGTCCACCATTTCAAGGGCCAATACGGCCATGGCGGTTTCCAGGTCGGAAAGGCCGTAGTTGATTCTATAGAAAAGGGCACGTTGGGTATATTTGCTCGCAATAACCCTCTTATAGGCACTCAGGATATCCTCTTCCCCCACATTCAAAACGGTCCGGTATTGTCCGGCAAAGGACGACCTCCTGTCCTCCGCCACGGCACTGCTGCGCATGGCCAGTTTTACCTCCTCGGCCCCTGCCTCCTTCACGGACCGGTAGGCCTCCAGAACGGCCTCCGCCACATCCGGGGGAACCTGGGCCCCGGTGATGGATCGAGTGAGTTCCTTGGAGATCGCGGCAAGTTTTTCGCTATCACGAATATCCAATCCGGCAAGCCTGGTGTCGATAAACGGGATAAGATCATTGTATTCCATGAGCGCATAAAAAGCCCGGGTGGTAATGACAAAGCCTCTTGGGACAGGAAGGCGGAGTCCGGCAATGACGGAAAGATTCATCGCCTTACCGCCCACCAGGGCCTCTTCCCTCGCGATGCCTCCATCCACGGGGATCACAAAGGGAGGGGAGGAGTTAAAGGCCGGCGGGGCGAATATGAACCGGGCATAGGCATCCAATTTTTTCGCATAGTCTTTCAGGGCGACATATCTGGAAGGGCACATCCGGTTGAGGTCTTCAACGATTTCGAAGACGCATCCGGCCAACGCGTCATACTTCCCTTCAATGAATTTAAAATCCAATCGCACCTGTTCGTGGTAGATCTCTTCCAGTTCCGCCATCAGTTCATGGGCCTTTTTATCATGGCGCAGAAGGGATTTGAAGTCCTCATACTTCTCCCTGAGGACCGTGCCGGGAGCAAAGATATGCTGAGTCCAATGTTTGAAAAGATGCGTGTTGATCATCGTGTTCCTCCCTGGCTGTATCCTCTTTGGAGGACAAGTGATTTCCGAGTTATGGCTATTTTAGTGCATTGCAGCACTTTGCACAATAGGAGGACATCGCTTAAACTCACCGCCTCATTCGCATATGATTACTAACAGCATATTTGGCAGAATTTCTGATCACCGGCAAGGCATGAGATGCAAGCGAGAAATAACGACTGAGGGGTATGGAGCAATACGCCGCAAGGCCTCCGGTTGGAAGGCCATTCCGCGATGCACGGGGCAGATGATGCCTTGATAGTGGATCAGGGCTATCTGTGCCCGGGCCGGATCACGGCTTGTTCCCGGAATTTTCAGGAGAAAGGGGTTTTCAGAACCAGGCGATTAGGAAAAGGAGAACCTAACGCCCCCTCTAAATGAAAGGACCAAGGCTGCGTGGTTTGGCTCAGCCCGCCATGGTCTGGTTCCCGGATCGAAAAATTTTCGGGAGGATTTTCCCGCCCGGGTTTTTCGCTGGATTGGATTTATATCTCAAAACCCCTTTTCTCACGACATACCAGAGCAAGTAGAGGCCGACCAGCGAAAGGACATACCAGAAGACCCCTCCCATCAGCAGGGGTTCCCGGTCAAACCACATGAATCTGAACACGTAATCCCGTCCGAACAGATTCATCAGATGCTCCGGATTGTAAGACTCATTGATATAGGCCGCGAAGATAAGGATCGGAAGGTATTGGGTCAAAAGGTTTCGCAGAAGTCCTTCAAAAAAGTAGTCATAATAGACGCGATTCAATTTGGCCTGGTCGATATTTTTCGCCAGTGACCCGGCCTTCTCCTTATCCTCGCATTTGAGGGCCTCCTGACGAAGGTTATACCAGTGCTCGAATTCTATCTTGAGACTCCGATAGCGTTTCGTCTTGTAAATACGACTCAGGAATTTGGTCAGGATAACCGTAATAAGGGCAAGGATCAGTATCACGCAGGCGGGTCCCAGGACGTTGAAGGGAGAAAGGGCCCCATCCAACAGCCCCTTGGAGTAAAGAACAAAGCCCATTATCTTCATCCAGATGGCGTCCATAAAAGATTCCATGTTTTTTCGGTCCTTTTTAGGGTATCTGTGAAAGGGAGGGGTATTCCCCCTCCCCCAGTCATTCATTCAAACCACTTATATCCAGATCTCGATCTTGAAGAAACGGAAGAACAGGAAGAACAGGGTAATGGCCAGAATCCACTTCAGTGCGATCTCGCTAAAGAGCTTCTGGAGACGGCTTCCCAGCATGCCGCCCACAAATCCACCGATAATGATGGCAATGGCGATCCACAGGTCAGGCCAGTACCCGTTGATCATATATCCGATAAAGGCCCCGATGCTGCTGAAGCAGGTTCCGATCAAACCTACAGGCACGGCCACGTACATGGGAAGTCCACCCAGCGTGGTCATGGCCGGCACCAGCAGAAAGCCGCCGCCGATTCCAAAGGATCTTGCCACGATCCCGATGATAATCCCGATGATACCGAAAAGCAGAGGATTGATCGAGAATTCCTCTCCCCAGAACTTAAAACGGTAGTTGGTAAGTCCCGCCTTGACCGGTTCGATGGATCCCATCTGGGCCGAACGGCCTTCGGCTTTGGCCTTGGCCACCTCTTCATTGAACTTCTTGACCATGGCCTTGATGTTCTTCCTCTTTTCCATGACCTTCGGGGTCAATTCATAGAGGGTCCTTATTCCCATGAGAACCACCAGGACGGCCAGCCACTCCTTATAGGATGCCATGGGCAGGTATTTGGTGGCATACTGTCCCAGCCAAATGGAGCCGAGCAAGATGCCCACACCGAACGAAATGCCGACCGGCCATGCCACCCGTCTTTCTTTTACCGCGTAGCGATAAAAAGAACCCAGCGGAGAGAAGAGTGTGAGGGCCACGTTCGAGGGCCTGAGGACGTTGGCTGCATTGATCCCGATAGGTCCCATGGTATTGACCACCATGACCTGAAATGCCGCCATGAGCATTCCGCCCGCCGCACCGATCATGGAAAAATAGGTCCCGACGATAATGGCTCCGAGAATAATCCACAGGGGATTCATATATCGGTAACCCTTGCTCAACCAGAACCCTTTTCCTTTTATCTCATAAGAGCCGACGCCTTCCCCGTTGACGCTCACCTTGAATTTGCTGCCCGGAGGGGTGTGTCGATAGGTCTTGAAGCTCGCCTTGAATTTACCGGTGTTCTTGTCCAGTTGGATCGAAGTTCCCTTGTCCCAGTAATTGTTGGTGGTGTTGTAATCACCGAGAACACTTCGAGCAAAGATCACGATCTTGCCCTTCAGTGTCCTTTCCTTGGTGATGGTGTTGATGCCGTAATTGCTTTCATGGGCGAACCGGTAAAAATTCCACTGTTTTTCATCTTGAATCGGCCCGAGTTGTGCCTTGATTTCGGCATCCAGTTTATCCCATTTGGCCAGTTTGAACATGGTGGTCTTGTAGATTCCCGGCATGAACGAGGGTCCACCGAATTTCTTGTCCGCCACCTTTCCGAATTTGCCGGGGTTCGTGGTGACCATATAATACAAAAAGGGAATTCGTGTCTCATTGTCAAAGCCCCTTTTCTTGGCCTCTTTTTTCAGCCTGGAGACCTCATGGACGCCCGTGGTGTCCTTGGACGCGAACATGAATTCAGAGGCCACGGAGATATAGAGATCTTTACCGGGCTCGATGGTCCCCTCGATGGTCACCGTATCACCGACACTGTACTCGGTTGAAGAAATTTTCGCCGCCCCGAAAACGTTACCCGGGATGGACATTACAAATACAGCCGCTAAGATGAGCAGGCAAAACGAAATGGTTTTCTTCCGCATATCTTCCCTCCATAAGCAATTAAGTTTAAGTCTTCCAAAGCAAAAGCCCTCAGATTGAAAATCACCCCCTTTCCATGCTAATTGGGCAACACCCTGAATGATCAAAAAATTTTTACTCAGTCCAGCATCACGTCCCCACTCCTGGCATCTATTGTTCCGGCTGATGGATGCCTCGATGGGTGTTCTCCACATTGGGGAAACAACATATTTTTAAGAACTTATATGATCGGGTTTTAGGTTCTGTTGCACGATCAGTGTGCAACGATTTAGGATACTTCAGGTTTTCCGTCTGAGATCAACATATTTCAGGGCCAGCAAGGCCCCCAGCCCGCAACAAAGCATTCCTATGCCCGAGAAAAGCAAAAGATCACCCAGACCGAAAACAGGTGCACCGATGAAGTAGAGGAACAGCAGGTTCAACAGAAGAAATAACAGAATCGCTGAGATCAGTCCGGTACCCAGGCAAAAGAGGCTCTTGTTCCTGATCAGATCACCGGCCCTCTGCATGAGGTTATACCCCGCCAGGGCACTCGTGAAGCCAAGAATCCAGGGTACAAAGCGCACGGCTTCAAAGGGATGCAGAAACGTCAAAAGGAATAGGGTCACCAAGAGGGCACCAATCACTCCCACTATAAGGGCGTAAGCTGTTTTGCCTATCACGGATGTCTGCCTTTTTCCCATGAGCATGTTCCCCGGCATTTTCCTTTCGAACATCAAAAAAGGCGAAGTGCAACCCGTTAGTATACCGTCAACGCTTCAAAACAATAAGGTTTTCAAGCTTCTCGAAATCGGATGTCTTGATCACAACCTCGCGAACTTTTTGCCGATAGACCTTCCTCACATCCCTCAGCGTGCCCTCTTCGGTGCCCAGAACGATGTCCGCGCCCCGGACGCCGGCCTTCTTGAGGGCCTTTAGCTGTACCCCGGCCTTCTCACCGTATTTGCCCGCGCTCAAAAGGATCAGGTCCGGAGCATTCATTCTGAGCCACTTCAGAGCGTCTTCGGTCCTTGCAAAGGCCGTTACTTCATGCCCCCGTCGCGACAATCTCCTACGGGTTAGATTACCTGAGTCTACGTCTTCATCTATAATTAGGAACAGCGCCATAAGTCTTCCCATTTCTGCACCGCGGAATTTACTTTCAGAACATCGCAAGATACATGCCTATCTCTACTAAAAAAATAACAGATTGATATCATAACGTTTTTACGTCAAAGGCCTTTACCCGGACACCCTTCTCCGCAGAAAATGCCATAAATCTATTGCACCGTGAAAAATCCATTTTCGGGGATTGTCCGGGAAAAGGAGGGGACTATAGAGGAGGTTTCCGGAAGTCTTCGGCCTTGATGCCGTAGCGACGAAGAAGTTGCTGAAGGGCCTGTCTCTCAAGGCCGCATTGTTTGGCGGCATGTGTTACATTTCCCCGCCGTTCACTCAGGACATGGGTCAGATATTCCTGATTGAAACTGGTCAACACGCCCTCCTTGGCCTCCCGATAGGGAAGATGCTTGACACAGGTCGCAACGGCGCACTCATCACGGACCTCAGGAGTGAGATCCGAAACGGTGATCGCACTGCTCCGGGCCATGATGACCGCCCGTTCGATGGCATTTTCCAGTTCGCGGACATTGCCCTGCCAGGAATACTGATAGACGGCCTCCATGAACCCGGGGGCCAGAGAAAGGCCTTTTTTCCCGAACTTCTTGGAATAGATTTCAAAAAAATGCTCAATCAGAAGAGGAAGGTCTTCCTTCCTTTCCCTGAGGGGAGGAAGTTCAATGGAAACGACGTTCAGCCGGTAAAAGAGATCCTCTCGAAATCGGCCTTCGTTCATGAGTTTCCTAAGGTTCCGGTTGGTGGAGGCGACAACCCGAACGTCCACCTTGAACGTCCTGGGGTGACCGACGGGCTTGATTTCCTTCTCCTGAAGGACCCTCAGGAGTTTGGTCTGGAGGCTCAGGGGCAGGTCCCCGATTTCATCCAGGAAAATAGATCCCTTGTTCGCCTCCTGAAAAAGTCCCTTTTTATCATGCTTTGCATCCGTAAAGGCCCCTTTGGTATAACCGAAGAGTTCCGTTTCCAAAATGTTTTCCGGGAGAGCTGGGCAGTTCACGACCACAAAGTTCTCTTCATTTCTGGGAGAAAGCTGATGAATGGCCTTGGCCACCAATTCCTTTCCTGTCCCCGATTCTCCGGTGATAAGTACGGTGGCGTCGGTCTGACCGACCATATGAATGGTCTCGAAAACCCTCTTCATTTTTGGACATCGCCCAACGATATTCTGAAAAACATCCCGTTTGCGGATCAGACGGTGCAGGTTCTGATTCTCATGGATCAACAACTGGTATTCCATGGCCTTGTTCAGGGTCAGGAGAAGCCGTGTATCATCAAAGGGCTTGGTAATAAAGTCATAGGCCCCGTTCCGGATGGATTCCACGGCCAGTTCTATGACACCGTAGGCGGTCATCATGACCACCGTGGGGTTTTCCCGCGTCTTTTTGATGCGGGAAAGGAGTTCCATGCCGTCCATATCCGGCATTTTGATATCCAAGAGCACCAGGTCCACACGCGAGGACGCCAGGACACTGAGGGCATCCCGGCCTGAGGGTGCGGTCAGGACCTCCCAATCCGTCTTCCGTGAAACCGTCCGATTGATAAGGACAAGCATATCCGGTTCATCATCAACGATAAGAAGCGTCCTTTTTTCGGTCATATTTCTGTTTCCCCAATACGGCTGTCCATCCGGCTTCCCGCCCTGAAGATCGATGAAATGCGACATATGCAATACTCTTATTGCGGACCCGGAAACGCCGACAGCAAGACTCTCCATTAATATTCACAACAAGTATAAGTATTTCCGCCCAAAAGCGCAAAAAAAATCTTGCACCTTAACCGGTCTCAAGCCCTTTTTTGCGGCCATCCGCAAATATAATCTGAGCTTTCACTGCAGATTCCTGAGCAGATATAAAATTTTTTCATTCATCCCCTTGATGAACCCGTAAGAGGACTAAAATGGGACGACAGGGGAAAGAGATCCAAATGTCCCGCTTCCGGCGAGTTTATGAATTCTTGAGAAAATCCACAAAAAAATAAAGGGCTTTTGCCTCGGACAAGGGGAATGTGCACGATGTCCTGATTCTGCATCCCTTCAAATTATACCGCCGGTAGGTATGCCTTTTGCAGAACACTTTTGGAATAACACTAAAGGAGGGTGAGTTTATGGATCCAGAATTGATGAAAACCAGGTCAAGGCGATACCAGTTTCTTTCGACGCTCTATCGGGACGAAATTTCCGCCGAGCTTGTCGCAGCCATGCAGAAAAATGAATTTCTCGAGGGCCTCAACGAGGCCGTTACAGGTTGCGGCTTTATTGACCTTATGAGCGGCGCCAAGCTCATGACGGAATACCTTCAAAGCGGCACGGCCGCCGATCTTTACCGGCAGTTGCGTTTCGACTACGCCGATCTTTTCCTCAACGCCGGGCCAAACCCCGTCTTTCCCTACGAGTCTGTGATCAAGAGCGGAGAACCCGTGGTGATGCAGGAGCCGGTGTTTGAACTGAGAGAGTACTTTCGAAAGGCAGGCGTTCGAAAAAATCCCGAATACAAGGATCTGGAAGAGCATATTGCCGTCCAGCTCGAATTCCTGCGCTATCTCCTGGACACAGGAAACGAGGATCTGTACCTTGATTTCTTTAAAAACAAATATTGCAAGTGGGTGCCTGCCTTTTGCGACCAGCTGGTTGCCGCCGCACCCTCCGAAAACAATTTTTATCAGGGCCTTGCAGCGTTTACCCGGGGCGCCCTCATGTGCGAGAGCCTGAGAATCGAGGGCTTTACCAAGGGTGAGGAAACCACAAAAAAACTGCTGGGGGCGGTCGATGCCCTAGGCCTCGACTCCGGGTATATGACTATTGAAGAAGGTGTGAATGAGCCCGAGCCCGCAAAAACGCTGGCGACCCACTGCTATACCTGCGGGGCCTTGTGCGGGATGACGGCCAAACTAAAGGACGGCGTCCTGACCGGCACGAGCGGCCTACCGGGCGATCCCAAGGGCGGCGGCAGGTTGTGCCCCAAGGGGGCCTCCGCCTCCAAGCACCTGTATTCTGCCTACAGGCTCAAGGCTCCGCTCATCAAAGAAGACGGACGGTTTCGCAAGGCGAGTTGGGACGAGGCCCTTGACCGGGTGGTAGAGGCGCTCAACACCATCGACCATGCCAAATTCGGGTACATGAGGGGGAACGACTGGGCCAACAGCATCCACGAGGCCCTGTTTGACCATTTGGGTTGCCCCA
>CAZXWJ010000005.1:0-42544 GCA_964644375.1 uncultured Desulfobacteraceae bacterium | reverse complement strand
CTTCCGGAAGGAAAAAAATCAGGAGCATCAATATGATTCCCAGAATCATGGTCCAATATTCCGTGTATATTCCAACCATCGTCCTCAGGGATACGATGATGCCCCCGCCCAGCATGGGTCCCAGGAAGGAGAACCAGCCACCCAAAAGGCACATGATCAGGGCTTCCATGGAGAGAGTCCAGAATAGCAGGTCAGGGAACACCGATCCTTCCACAACCATAAAGAGACTGCCGGCAACCCCTGCGAAAAAGCCGGCGATCACCAATCCTGTCAGTTGGTGTCGTTTCACATTGATGCCGACGGCTTCCCCTCTTTCCGGATTGTCCCGGATGGCCTGAAAGGCCCTGCCAAAGGGTGAGTTTATAATGAGAAACATGAGAATCAGGCAGAGTGCAGTGACGATAACCGTAAAATAGTAGGAACCCCTGCCGGATGAAATGATTTCGGGCAGAGGAATGCCGTGTATACCGTCATCACCCCCGGTAAAAGAATACCACCTGAAGACAACCGCCCAGACCAGGGACCCAAGTGAGAGTTGAAGCATACCGAAATAAAGCTTGGAAAGGCGGATGCAGATGAGACCCATGAGCAGGCTCACCAGGGCGGCGACGACTGGGGCGGCAACAAAGCCCATCCATGCAGGAAGGCTGGTTTTGGTCAACATGAGCGCCGCACTGTAAGCCCCCACGCCGTAAAATACGGCATGATGAAACTGATACATCCCGCCGAAACCCAGGACCATATTAAGACTGGTCGCAAACAGGCCGGTGACCAGCATAAGCGCGATCATGTAAACGTAGAACCGCGAAAGAAAAAGAGGAAAGAACAAAAAAAGCGAGAACCCCAACAACATCCATCCAAGCAATCTTCGGCTTATCAATCCGCTGAACAAGATGCGTCCTCCTTACCACGTGGATTTGAGCAGCCCCCTGGGACGAAAAATAAGGACTGTAACAACGGCGACATAAGGAAACACGATGGCAAACTGGGGCCATACAAGAATACCGATAGAGTCCGTTAGTCCAAAAATCAGCGCTCCGAGCAGGGCGCCCCAGATGTTCCCCAGCCCCCCGATAATGACGATGAGGAAGGCCTCGATGATAATCGTATGATCCATACCCTGTGTAATATTCTGAGTAGGGGCGACCAGGGCGCCGCCAAGCCCGGCAAGAAAGCAACCAATAATGAAAACGGAGGCAAAAACCCAACTCACGTTGATGCCAACGGCCCCCACCATTTCCCTGTCAACCGCCGCCGCCCTCGAAATTTTCCCGATCTTGGTCTTGTTCGTAAGAAGCCACAGACCGAGGGCGACAAAGGGGCCGAGGACAAGAAGAAAGAGGTTGTAACGCGGAAAAGGAAGGCCGAAAAAGGAAAAGGAACCCTGCAGGAAAGCCGGAGCCGTGATGGACCGGTAGTCTGATCCATAGACAAGTTTTACCAGATCAGCGAATACGAGCGAAAAAGCGAAGGTGAAAAGCAAAAGCATCAGGTGCTCCCGTTCATAGAGGTGGCAGAACAGCACCCTTTCGACGATGAGGCTTATCAGGGCCACCCCCAACGGCGCCAGGATCAGCGCGAGCCAGAATCCCGCACCGGATCCTATAACCGTGGCAAAGGTGAACGCCAAAAAAGCTCCGATCATATAGAGAGAGCCATGGAACACATTGGGGATCCTGAGCACCCCTAGGACAAGGCTCAGGCCGGAGGAGACAATAAAGAGGATGGTCGTTCTGCTTAGACCCACAAGGATCTGCTGGGCCAGGGCGGAGAGCGTGACGGTCGATGCCATTTCCATCTCTGTTCCTTTTGATTTTCTGAGGGTTACGACGGTTCGTTATGCTTCCTTTTTAGATCTTTTCACCTGCATTCCCCTTTTGATACCGAGATCTTTGGCATGGACGCGGTGGCATTA
Source organism: uncultured Desulfobacteraceae bacterium (assembly GCA_964644375.1). Taxonomy (GTDB): domain Bacteria; phylum Desulfobacterota; class DSM-4660; order Desulfatiglandales; family HGW-15; genus CAYNYM01. The sequence continues at coordinate 40,629 of CAZXWJ010000005.1, read as the reverse complement.
CTTCCCACGCAGTTTCTTGATCTCATCCACCGACGGCATCAATTCTTTGCCTGGAATGGTGACGATATCGGCAGAGATCAGGAACTCATATTCGGGGACCTTCTTGGTGTAACCCATAAACATGGGCAGCATGGCCTGATGGTCAAAGTCTCGCATGGTGACCTTGCCCACCGGGCTGTCCACAACCATGCCCTCAAGGGCATCAATAAACTTTTCCGTACTGATCGTTCCTGCCTTCTTATAACTTTTTTCAATAAACTTTGCCGTCAAATAACCGTAGAGTGCCCCCACCGTGGGATACCGGTCAAAGGTCTTCCTGAACTCTTCCGTGAAGGCCTTGTTTTCAGGGGTTTCGGGATAATAGAAATGGAAATTTGAGGTCCCCAGCACGCCTTCGGGCGCATTGAGGCCAAGGGGTCTTATGGTAGCCAGTTCCGTGGCGGTGTGAAGATAGAAGGGAATCTTCTCGTGCAGGCCGGTGTTCATTGCCGCCTTGAGAAAGGGAACATTGTCGCGACCGCCCGTGCAGACAATGAGCGCTTCCGGTTTGGCGGCCAGGATCGCGGTAATGTAAGGTGTGAAGTCCGGTTCACCCACCTTCCACCATGATTGGCCCAGCAGTTGAACCTCGGGTTTCACCTTTTGAAGGTTGCTCCACACGCCCTTGCCGATGGCATGCCCGTATTCGTAGTCATCTCCGGCTATCCAGTATTTGACATAGGGTTTTTTCGCGAGACCAACGGCAGCGGCCTTACCCGCCATCATGGTATTTTCCGTGATGCCGAAAACGTACCGATGACCCTTTTCCCCGGTGATCTTTGCACTCTTGGAGAACGTACAGAAAAAGGGCAATTTCTCCTTTTTGGCCAAGTCCGATACGGCAAGGGCGAGAGAACTATTAATGGTTCCCATAAGGATATCCACGTTCTCTCTCATGATCAGTTCTTTAGCCGCGCTCAAGCCGATGTCGACCTTAAACTTGCTGTCTCTGGTGACAATCTCTAACTTTCTTCCTAAAATGCCGCCCTGTGCGTTGATCTTCTCCGCGGCCACTTTGAAGGCATCCCGCACGTCATTGGTATAGGTGCTGGCCGGCCCACTGTAACAGTCCACCATACCCACCTTTATGACCTTGGCAGCATGTGCGGCAGGGCCGATCAGGACCAATCCCAGAGTCGCCACGAAACAGACAGTCATCCACAACATTTTTCTCATAGCAATACCCCCTTTTTTATTGATTTAAAAGATTATTAGGCATCACATTTCAGAAGAATACGCAGATAAATTGACAAAGAACCATTTTAAAATAACCATATTAAACGATACTATAGATGCCATGGGACCTTAAGTGTGTCAAGTCATTAATCACATACCATCATTTTTTTTGATATAATTATAGCATCTTATTGAAGTGTTTCATTGTACCTGAATTCCGAGCCATGGCAGCCTGGCCAAATCGAAACTTTCAGGTCTATCCCGGTCTCCTGCTATAGAAATGAAAGTTGAAGGGGTCATCCGTAATCTCCAACACATCAACCTTTTCGAAACCCGCATCATGAAGCATTTCAAGCGCTTTCTGGCGGCCCCACATCATTCCCAGCCCCAGCCCTCCGTTCACCAGGGCAACGGGCATACAATGCATGAGGCTGACCGTATACAGAAACGCCCCCATGGGATGTCCTTTGTTGTCGGACAGACGACTACTCGCCGCGATATCCACCATGGAAAACAATCCTCCAGGCCTCAACATGGAATAGATACCCTTTAGGGCCTCTTGCGGCCGGGGCTGGTCATGAATAGCGTCAAAGGCCGTCACATAGTCAAAGGATGACTCAAGGTCGGGGTTGTCTTTTATGGTGGCGGCATCCATCTGCCAAAAGGTCACGTTGCGAAAGCCCTCACGTCGCGCAATCATTTCGGCCTTTTGAATCGCTTTTTCGGAGATATCGATACCGACAAACTCGCTTTCCGGAAAGGCCTCGGCCATGAGCGTTAGGGCAAGACCCTCACCGCAACCCAAGTCGCACACCCGCATGCCGGATTGCATTTTTTGAACAAGCCTGCCGTCGTCCACAGAGGGAAGAAATCGAGTGACAAGGACCTGCCGATGCTTGGCATCGGCCAGTTGTGACATGAAACTCTGAAATTTTGGATAGTTTTTGTAATCGACCCCTTCGCCGCTATAGAAACCCTGAACCACTGATTCCATGGCACATGAGGTCAGCAACGGGATCTCCTGAGTATAAACCCCAAGATTCGAATTACCGGAGCGTCTCGCAATCAAATCGCCGCGCTCCCGGGGAAGAAAGAAGAGATCTTCGCCAAATTCATCGGCCGTTAATTCGACGATGTCTCCACAGACCATGATACCTAGCCATTCCTTCACATATCTTGCGCTGAGACCGGCTTTATCGGCGATGGCCGACGCGGTTTTCGGCGAATCGCATCCGTCCATCACGTCCAACAACCCGTTTCGGTATCCGATACCCATAGCCAGATTCAATGCGCCATAATTCAAAATATCCGTCATTATTTCTGAAAATTCTCTTTTTCTTTCATCGAGTCGTTCTTTCATGAAAATCTCCCTTGCTCTCTTTTCACGCCGGGGTTTATGTATTTTATCCGATTCACACGTCTCCTCCCCCGCCCCTCCCGTCAAGGAAGAGGGCCGTAATGCCACGAATCCGGTCCGCAATTTGATCCATCATTTTGTTCACTGGATAAATCGATTTTCTTTTTCCAACGCCAAAGGGTATAAGGGAGAAAGCATCCTATTTGAATTTAAAAAAAAATCCTATACAAAATTAATAGATGATAAGTCGGGAGGAAAATTTCATGGAAAAACGCACTTTGGGCCTCTCCGAAGTCCAAATCTCGCCCATTATCATGGGAACCTGGCAGGCTGGGAAAAAAATGTGGGCGGGCATCGACGATAACGAAATCGCCAAGGCCATCCGCGCGGCCTTTGAGGCAGGCGTGACAACCTTTGATACGGCCGAAGAATACGGTTGGGGCCACTCTGAGCAAACCTTGGGCAAGGCCCTTGCCCCTGTTCGCAAAAATGCGGTCATTGCAACCAAGGTCTTTGCCAATCACCTCAAATACGACCAGGTTATGGCATCTTGCCACCAGTCCCTGAGCCGGCTTCAAACAGACTTTATCGACATTTATCAAATCCACTGGCCTTCGGGAGTCTGGGGAACCAAGGCCGTGCCCATCGAGGAGACCATGCGGGCCATGAACGACCTCAAGGAACAGGGAAAGATCCGGGCTGTCGGGGTTTCCAACTTTTCGCGAAAGCAACTGCAAGAGGCCCGTCAATATGGACGCATCGACAGTCTCCAACCGCCCTATTCCCTGTTCTGGCGTCAAGTGGAAAGAGATGTCCTGCCCTTTTGCCGCGAAAATGACGTCAGCATACTTTCATACTCTTCCATGTCCCAGGGTATTCTGACAGGAAGATTCAAACCGGGTCACAAATTCGCAAAGGGGGACCACCGGGCAAGGAACCGCCTCTTTCAGAAGGATCACTTCGAACGGGTTCAGGAGGCCCTCTCCAAGCTGCGTCCCATCGCGGAACGCCATAGCGTGACCCTCGGACAACTGGCCCTTGCCTGGGTCATTGCCCAGCCCGAAACGGCGGCCATTGTCGGGGCGCGAAACGCCGAACAGGCCGTTCAAAACGCCGAGGCAACGGATGTAATGCTGTCTCGAGAGGATCTTGCGGAAATGGAGACCATCAGCCGAATCGTCACGGATCATCTCGACGACAACCCGGTCCTCTGGGCCTTTTGATATACCTCGCAGAGGTGCGGATGAAGCAGAGGGAAAAGCCTGGCCGAAAAAACAACTTTGCAGTGAGGTTCCGCCCGCAGAGCGGGGGCCTCCGGTATCCCCCTCGAAGGGGGTCTTTATACCCGTTCGAGCTTCAAATCCGAATGTCGAAATCCGAAACAAATTCGAATTCCAAAAATTCAAAGGACTAAAGCAAAAATCCTATATTTTGGAGGCTTTCCCGTATCCGTCTGCAATTCAGAGCTCTTTATTTTTGAACATTCGGAATTACAATTTTGAATTTGTTTCGTATTTCGTGCTTCGAGTTTTGTTTCGCTGTTTTCCCCCGGAACGGTAAAACCTAAATGGGTCCTCCATCAGAGGTGGAGGTTTTAGGTGCCAATAGGCGGGGGGGGGCATAAAATAAAAGTCGAGGATGTGATATGAATCGGCTGCCGGAACCGCAGCCGCCTTTACGATTCGACTCACAGAAGGGTGATTGAAAAATACATGCGCATTGAATTTTCGGAACAAAGAAACGGTGCATCGACAAAACGACTGTTCAACAAAATGCATGCATGGGGAACCGGTACCCATCACGTGTTTGAAAATTTCTTGGTCAGGTCGCTGTCTATGGCGTAGATGCAGACCTCCTTGGCCCCCTGCTTGGTATAGAGATACTTATTGCAAAGATTGTTGATTAAGAAGGTTACATCATTCCTGATTCTTTTGTCGTAACTCTTAAAATCTTCCTCATCATAGTCCTTTATGGCACGGCGGAAATTCTCGTTTTCAAGGAAAGGATCCAGGACCTTTTCTTTCAGGTTATGGATATATCTTTCGTACATGGACTGATAGAGCTTAGTTTCCTCAATCGATTTAGTCTCAATCATTATTTCCTGGGTCACGGTTCTGGATATATACTCTTTCTGAGTCTCCTTCCGGAAGGTCTCGCGTTGCCCGTTTCCCGCCTGGGCGCCCAGCAACCGATTCTCAATGCTCCTGAAGAAATCTTCTGTTATATCAACACGTTCATCCGTATATTGACAGGTTTCCACGGACCCAATTTCAAAGTTAAGGGCAAAAAGATAGTTCTTTATGTCCCGGGAGATCTGTTCTTCATTGTAATAGTAGAGCGATTCCTTGACCTGCTGCAAAACCATATAGTCATACAGATCAAGGAGTGATACGAGAAAGCCTTCGGGTATGCGCTGGCTGAGATCTTTTCGAACTCTGGTGAAAAAATTGACCAGGGTCGATATGTTGATCAGCTTGTCCTCCTTGGCATAGGTGGAATAGAATTCGTTGAATATTTGAATGGAATCCCGTCCGGAGAAACCTTGCTGACCTTCTGTCTCGGATTCCGCAATGATTTTGCGCCGCATCTTTGCCGTGAATCCCTTTCTATCCTCTTCTGTGAGCCAGGCGGGGATCTCTCCCATGTAGAAACTCATTTTGAGCAGTTGGAGGTTCTTGTCGCAATAGAGACGGTATTTGTTCGGATCACCGATCCACTTCGACAAGGCCTCCGACTTGATATTGAGGCGCGATGATATGATCACCCTGGCAAAATCAAGAAGGACTCCCGGAAGGAAACTTTCGTCGATCTGTTTGCCGAAAATGCTGTGATAGATCTCGACTTCCGTCTTGAGATCAAGGACATAGGGGAGATTAATATATCGTATGCGGTCGGAAAAAGAACGCATGGCTTGAAAGTCCTTCTTGTCTTCCGGGTTCATGACGGCAATAAAGAGGGAATTCACGGTCTCCTCGATGTCCTCAACCTTGTGGACTCCTTCACTGATGATGTTATGAAGTTCTCCCAAGCGCTCCGTGTTGTGAGATTTGATATCCATGAGGGCATAAACGCCGTTGTTGGTCTTTGCAAATTTCGAAAAGAGATATTTAACCTGATTGTTATCCGAGAGAAGGTCATTCAGTCTTCTCTGGAGCATGACGTTGCCCATTGCGCCCTGTCGCATGGGCCTGTCGCCCGGATTAAAAACCGTTATCCCCTGTCCGAGTCTCCTGTTGAACAGGTAGGGTCGGGCATAGAGCATCTTGCAAACCTCAATGGAACTCCCCAATTTTTTAACAAGGGCCTCATAGATAGAGGTGCAGATGGTGCAGGCGTCTTCTCTGAAGATCCATTCGTATTCTTTTTCCGTGAAAAGTCTTGTCTTGAATTCGCCCTCCTTTAACAGCTCGTCTAGGAAGATGCGGCGAAGCCGTTTCGGGACCATAAGGATAGGATGATCATGGGAGGGACAGGGAATTTCAACGGTATCTTCCGTCACACAGGGCATGCCCTGGTCTTCAAAAATTTCATCAACCCCCCCGTTGGAACGGCCGCAACCATGCCCCCCTGAAAATTCTCCCTGTTCGCGGGGATAGTGATTCAGAAGGTCCGACAATTTTTCCAACAAAGGCACAGGCGCTATCTCCTTGCAGGTACCCAAAATCTTTCGATTCAATCTCCAGATTGTCTCGTAACGCATGCCCTCCTCTGTGTTGGCATATTCCTCAAATCGCATAAGAAAATTATTCAAAAAGGTGCTCTTACCACATCCCGGAGGACCGTCAAAGATGTATATTTTGTTCTGCTGGGCCCCGTGCCTCAGGGATTCGATATGGTTGATCAACCGGTTGGCAAAAAGCCTGTCTGCAAAAAAGGGGTGATCCGAGCCGTCCACGAAAAGCCTGGTACAATCATAATAAACAAAGCCGATAGATTCAGGATCATCCGGGTATTCGTCGACGCCCTCACCCGCATAGGCCTTGATCATGTCATGGAAGGTCTGGAAGACATTGCGCATGACCCTGTCGGGATTGGATATCAGGACATGCAGGAATGCATCGAAGGAAATGGGGGCACCCTTATCCTGGTTGCTGATGTTGCGATTGAGGTATCTCATCGCTTTTGTAATCGTTTCCATTTCCGTTTCCTTTGCTTATTTTTCGTTTTTTCAATCCGAATTTCATTTTCACAGGACTCTTCTGGAAAGCTTTCGGTTCTCCACGGTGTACAAAACTCTTCGCCATTCGAATTCCGGATCATGCTCTTCTTCCTGTGCCGGGCTCCAGGGAGCGATCAGATCGAGTTCCGTGGGCCAGGCCACCTGTTCCATTTCGCTTGTCTCCAGCTTGACGGGTCCTCCCCATAAATATTCGATGCCTATCATGGTGTTGGCGATAAAGTCCTTCACCAGCGGCTTTCCTTCAAAGTGATGGTCAAAATAAAGGGTATTGTCGTCGCCCTTTTCTTGGTCTATTTCAATATAGGGAGGGTGATAGAGGGAATCGAACAGCATCTGGCGATAGTCTTTCTCTTTTCGACTCTTGACAAAGTATTCCCAGACCTTTTTTCGCCGGTTGAGCCTTCTGCCCGCCACAAAGAGATTGTGACGGTCAACAAAATTCTGGTCGACAAAAGTGTTGATGAAGGTGAAATCACAGTAGTTCTCGCGAATCTTAAAGACAAAAGTCTCACCCTCTCCCGTTTTTTCATCAAAACGATCCCGCTCGGCCGCATCCAGGATCTTTCGGAATTCATTAGAATATTTACCCTTGTTGACGATCTCCTCGACATAGTAAAAAAGGCGCATTCCAATGGCGTAAGGGTTGAGTCCGACACGAGGCATAGACGTGACCCCGGCATTGAGTCGGGCAAAGTCGACTTCATGGCCCCTTATGCGGTCGTCACTCATGAAAAGCCTCTCATGCCAGTAACTGGCCCAACCCTCATTCATGATCTTGGTCCGCATTTGGGGCTGAAGGTAGAGGGATGTTTTACGAACGACCTGAATGACTTCCTTCATCCAGAGGTTTTCCTCTTTGTTCAAGAATTGCGAGCACTCCAGGATGAATTCGAACAGATCCTTTCTGCGATCCGATTTTTGTGTAAGGCTTTTTTTGAAAAGGCTTTCGAATTCAGGATTTTTCAGGGTTACTTCAGAGAAGAAGGTCTGCTCCCCTTCACGCCCTGCATTCAGCATGCAGGTATTGTATCTTTCGATCTCTTTGATATATTCATGGACGGATACCGGTCTGATGGATTGAAGGAAGACATCGAAATAGAAATCCATGCGTTTGGACAGATTTGTTCCCGGCATACGATTCAGTCGGGACAATTCTCCGTGATATCCTACCAGGTTATCGATTCCACGGGTGAATTCGATGACGTAATCCACCCATCTCCCCTTTTCAGACCTGAGCTTTGCAATGAGGCGCTTGTCGGCGAGGGCTTCACCAGTGATATCGTCGTCCCAGGTGTGGCGAAAATAGAGATTGTTCTGAAAAAAATCGATATGGGCCAGGACGTGGTAGAAGATCATGACGTTCAACCAGTCCGGATTGTTGTCATTATAAAAAGAGATAGGAGGACGGGTATTGATCACGGTTTCGTATGGATTTGCAGGATAAAGCTCATATCGGCCCTTTTCTTTAAGGACTTCCACGTCTTGGACCCAGTAATCGTATAACGTTGGAATCATATATTTAGGTGTCAATTCGAGCAAATCACGGTTGGTCACGATATACTCGAGTGTCTCATTCTGAAAGGTCAGACCCGCCATTCGTGCCCTGTCCTTACACCCTTCCATAATTTTTTTGGTATGCTGATTGATGAGCTCCATTTTTTTGACCCTAGACCCTTTAGGCAATAGGGTTAAAGGCATTCATACCGGAACCCGGCCGGCTCAAAGGCCTGCCGCCTACCCATAACCCGATGGTTCATGAGATCAAATTCTTGATCCCTTTGATCAGGCGCGCTTCATCCGCATCTTCATGGATGACATCCATCCGGATCAAGGCCGGTTTCTCCTTCAGGAGGCCCGAAACCTCGAGGTATTTTTCAACTTCAGTTTCTTTTTCCCCTGTCCTCGAGGTCTTGGCGACGGAGATTCCAACCCTGTTGGCATAGGTGAGCATCTTGTTCAATTCCGGCACGGCCTCCTTCCCTTCCCTGTCCCAATCATCACCATCCGTGCCGTGGAAGACATAGATATTATAGTCCTGGACAAGATTTTCGTTTCTCACTATCTCATTGACCATGCGATAGGCGGAAGCGATCCTTGTGCCGCCGGCAACGGTTGAGTTGTAGTAGGTGTGAAAATCGGGAACTTCCTTTGCTTCGGTGTCATGGAGGATAAACCGAGTTTCCACCTGCCTCGCATATTGATACAGTATCCAACTATAGATCAGCACATGCTGCGCCACCACGAGTTCAGTGGGTTTGCCGTGCATGGAACCCGAGTAGTCTCTGAGAAAAAAGACCATGGCCTGTGACTCATAGTCCTTCTCACGAGAGAGGATGCGATAGATCTTATCGTTGGGGGCGATCAAAAACCGGGTCGGATCAATATTCTCGATGTCCGGCACATTGCCCAGGTGGATATTGGTTTCCAGGATTCTTCGAAGGGTGGCCTTTTTGTCGATAATCTGACCAAATCCCCGATGTTTATCTGTCATGTCATAGGTATACCGGGTAAGCGATCGTCTCTTTCCCTTGTCTTTGAGATTGGGAAGTTCGAATTTCTCCGTGAGAATCTTTCCGAGATCATAAGCGCTGGACTCCGTTTCGTGCGAACCGTCCTCGCCCTGGCCCGCTCCTCCCTTTTGCGGCGTCTCCCGGACCGGTTCTTCCCCGATCACCTCTCCCTCCTCTCCTTCGCCTGAACCGCCGGAAGGTCGAGATTCATCCGACGGTTGAAAGGAGGTATCATGGATGAACTTTTCTTCAACCGTGGTAGGGACAATAACAATTTTATCCTTCCCCCCCCTACCCGGTTTGATCAACCGACCGATACGTATTTTACGTGGGAAACCGTCTTCTTCCCTTTGTCTGTCCCTTTCCAGGAGTTCGTCTATTGAACGGATACGGATACTGTAGGTGCTTTCAGGTCCCCTCATATTCTGCAACGCGGAAAGGTCATTGTAGCCATAGACGGTATCGCTTGCACGGAAAGATACCGGGCCGTCAACATCCTTGCCGTCTCCCAGACCCTCGGGCACGACATGCTCCAGGTCCAGATTCAGTTCCCCGCGGACCGTCTCTTCATCTTCGCGACTCAGACCTTTCCCCTTCGTCTCTTTATAAAGTTCCAGGAGTTTTGGATCCATGAATCGTTACTCGCTTGTTAAAGTGTTGGCAAGTGGTCCCCAATGCCGTCTCCAGCCCTTGGGAAGCCTGCCGCTTGCAAGGCCTCCCCGAATCGAAGCATTTTGAAAAGGCCTCAAAAACCGGATAAGACTTTCAACCCATTTTTACGTCTTTCTATTGCTTTTTCAGATGGCTAACGATTTGGGCGTGTATGATTCAGATAAACGAACCAAAGAGCCTGCCGACCTAGTTCTCATCTTCCTGGGTGCAAAAATATTCTATCGTCTTCTGAGCACATGTCTGGCAGTAATGAAGTTTGGAAAGCATCGTGTCCACCATGCGATCGTATAACTTTTGATTTTCCTCATTGGTTCGATTGGCCAGCGCGCCGATAAGACTGCCGGCACCGGCAATGTCGGACTTGAGGCGGACGTCGGTGACCGCCTTGACCAGTTCCAGATTGTCCATGAAATCGTAATTGGGTTCTACGGAAATCTTCTGGCCGTAAATTTTTCGAATGGAAGTTCTGAAGGTTTCCCGTTTTTCCTGTGTCTTGAGTCCCAGTCTCTCTTCGACACTGTTTATATAACGTTCATCGATTTTCAGTGCCTTGAGCTTCCTTGTCTGTGGGTCTTTGTATTTCCACATCTTGTCGGGCCCCAGGTTCTCGGCGTCAACGCCGATGATCATATTCACATAGTTCATCACATCCTTTCGAATGGCCAGGGGTTCATCCATGTAAGCGTTGAATATTTCTGTCATGATGCGTTCCCGATAAAGACCCTTGGCAAGCTTGAGGTCCTCGAGATACTTGGCCCTGTCATTGGCGTCCGTCACATAATCGAGGATGACCCGTTCCAAGGCCTTGAACACATCATAGGCGAACATGCACCGACCGTCATTGGTTTCGGAACTTTCGATCAACAACTGAATGGCCCTGCCCAGGTTACGTTGCCCCAGGCCCTTTTGCCCGAACCGTTTCGTCATATCCGGCTCCTGGTTGAGGGTATCGATCACTTCCGCCAGGGTCTTGATGCTTTTCTCACCGGCCACTTCACCGGCAGCCAGTTTCATGGTCTCGACCGGCGTCAATTTTTCGGAGCGGGGAAGGCGCGACAGGACCGCAGCGACGGATGCGGAATAGTTCAGATTCGGGTCCTGGTGCAGGACCTCCTTGTTGAGGGTGGTCTTGGTTTCGCTACCGATGGCATACCCGGTGAGTTCTTCCTGCAACTTGTAATTTGTATTATGGGAGACATAACAGATACGGCACCGGTCCACAATCGGGGCTTCTTCCTTTTCAGCCAGGAAGCGGTTGAATTCGGAATTGTTGCTTGTGGCAATAATCAGGCTATCGATGGGCCATTTGAAACCGTCAATTTCAATGACCCGGTTTTGAATGACTCCCAGATAAACCTGCACCAGGTCTTTCTTGTTCTTGTAGATCTCATCGCTAAAATGGATACCGCCGCCCGCAACGCGCGCCAGGGCGCCACGCCTCAGATCGAAACGGTAGGGGTTGTTTGTGTCGGTGATATGGAGCAGGCGCTGGATGGACTCTTCTCCAAGCAGATCCACGGCCGAGGAGGTAATTTTATCCTTTGCCGGATATTTGCCCGTCACGGTCCCAAGGCTTTCGGTGAGCGGCACGGGCACCACATCAACGAATTTGAGCATTTCATCGATATCACCCCCGGTGAAATTCCGTATATCGTTCCATATGTAGCCGCTGCACGCCCCCAGGGGACGATAATTGGCATAGCCTTTTTCTATGTCCTTGTCCGAAAATCCGACCTCCCGAGTCAGATAGGCCTTACTCTCATCCGGATCGTCAAAGAGATTCATGGCCAGAATCATGGGATCTTCATACGTTTGTGATTCAATGGCAGTGATTTTCCCGTAATGACCCAATCGGTCCAGGTTGTTGAACCTGAAGGTGTACTTGCGGTTTATTTCTTTGGACAGGAATTGGCGATACTTTGCGCAGAGGTAGTCGACAAAAAAGGTCTTCCCGTTTCCCGGCTCTCCCACCAACACGAAGGCCATCTCTTTTGATGATCCGCCTTCGGCTGCGTCCTTGACGTAAGAGACGAAACTGTTTATTTCGTCATACATTCCGATAACATGTTTCGATCCGGCATGGAAAATCTCGAAATCGTAAGTTGTCTTGCCATTCACCACCACTTTTTCGATTTCACCGTCCAGAATCATCTTAGCCACACTCTGAAAAACGTTTTCAAAGCTCCTCTTCCCGTCTCTGACATCGACCAAATGACGTTTGACTGTCATATCGCTTTTCTCAGGCATCTCACCCTCCATATCACTCGATGAATAGTATCTGCAGGCCAATTGCCTTTAATAAACCCTTTTCAGTGCGACGATACGCCTAAATTCGACATTAAAAAGATATCATAATGAAAGCATTTTGTCGATTTATTTGACCCCTTAAACAACAAGGAAAAATCCTCGAAAAAAATAAATAGCTTGCTTTCGAAATAAAGAGTGTTAACATATGGACAATCAACAAGGCCCCGTGTTCAATTTGCGGAGCGATTTTTTTCTGAAGGAACAACTCATTTCTAGTGTTTCATCCTCCAGTCTAAAATTTTGAGCATTTTATAGAAAGGAGGATGTCACCATGGCAAACGGAACAGTTAAATGGTTTAACGATCAAAAAGGGTTTGGCTTTATTGAGCAGGAAAACGGACCCGATGTGTTCGTTCATCATTCAGCAATCAATGCAAGCGGCTTTAAAAGCCTCAATGAAGGCGACCGCGTTACTTTTGACATAGGGCAAGGGCCAAAAGGTCCTGCCGCAGAAAATGTCACGGTAAGCTAAATTTCAATTCCCGAAAAAAAGGGCATGCGTCCAAGCTTAGGGGGCATGCCCTTTGTTATTTTAAAATGATTTCTATCCAAATCTATTATGCAAGGGAAGCCGCAACTATCCTTCCACAACCTTCCCATCCCTGAAGTTCATCGAGGAGGACCTTTCCACGGATACTGAAGATTGGATCAAGGGGTGCCACATCCTTCCACATTTTTTGGTACTATTTTCGAAACCACAACCTGTCGGGGAAGAAGAGAATTTGGCCTATCGTCGCCATCAACGTCCATGGACTCAGATGATATTGATCGATTGCTTGAGGTGAAAGCCAGTGCGCGGAATCGGGCAAGGTTATGGGTGCATTTGAGGACGGATATGCGCATTGATGGCCTTCCGTACACCAGGGTCTTGGATGTGAAGATGAAAGGCACGAATACACATGGACTCCTACACCTGCAGTAAAGATAACGGTACAAAATACCATATTTGGAATAGGCAGACGTAAAAATTATTTATAATTAATTGACAATCGAATAAACTTAAATATATTTTAATAGATTTCAGCCTAAAAATGGAACTATTCATGGGCCTCATAAAAGCCGACATAACGCAAGGCATTTATAATCGAAGTAATTTTTCCCAAAATAGCTTTTCAGTATGGCTTGAAATTCTCATAGAAAAAATAAGGATAATCCAAGAATTTAGTCAACAATTTTAAAAACCCTGGTAAACGGGATAAAAACAGAAATGACAATTTTTGATCACTACGCAAATGAAAAGACACGTTTTCTTGAAAATTGCACAAAATGCGGGCTTTGTGCCAAAGGATGCCCAATTATACCCTATACTGATATCAACGAGATGACCTCCCCGAATATTCAGAAAGGGGTATTTGATTTTATGAATAGCGGTATTCCCAATCATCAGGCTTATACCAAGGCCTTTGCCTGCATGGAGTGCTTTAAATGTACAGCCGGGATGTGTCCAGAGGACCTCAACCCAATGCTTGTCAACGAAGTCATCAAAAGCGAATATATATCCAAAGGGCTTGCGAATAAGGCTTACGGCGAGGCCATGCAACCCGCCAGTACCCATAGGGTCCTGGCGAGTATCCAGACATCCCGGGCTGAATACAAAAGAATCACCACACCCAGCGGTCCGCAAAGGGCCAGGTATGTCTTCTTTCCAGGTTGTAACGTGTACTTTCAACCGGAAAAAATCCTAAACGCTATGGATATCATGGACGCTGTCGGTGATGATTACGCATTTATACCCGGCTTAGATAATTGTTGCGGTGACGGTCTTTTGTTTTCGGGTGAAATCGAGGAGGGGAGTAAAAGAGCTGAAGAACTGGTGGCCGCCATTGCCAGCTTTAGACCGGAGACCGTCGTGCTCTGGTGCCCGACCTGCCAGTGTCGCTTTGATAAAAGCATCGTGCCTGCCATGGATGTTCCTTTCAAGATCCTATCCTTCCCTCAGTATTTGGCTGCAAACATGAGCAAACTGTCGCTTACCATGCCGACAGCCAAGACCGTCACACTTCACGAAGCCTGCAAGTCGGCCTGCACGGGGGTTGACCTCGATGGCCCCCGCGAGGTTTTGCGGCAGTTGCCTGGAGTGGCACTCAGGGAAATGAAGCATCACGGTCCTGATACTCTATGCTGCGGCTCAGGAGCGATATGCTGGTATCCGGAAAGCTGCGCCCGGATCCGTGAAGAACGCCTTCAAGAGGCTGCACAAACCGGAGCGGAGCGTTTGGTTACAGTTTGTCACTATTGTAGCCAGACCTTTGCAACTGCGGGGGACCAATACGAATTCGATGTCACCAACTATGTAAATTTGGTTGCTGCGGCCATGGGCATCCGGCGAGATGATAAATTCAAGCAGTATACACGATGGGGAAAACTGGATTTGATTTTAGAAGATGCGGATGACCATATCGCGGAATCGCCTTTTGAACGCGAACGTGTGATTGAAGTGCTGCAGTCGGTCTTTATAAGATAAGAACTCCAAAAATGGAGGGAAAGCGAGGTTTTCGTTATGAATGTTTCAAAATTTGATGCGAAAAAAACACTAATATGTGCTTTTATTTTTTTTATGAGCTTTGTTACCTTTCCGGGGTGGGCGAATTCCCAGATTCAACGCTCTGCTGGAGAGACCGTATATGTCTCCATCTATTCGAATGTTTATTCCGGTCCCAAGAAATCGGCATTTCAATTGGCTGCAATGCTAAGCATTCGGAACACGGATCCCAGACACCCTATTACGGTCCTGCAGGCAGACTATTATGATAACAGTGGTAAGATGATAGAAGGATATATTAAAGAGCAGTTCGAATTAGGACCATTGGCCTCTACACATTTATATATTAAAGAATATGATAAGAGAGGTGGGCCCGGAGCAAATTTTATTGTGAAATGGAGGGCAGAACACCAAGTGAACCAACCACTTATTGAAGGAATAATGCTGGGTTTGAAATCTGGACAAGGCGTGTCCTTCATTTGCCCCGGTCGGATAATAGAAGGTAGATGACGAACCTGATGTGTTGGACACATTGGAGAAATTATTACCCATGTGCGAAGTTGTCAGGGCCGACAACTTTGATGAAGCCAAAAACCTTTTGAAACGACAGTATTTTGACATCGCTGTTCTTGATATTATGGGCGTTAACGGGTACAACTTATAGGAAATGCCCATCAAGAAAAAACTGATGGCCGTTATGCTGACGGCTAACGCCCTGAGGTCGAAGGATACTGCGAAATCATATCATGAAGAGGCCGCATACTACGTGCCCAAGGAAATGACTTTCGAGATTGCCACCTACTTGAACGATATCATAGAGGCTCAAGAGCAGGGAAAAAATTATCGAACTCAGAGTAGATGAACCATCGGCCAATGACCTGGCTTGCTCGCGATATTGACCCCATGGTTGCAGCCATAGCCTTTGACGCCTAAATTGCGGAAAAGGACTATTTCTGGATAAAAATACTCCAACCCGTCCCGGAATCTTCTCATGGTGGAAAAAGAACACATATTTCTGACCATCGACCAGGCACTGCAAGCGATTTGCAACGATTTTCGACAATACAACCCGCAAATCATGTTGTTTTGTGGAATCATTCGGCTGATTTCCAACGGTGATACCGTTGTCACAAGGGATCGGAAAAAGAACGGAGCATGGATCAGTACGGGCGGTCACCAAAACATGCGATGGATGGACGGGCCGGAGCTGGTCGATTACTTGTGTGAGACCGTTACCACCGCCGACTTGAATTCTGAGAGGTTATCGGCTGTATGCGCCAGAGTATTTCAAACTCACGCCTTTCCGGATATACATCCCGAAACCGGCCAGGCTGGTATTCGTGTAGAAACCGGAATGGAAGAATTTCACTGCCTTCAATGCGGTCGATGCTGCCGATCCCTCGATTACAGTAAGGAACTTACGGCGCAAGATGTCGCAAAATGGCAGGCATTGGGTCGAACCGACATCCTGAAATGGGTAGGCGTTTTTAAAGGCCATGGGCACAAAACTGCTTACCGGATATGGATGATACCCGGCACGACACAACCGGCACGAGAATGCCCCTTTTTCCAAAAAATGCCGTCGGAAAACCGCTGGACCTGCCGAATCCACGACGTCAAACCCGCAATCTGCCGCCAGTATCCGGCAAGTCGAAAACACGCCGTCATGACCGGGTGCCCAGGGTTTGAAAGAACGAGCCGAAACAAGTGGAAGGAATGGTGAGGTTGACTAATTGCCGATATTGTGATTTTCAATATGGCCTTAATGAAAAAATAGGGTTGCTGATACTATGACGAAAGTTCCAAATTTCAATGGGGGTGCGCGCGATTGAGCATTCGTTTACTACGCCTGCCCAGGCTGGTTGAGTCCGATCCACGGGCCTCTCAGCTTCTTCGAAGCCTGACCGTCCACACCCGTCCGCTGTGGCATGATGGCAAATTCGAGGTGCCCTCGGTCACGCTTGGCCCTGAGGTGGCGGTGGCACTGCTCAACGCCCACAAGGCAGGCCGGGTGGTGCGCGGCCTGGAGAGTGCGGAACGCACCCTAGCTGCAGAGGAACGGGGACTGCGTCAGGCGCGTCGACATGAAGATATGCAGCGAAATGTTCGCGTCTCACGCCTCCTCCTGCTGACCGATGACGGCGCCGAACGCTTTTACCGCCACGTGGAAACCATGCTGCGCCGGCACGGGCCCCGAGTGCTGGCAATACGCCTCGATGTGGACGCAGGATCCCTGGGCGAACTGCTCTTCGGCTCCGGCCGAATTGCCCGCTTGCTGATGCTCAAGCACAAAAAGGCTGTCAGTTCCGTCCTCCTGGCCCTGGCCGGAAAGGAAGAATGTTAACCACGGCTAAAATCATTTTATTCCAACAGGTTACTCACTTTCCACCTAAAAACACATTGTTTACGGAGGTTGACTAATTTAGAAGCATAATAGGGCGTCGCCCAAGCTTTCCACAGCCCGGACCCAACAATACAACTGGGCGATATACCAACCAAAACATACGATAAAGTTTTTTCTTTCTGAGAGACGAATAAGTCTTCGAGATCGAAATGGTCGTTCGACAGTGATCCCTTTTCCTGTTAATTCCTGAGTCTTATTTTCTAGCCAATGAACGAGGTAAAAGAACATGGAAGGCCTATGGGCGGAGAAGCGTTCGGAAAAAAGATCTTATTTTGAAGTTTCTGATACGGGGAATATCCTCGAGGCTAAACTGAACGGCAAAAAACATCAATTCAAGATATTGGACACAGGCCTTGGAGGAATGGGGATGCTCGTAATGGAGGGACAAGCCGAAGTCCTCAAAAATCTGAAACTCGGTGTTCAATTAGAGATGACATATATCAAGCCCAATGCAAGCCTATTAATGAATTTTGAGATAAGGCATATTTCGATTATAAAAACAGGGGCATTTAAAGGCCATTATAAAGTAGGACTATCCATGTCCCTTAATCCAGAAAAATAAAAACAAGGGCAACCCTAGATACCGGCTGGCGTTTACTTCTGACAGAAGGTTTTTTTCACACGAAAAAAATTCCCTAGTGTCCATCCAGAAATTAAAGATTTCAGGATGGAGCGCTCAGCCATCAGCCGTAAGCGATCAGCTTAATGACTTGTTTCTTAGCGGTTTTTGCTGACGGCTGAAAGCTGATCGCTGATAGCGAGAGTCCGGGAATGGTCATTTCCGGATGAGCACTCCCTAGTAATGGGCTGCCCTCGTCATTGATTGATTTGTTTTCGATATTCGCTTGGGGCTTACCTAATCCCGATCCTTCGGGCCTCGATTCTTTACTCCCATTTATCTTTTCCCGTCTTTCTCATCTCGATGTAGCTGACGTGACCCACCTGCCCATGATCGTTGACAAAAGAGCTCAGGAGCCAACTTACCAGGCTGATCAGGAGGGATCCAAAAACGGCCGTCCAAAAACCCTGCACCACAAAGCCTGAGATCACCCCCGAGGCCATCATAAGAAGAAGAGCGTTGATGATGAAGGTGAAGAGGCCAAGGGTAAGGATATTAATGGGAAGAGTGAGGATAAACAGGATCGGCCGAAAGAAGGCGTTGAGCACACCGAGAATCGCTGCTGCGGCGATGGCGCTCCCGAATCCTTCTACCTCGATACCGTCCATCAGATAGGCGGTCAACATGATGGCTGCGGTAAGAATCAGCCACCGAATCAAAATTCCTCTCATCGTGTTATTCTCCTCATTTCGGAAGGCCCCACATGCAGGTGGGCGGTCCGCGGAAGGTCTTCTTCGAAGGGAAGTTAGCCACCCTCACTTGGCCCATCCCATCAAGTGCTAAATTTTACTGAACTGAAAACAAACATCCTCATAGGGTTTGATCAGGACGAACCCCTCACCCTTTAATTTCACCTGAAAGGTTATCAGATTAACCCCATACTGTCTCTCCTTTTTCTCAAAAGCATGCCACCGCTTTCCCGGCACAAGGGCAGGAATAGACTTGAAGAGAATCGATAAAGGCATTATTGTAGGCCTTGGGAAACAATAAAAAGGAGCAAAAAACATGTTTGAACAGGGTGTCATCAGACCACCGAGTGAGGCGTCGAGTCTTTTAGTAAGGGTCACCAGAAACTGTCCTTGGAACAGATGTCATATCTGTCCGGCCTACAAGGGAAAAAAATTTTCTAAAAGAACCGTAGAGGAAGTCAAAAGAGATATTGACGAGATGGCGAAAACCTATACCTCCTTTTTCGAAAGAGTGACCTCTGCATTTCTCCAGGACGCGGATACCCTGATCCTTTCCACGGACGAATTGATAGACATCCTGGAGCATCTCAAAAAGACCTTCCCGAGCATCGAAAGGGTGACGACCTACGCTCGGGCAAAATCCATGAAGAGAAAAAGCGAGGAATCTTATCGTAGGCTTAAGGAGGCGGGACTCTCAAGAATCCATACGGGCATGGAAAGCGGTTCTCTGAATGTATTAAAACTAATCCGGAAGGGTATCACCCCTGAAGATATCCTGACAGGGGGGACCAGGGTTGTGGCATCGGGCATCTCCCTTTCAGAATACATCATGCCCGGTGTGGGAGGACGCACCCTGAGCAGAGAACACGCCACCGAGACCGCTAGACTTCTCAATAAAATAAGGCCCGATTTCATCAGGGTCCGCACCTTTGCCATGCATCCTCAGTCACCCATGCAGAAAATGGTGAAGGAAGGCACCTTTGTTCCCATGAGTGACGAGGAAGTCGTGGAGGAAATCCGTTTACTTCTGGAGAATCTTGACGAGATGCCCGCCCATTTCAGGTGCGGAGATTTCAGTCTCAACCTGCTCATGCAGGTCGACGGCCCGCTCAACACACAAAAAGAGGCCATGATCCGGGAAATCGACAAATACCTTGCCCTGACCACAAAACAGAAGCAGGCCTATTCGCTTCTTCAACGCTCCTACCCCGGCAAGAGACCTCTTGAGACAGTGGAAGACGAGGAATTGTTGGGACGGTTGACCGAGGACGTTAGCAGGCTGGAGGAGGGGGAGGAGGACGGCTTCAACCAATACATACGAATGCTCATGTCCCACCAATTGCCTCAACCACAGACGAATCACTGGGAATAAGGAAACACGGATGGCAAAGGATAAGATACCGACCACACCGGCCATAAGAATGTTGAAGCAGCAAAACGTGCCGTATACACTCCGCACCTATCAGTATGAGGACAGAGGGGGTACGGCGGCATCCGCTAAGGAGTTGAATGTGGATGAGCACCAGGTGATCAAAACCCTGGTGATGGAGAATGAGAAAAAGGCTCCCCTGATTATCCTCATGCACGGGGACCGGGAAGTCTCCACGAAGAATTTTGCCAGGACCCTCGGTGCAAAGACGATCAAACCCTGCGATCCAAAGGTTGCCCAAAAACACACCGGATACATGGTGGGGGGCACTTCTCCCTTCGGGACCAGAAAGCCACTCATGGTCTATATGGAATCGACTATACAGACCCTCCCGAAGATCTACATCAATGCCGGGAAGAGGGGCCTTCTGGCCGAGATGTCGCCGGACACCCTGGTGAAGGTACTCAACCCCGTTCCAGTTGAGGTCGCCATATAACTCTGGTTGGGCAGTACACCACTATGTGATAAGCACCTGAGATTTAATGCAAATTTTAGGATATAGAAAGGCTGCAATCGAAGAAAATGTATCAGCATTAGATTAATCTTTCAAGTTTTAGCCTATATTTTATCTTTCGTGCCCTATACAGGAAAGGAAAGCCCGATTGTCTCCTGTTTTAACCAGTTCCCAGGATTACTGGCGGAGGGAATTGAAAACAAAGCATATCAGAAGTTTATTATGACCAAAAAACTTACTGCAATTATTGAGCGGGAAAACAACGGATACGTCGCTTTGTGTCCTGAGTTGGATTTTGCAAGTCAGGGGCTCACTGTCGATGAAGCCAGGAAAAACCTTCAAGAGGCATTGGAACTTTTTTTTGAAACAGCCTCCTCAGAAGAAATCGAAGCAAGACTGCATGAGGAGGTCTATGTCACCCACGGGAGGTAACCGTTGGGTAAGCTACGTGTTCTTTCCGGAAAAGAGGTTTGCCTGATCCTTGAAAAGCATGGTTTTGTATAGGTAAAAAAACGCGGAAGCCATATTGCAATGCAGCGAAAAACATCCGTATCTACTGTGACAGTTCCGGTGCCCGATCACAAAGAGCTTAGTATGGGAACACTGCTGTCCATTATTCGTCAATCTGGATTGTCTCGTTCTGAATTTGAATGAAAGTTCCTTGCCCAACCAACGGTTGAAGGTGCACTGGCAAATCCGGTGTGCTCCCTTGGCAGCCACTTAACCTCGCCGATATCGCACATTGTGATAAAACGGTTCGGACGTTCCGGGATGATCGGCATCCCCGGATTTGGATATTCGACAAAAAGATCAATAGGAAAAAGAAAGGGCAATGGATCCGAAACTGTGGCTGTTCCTTTGAATATCAAAGGATTTGGTTTGAAACACTTGAGCATAGGATAGCTTGAACCGCCAGCAAATCACGCTTACCCCTGCCACGGCCTCACCCACAAAGGGTTTCTTATCCACACTGTGACTGTCCCTGAAGGTGTTGCCGTCCAGAAAGATGTCCCTCAGGACGGCACGTCCGTTCAAAGCGCCGAAAAGATGGACCCCGAATTCGCGCCTTCCGGAGATCCTGAGATCCCCGGTGCCGGCCGGTGCACTCGTATCTCCCGCCGGGCGGATAAGGGATGTCCCGAAATCAATGGGAAGGTTCCAACCGAAACGAAGCTCAATTCCTGCGTTGGCGTAGGTATAGACATTTCCAAGAGTTGCACCGAGATGGGGAATGGCGTCGAAACCCATTCCGCCGGGGTTCCCCAGTACCATGGCCCGCCATTTGCGTTCATAGACCACGGCCAGGCCCGGTTCGTTTTCAATTTGATTATCCCAGCCCTCGGCCACGGGAATATCCCGCAACCTGTGAACAAACGTTTGGGATTCCTCGGCAAGAGATGCAGGGCCCACCATACCCACCTGGATCTCCATAGAATCAAGTCTCCGGTCGTTCTTACTGTGGAAGGCCGCGCCAAGGTAGAGCCATCCCCCATAGGGCCGATCGTCTTTGATGAGGTCCGACCGGGAGATGTCCTGCGGCGTATACATATTCTGCCCAAGGGAAAAGGAGACATTCCGTTGAAAGCCGGGTTCGTTGATAAACGGGAGACACCGAACGATCTTCAGACCCCATTCCGGCAGTTGTTTGCTTTCGGCATATCGGGTCAAGTCCGGTGAAATCCAGGTCAGTTTGACCCCGTTGGTATAGTTCTGATCCGTGTCGGCGAAAAGGTCGTTCTCAAAATAAAAGCTGAAGGTCCAGGACGTTTCTTCGATCCTCTTTTCCTCTTCAGCCGAAACCCGGGACGAAAAGAGCAGGAAAAACCCTGCAAGGCAAACCATCATGAGCTTCTTATTCAGGTTCATCTCCCTGCTCATTACCCTCCATCTTAAGCCAAATCCTGTAAAGCTTCTCACCGGTCTCCTCATAGCACACGAATCCACTCGGTGGGACTTCCTCCACCCGAACTTCACCCAATTCCCGACACTGCTTCAACCAGTTCTGAAAATGGGATCCCCCGCCAAAGTAGACTTTTCTCCATGTATTCCCTTCCGCATCAACCCTTTCCGAGATTTCACTCTCGTCTCTCATTCGCTCCCGGACCTTGGTCGAATCTTCGCAATCATTCGTCCCCATGAGATTTACTCTCTCTTTGGTGTTCGCCCCTCTGATGAACCCCAAGGCTGCATAAACAACATGACAGAGGATTATCAAAAACAAAACATGCCAATAATTTTACGCTATAAACCGGATTGACTGATGAGTATGGACTTTTTATAGGTCCTATTTTGGACACCGATGACCTCCTTTGTCCATGCTAGCCACCTCCATCCGGAAGGGCTCCGCATGAAGTGGAAAACGCGCACCTTCATGCATTCGGTATCATCGACAGATGTGAATTCTTTGCGGTCATCCGGCTTTTCTTCTTTTAACGCCGTTCCAACAACCACTGGATTTTTCCCCTCTTCAAATGAATGGCCCCTTCAGGGCAAATCTCCATGCAGCAAAAGCATCGAATACATTTGTGATAATCATACAAGGGGACTCCGCTATTTTCTTTTGATTTGCCGATGGCCTTACCGGGGCAAATGGTCATACATTGATAACAGAGAATGCAAAGCGCTTCATTCGGGACCGGTTTTTCGACAAAGAGATCCTTGAAAAAGTTCGTATTGGTCGGCCAGCGTCCCAGATCGAACCGGTTCCGGGATTTGCTGGGGACAAAGCCCTGAACATCAAAATCCCGAGGATGGGTACCCTTCACCCTGATATGCCCCATGGATGCCCTACCCAGGCCCCTTTTCTCTCCCAACTCAAGCGTTTTGACCTTTTCATGATCCAATCCCACGACTTGGACCGCAACAGCGTCCACGGCCAATGCATCGTCGCCGACGAGTACCGCCCCGACCTTCTTTGGACGGCCCTTTCGGCCCGGCCCCTCCCCTTCCATACCCACAACGGCATCCATGATATGGATATACTTTTTGGGTGGATCAAAACCCCTTAGAAGGGCTTCGTAGAGATCGAGCAAAAAATTGGCAAAGGCCTCGCTCGAGGGAGCCTTTATATGCCAACGGGATTTGTTGAGCCCGTGAATCAGGCCGAACAGATTCTTGACGGCTCCGGTGATGTAAGTGAGGCTGTGGGTCTTGAATTTTGACAGGCTGATCACGATATCCGCCTCAAAGAGTGCCTTGGGAAGTTCAAACCTTTTGTAACCGCCTCCCTCGCCGTTTAAAAGCACGGCCCTTTCCCCGGTATCCGCAACCTCACACCCCTCTTCCAGGATAATCCGATCGTACCCGGCCTTTTTCATGACTTTGCCCAGAGGCTGAAAGGCGGGGGATTCGACCATCACCGGATTTCCCCCCCATTCTTTCACCAGCCGTAACACGGCCCGAAAAACCTCAGGATGGGTCACCACGGCGCTCTCAGGGGGGCTGGCATTCAACAGGTTGGGTTTGAGCAGGACACGCTTTCCCCGGAACATTTCGGAGTCCAGTCCGATTCCGGCCAGACCTTCTCTGATGGCATTCTCAAGCATCGTGCTCTCATAATTTTCGCATTTCAAAAGAGAGACGGTTGTCATCGATTGTCTTTCCGACTCATTCATCATAGTGGATGGAATTCAGGACCGGATCGAATACACCTTTTGGAATTGGAAGGATGGTTCTCACGGCCCGAGGCGAGGCGGATCATAACGGTCTACGGTTTCAATCAAATTATGATATCTTTTTTCAAAAAACAGGCCTAAAAACCCAATGCCGATTCTCCGCACGCCAAACGCTATCCTCTTTTTTTAGAAACCCGCCTACGACCCGGCCTTAGGTTGTGGCGGGGGGAATAGACCGGGTGTTGTCCGTGGCGGCCAGTGCCCGATAAAAGGCCCCTACCGACAATTCGGCACAATGGGTGTTTGCCTCGGGCAAAGTCTCCAGAAAGTCAATCACATCCTGTGATGTGATCTCCCATGCCTCTTCCAGAGTCTTGCCCTGAGCCAATTCGGCTATCGTATTGGCGCAGGCATTTGTGTTTCTACAACCATAAACACGAAAAGAAACGGACTCGATCCTGCCATCTTTCACCATAACGAATATTTCCACCGTATCTCCGCAGGTTCCGTGATTGATGCCGTATCCATCCGGGTTTTCCAAAGTTTCATGTCTATCCGTTCGAAATGCCATTTCCAAATAATTGCGTGAATGAACATTCCAGAAGTTGGATTCTCTCGCAGTCATCGTCATTTTTCTATCGCTTTATCCTTTCCACCGATCTCATCATATGGATGAGAGTCGGATTTTTTTCTTTTAAAATATGAGCATTCCTCTAGCAAGATTGGTACGGACCGTCGGTATCGCGGTCCGAATCGGGCTCAACCACAAGGGTAAGCCCATGAACCGATTGGATTCTAACGGGATTTCCTTTTTCGATAACCATTTTTTCTCCCCTGACTTCGGCCCGCCATAATTCCCCCCTTACACGCACGTAACCCAAAGGGTTGAGGGACTCCTCCGCAATGGCCTTTTCGCCCACCATGCCGTGCCCCACCCCGGAACCCCCAAAGTCGTAGGCGTTCCGGACAAAGGGAAAAAGCGCGATCTCTTTGGCTATCCATAGACCTAGAAGCCCCCAGAAAAGCCACAGGGGAAACTCCACCCACCCTCGCGCCAGTTGCAGGATCAGGATAAAAAGGACCGTTCCGGGAATCTGGATCAGGATATATTTTACCACCACACGTCCCGAAATGGGACGCTCCTTCATGTCCGTTTCAGTCCGTTGGTGATTTCCTTTTCTCCCCACGCAATCCTCCCACCAAAGGGGGGATATTTACCCAGCCTCAAGTCCGAGAAGTCGCGCTGCGTTCCCACCCACAATCTTCTCCTTGTCCCGGTCGTTCAGGAAGGGCAGAGCGAGGACATATTCGAGATCCCCTGTCTGATCGCTCCAGGGCGTATCTGTGCCAAAGAGAAAACGCTCCACCGGGTGCCTTTCCATGAAGCGTCTGACAAGGCTCCGGGGCATTTTTTTAATGACAAAAGAGGTGTCCAGATAGATCTCTTGACCCAGCAAATGCCTCTCCGTCTCGTCATAGACATCTTCCCCGCCCATGTGGGCGGCGACGATGGTCAACCGGGGGAAATCCCGATGGATTTTCCCCAATTTTTCAGGCATGGCATGAACGGGATCAGGTAGCCCCCTGTCGACGCCCGCATGAAAAAGGATCGGCATGTCTTCGCTCTGGGCCGCCTCATAAAACGGGTACATCCTCTTTTCGTCCACGAAAAAACCCTGGAAATCCGGATGGACTTTGAATCCTTTGAACCCTTCGGCCTTCAGGGTCTGCATCTCCTCCTGTCCGGGAATAAAGTCGGGATGCATAGCGGCCATTGTGAGTATGCCGGGCTGGCGTATTTCAAGAAACCACTCATGGATCGCATCCACCTGTTCGGGTCGTGTGGCCACACCGCAAACCACTGAGCAGTCTATACCGGCCCTTTTCATGGACCGCACCAGACCTTGAAGAGTCCCGTCCCCATGGGTGGGGATCACGGCACGATCGCGAACCGTGCTCAACGTCCTTTCAGCCACATGATCAGGATAGATATGGGCATGGAAATCAATAATCATGAAGACATTATAGCGGTCTCAAGACAAAGGGCAAGACAGAAATAGCGGCCGCCCCATTCCCTTCCGGGTGCACTGAATTCTAAAAAAAAAGGCCGCTATTTGAATCTTGGATTTGTCCTAACAATAGAACCTACAAGAAACGTTTATTTTCAAATACACATTCAGCTATGGATGGGGCATGGCCACCCCTTTTCAAAAATTTCAACGCATAAAAACTACTTGATAATCCTCAGAGAATGGGTTTCGCGCAGTCTTTTCCACAAGGCCCTTATGATCAGGCTCGAGGCCTCTTGCTCACTGATATCCTTCCCTCCGACCAGAGCCCGGCAGGACATCATGAGTGCCCTATTTTTCAAAGGAAGGCCGAATCTTTTTCGAATATATTCTTCCAGACTCTTCTGCAACCGCGCCAGATCACTTTCTCTGAGATGGGCCATTGCCGCCCGCTCTTTCAAGGGCAACTGAGCCATTATCCTCTTAACCGCCTCATCGACATTCCCGGGTGCGTCAGCAACCGGTAGGACCGAATCGGGCGAACCGGTTTCAATGCTTATCAGGTAAAACACCGTCTTTAGGAGGTGCTTGGCCTTTTCATAGATATCCGGGTCCTGACTCGAACGTGGTCCGGCGACATTAAGGATTTTGATAGCATGATCGATGATCCAGCCTGCAATCGTCTGTGCGGCGATGAAGGCGTTCTTGTTATGAAGATCGACATGAAGCCAGGGCTTGCCCCGCCTTACGGCGAGTTCCCTCGTCAAAGCGGAGCCCCCGGTTAGTCTTCCTCTTGAAATCAACAGAGACCCATCGGAATCCGCAATATTTTTCTCCGTCCGCTCCGAATAGTGAAGTCCGGCCGTCTCTTTGACCTTATATTTCTCCGGAACCGCCCCGTCCTCGGCCTTCCTGTCCCTGGGGACCCAACCGCCGTGGGGGATTCCCATTTCAACCGCTACATCCAGAGCCGCACGGTCGACACCGGTTTGACCACCAGAAATAATTTTGGAAACCATAACCACTCTTTAGTCTCCTTTCAGGGTGATATCACGATGCATATTACAGACGATACCTTGCGAATGATCAGGGTGACAGGAAGCCCATTGACACCGTTAGGGGGGGGCGATTATGATCATTATTTTCCATAAATGTCATGCTCATTGAAAGTTTCTATCCTCATGGGCGAGTGAAGCACCTGGGTTTCCGGCATAAGCTATGAAAGGAGATACGCCATGTTTCTTTCCCTGATCGAAAGAAGAAGAAGCATTCGAAAATTCCAGGATAAAGGGGTAGAGCCCCAAAAAGTCGAAATATTGATTGAATCCGCATTGCGGTCCCCCTCATCAATGGGCCGGAATCCCTGGGAATTTATTGTTGTCAGCGATCGGGAGTGCCTGATGAGGCTATCCAAAGCAAAACCCCACGGGGCCGGCTTTTTGAAGGACGCTCCCCTGGGTATTGTTGTCTGCGCGGACCCTGCAAAGTGTGACGTGTGGATCGAGGATGCATCCATCGCGTCCATCTTTATGCTCCTGGCAGCGGAATCCATAGGGCTGGGAGGATGCTGGATTCAAATCAGGAAAAGAATGCATGATGATCGGAGGACCGCAAAGGCCTACATCTCGGAACTCCTGGACATTCCGGAAAACCTGGAAATAGAAGCCATCGTCGCCCTGGGATACCCTGATGAGAAGAAGCCCGCACACAGGGAAGAGGACCTGCTCTATGAAAAAGTCCATTACGAAAGATATGGCGAGGAACCCGAATGATCCTCTGTCTTCATCTGGTCTTTCCGGCCGTGGCGATCCCTCTGCAAACAGTTAAAGATTTTACCCCCCCGACCTCTTAATGTCAGGGGCCATCTTTTCCCTCTCGTTTTTGAGAAGCCCCGTCAATAGTTTACGCTCCTTGTCAGGAGGCCCACATCGGAGCCCTGTTTCATAGGCCTCGATGGCCTTTTTATGTTTTCCGAGCTTCGCCAGGGCCAGCCCCTTTGCGGTCCAGGCCATGTGGTTTTCGGGATCACGCTCGATGACCTTCAAAATCAAATCCAGGGCCTTGTCATAATGCCCGAGTCTCAAAAGGAAGACCCCCCTGCCCGTCATTCGGTTCGTCTTCCACCTTGCCAACCATCCCGTGATGATATTCATGATTATCGAGAAAGCTCCTTTACCATTCCGGGCCATGTTTTGCCCGTGGGATATCTATTCCTCTGCAGCGGATCTCCGATGCGCCAACGTTTTTTACTCAATTGGGCCTTGCAAACCCCCGCGCCGGTCATCCTGACTCCAGGTCCATATAATTTATTCTAATTCATAACAAAACAGACTGCAAGGCCGCCTGTCGGTGGGTCAAGATGGGTACTACCCGTGGCCTGCTGAAAGGCCTCATTTCCTCCCACGTGATCAAAATGCTCATGGGTGTTGATAATGACCTTTAACCTTAAAAGATCCTTCGTTATATTGACGGCACTATGTGCAAAGGTCCTCTTCCTGTCAAGGCAAAATCCATTGACCACATCGATAGACATATCCGGCATATCCTACGGTTGTGGGCCACGAAAGTTTGTGGCATTCCGTCCTCGTTGTGTGTAAGATAGTTTCCATTTGCATTGGAGAGGATAAACGCCGCCAGGGTTGAATCCGATCTAAACTCTAAGAATATAACCCCCTTTTTTGGGAGAATCGTCATGCAATTCGATATTATTAAGTGGGCTCCGCAACCCGAGACAAACGGTATCCCACAATTCGCCGGTATGGCCACCTATGGCGAGACGCATCAAGCCGCCACGTATTATTTGACTGAATTGAAGCTGTTCGACAAACTCGAATATTTTTCTACGGATGGAGAAAAAACCCACCAGATTCCACGATTTATGCGACTCTCCTGTTATGCCGTGCCGGGTGTGGAGGAGGGCCATGACATTTTCGTCGAGGTCATCGACGAACAGGGACAGAGGCATCCCATTTTGTCTGGAAAAACTTTCTGGGGATATTTCCTGGCCTGCGAGATCGTCGGTGAACTGGCCCGGTTCTTTTACCAAGACAACAGTTGACAGCCTTCCCTTGAATTTAAAGGCTTTTTGAAACGTCCACTCGACACGCCTCTACAAAGCCCTCCCGGGAAAGGGATGACACAGAGGATAAGTCTCTTCAACCGGTGGCCACACCCATTATTCTCTTCAGGAACAATAAGGCCGAATATCTTGGGGCCCTCCTCGTTGAAGACAAACTCCTCCGCAATTTCGACCACTCGGGCCAATTCGTTGAACGGAATCCCGATGTTCCGTACCCTGCGTCCACCAGGACCAGAATACCCACTCGAAACTTAAGGTTACACTTTAAAGAATAAGCCGTTTAGCTTGATTCTAAATTAAGATTCAGGTATATTTTTTTTTGACAACCATGTGATATCGTCGGGCTACCTCCTATTCACGGGATAGGCAAGGGGATGTCTTTCCTGGATTGATCCACAAAATAACAGGTCATAGCCATGCTGGAAAAGGGGATAGCGGAAACGCCCCGGCCTTTCCCGACCTTGTCCTCCATCTTTTTAATGTTTCCTGATGACTTTTCATCTCTTGCAATTCTTCTTCCTTTCGTTTAAGAAAGATCGTTATGTTAAACCACATAAAGGCCATAGGATTCGACCTGTTCAACACCTTGATCACCGTGGAGCCCGATACACTTGATGAGGCTAACAGCAGGCTGATTCAAAATCTCAGAAAGAGCGGGCTCAACCCGAATGAAGAGGCTTTCCGGAAGGCACACAGGGAAGCCGCGATACGTCATTTGGAAAAATGCAAAAAAGACGGCAGGGAGACCCACAACCGCTTTTGGATCAGTACCGCCCTGGAGATGGAAGGATACGCCATACCACCGGAAGATCACCGAATATCTATTGCGGTGGAGGCCTACTTTTCCGCCTTCTACCCCCAATGCCGATTAATTCCAGGTACGAAGGAACTGCTCAGCAGACTGAAAGGTACGTATCGTCTCGGCTTATTGTCGAATTTCACGCATGCCCCGGCGGCGAAAAAAATCATCCGCCAGATGGGCCTCGAGCCATTCTTTGAATCGATACTCATCTCGGGTGAACTGGGTTATCGTAAACCCCACCCGATGGTCTTTCGGGAACTCATCGAACGACTTCAGGTGAAAAACTACCAGACCCTTTATATCGGCGATGATCCGGATCCGGATATAACGGGAGCTCTCGGTGCCGGTCTCCTGCCGGTCTGGACGACCTATGTCCGGGATCAGGGATTACAGCCCTCACCCGGTATTTTAGCCAGGGGTGAAGGCCTGCCCGCACCAAATATTATGAGAATTTCTTCTTGGGAAGAACTCCACTCTCTTTTGGGTGAGGCATAGGGTAGCGGGCCGATGAAAAGGCAGCGCGGGGTGCTGCACCATCCACACTTTTTTCTCCCTGTTTAGAAGACATGGCACCGGATTGACCCTTGGTGAGCAACCTCTCATTTCGACAGATAAGGGGATGGGATGAAGTACAGAAAAAAAAATATAGACGATGTGTTCCGGAACAAGAACTGGGAAGGCCTTCAGGGGTTTGTGGACAAGTTCGGTCTTGACTGTCTCATCCTGTTGGACAGGATTGTTCAATCAAAAGACCTGGAAAAACTGAAAGAATATGTCAAGACCTTCAGCATAGAACCCCTATTGGAATACGGCATGCCGGTGGCCGGAGAAGGGGTCAAGGAATTTTACG
Source organism: uncultured Desulfobacteraceae bacterium (assembly GCA_964644375.1). Classification (GTDB taxonomy): domain Bacteria; phylum Desulfobacterota; class DSM-4660; order Desulfatiglandales; family HGW-15; genus CAYNYM01. The sequence goes on along the minus strand of CAZXWJ010000005.1, from coordinate 9,957 downwards.
ATATCAGCGACCGATACCATGCTCATAAGCATAAGACGGGCGCTGAGTGGTGGGTGAGGGATGAATTCAAGGACGCCGTCAGACAACTGAAGGGTTATGCAGCGGAACCCGCCTTTCTGGACAACGTGGCCTTGCTGTGGAAGGAGGTGGATGCCCGGATCGAGGCACCTGCAAGGACCAAGATAAACGCCTTTCGAAAAATCCTTATCGCCACTCTTGTCAGCGGCCTTTTCAAAGCGGAAACGGATGAGGAAAAACAGACCATGGATCGCATCGAAACCCTTTTTAACGCACAAGCCTTCAAAAAGGGTATCCGATACCGTCACGATTTTTCGGAATAACCCTCAAGAATAGGCGTACGAATCGCCTCTTCAAATCCCGGTCTCAATGGCATTCCTCAACCTATCCTTGAGAGATTATCAGCGCTACTAAAGTGTTTGAGATTCAAGATTTACATACTAAAATGCCTTCGATCGACTGAAAGCATGCACCGATCCTCCGGCATTGGAGAGAGAGAGAGAAATCGAGGAGAGAGATATGCCCCAGCTTATCGTAGTGGAAGGAGATATGAAGGGCCGCATTTTTAGTGTTAGCGGTGAGACCAGTTTTATCGGCAGATCCTCGAAGAATGACATTCAAATCCAAGACGGCGCCATCTCCAGAAAGCAACTGAAGATCTTTCGAATCGGCAAAAAATTTTTCATTGAGGACCTGAAGAGTACCAATGGAACGATGCTTAACGGGGAACAAATTCCTCCAGGTGAGGGCTTCGAGGTGGACGAAGGGGATTTGATTTCCATCGGAAGCACGGTGCTGCAGCTTACCAATTTCCCTTCGAGAAAGCCCCTGGAGGTGGCTCACCTATCGAAAAGGCCTTCCGACGTCGATAAAGCCGGCCCCTCTCATGACGAACGCCGCTTGCCGACGTCCGGTAATTTCGACTTAATTCTGAAGGTATCCGCACTCGTCAAAGGCCCCTGGGAAATTAAAGACCTGCTCAACAAGACCCTGGATTATATCATGGAAGCCCTTCCGAGAATTCATAGGTCGTCCATCATCCTTTTCGCGAATGCCAACGATGGTGACGGTAAGGAGATCAAACAGGTCCTGAGCAGAACAAGGGAAGATGCCGCAGCATACGGACAGGCTTACAGCCGATCCGTGGTGGATCGTGTGATACGGGACGGCAAAGCGATCCGGATGTCAAACACCTCCTTTGAAAACATCAAAGCAACAAAGGATCACGACGAGACCCTTCAGATAGGCTCCATTCTCTGTGTCCCCTTGATCAGCAATGCGCAAATGCGGGGTGCTATTTACGTAGACACTATCCTCAAGCCCTATGGGTTCCGCAAAGACGACCTCCTACTCCTCAACGGTTTGAGCGGAGCCGTTGCATTGGCTATCGAGAGGGCCTCAAAATAACGTCATCGATCTTAAAGGCCCGGGGCAATATCCATTTATGACAACCACATTCTCCGGCCCTGGATATGTTACTCCCTTCCGAAATTGAATTCCCATTGACAAATGCGAAAAACCCCTCATTTCAAATCTGATCTCCTGATACGGATCAGGCCATTTCGTCCATGACCTTGAGAGTGGATCAATGATGCTTATTTTATAGAGCGAATTTCACCTTTTCCAAAAAATCATTACCAACAGGAGGACGCTCACATGAAGAAAGGCATTACCCTTTTGTTTGCTTTATTTGTCATTCAGTCATTCGCGGGTTGTTCAGGGACTCACAAACACCACAAATCTTCATTTCCTGACCCCAAAACCTTTAATGCGCATTTCCCTGACATGGATAAGGATAACGACGGATTCGTGACCTGGAAGGAATTTCAGGCCCACTTTTCCCATGCGGAACCAGAGATTTTCAATGCCCTTGATTTGGATGGAAGCAAAGCCGTTGATCATGATGAATGGCACGCGTTCAAAAAGGCCCATGGGCTCAAACATATCGGGCATACGGAGTGATTTTTTGGACCCTGATTCATAAAACCGCCTCACGCAGGAGGGTATACGGCCCCCGCAGGCACAGGGACTTGAGGGAAAGAGGAAACAACGGTGCAAGACGACTATTACAGTGTTCTCGGTATCGATAAAGACGCCACCCAGCAAAAGATAAAAGAGGCCTATCGAAAACTGGCCCTGGAATATCACCCGGATCGAAATCAGGATTCCGCTGCCACTCTGAAAATGAAGGAAATAAACGAGTCCTACGCCGTTCTTTCTCACCCCGAAAAAAGGAAAGAATACGACGCCCTGAGGCAGGCCTACGGATCATCCGCCTACAGCCAGTTCAGGCAGAATTATTCGGATCAGGATATATTCAGGGGTTCCGACGTAAGGCAGGTATATGAGGAAATCAGCAGGATCTTTGGTTTCAGAGGTTTTGATGAAATTTTCAAAGAATCTTATGGTCCTGGATATCGAAATTTCAAATTTCGTCAACCCGGATTTTTTGCCAGAGGTTTTTCCTTTACCCCTTCATCCGGAAAAGGACGCGAGGGGGCCTCTCCTTTTGGAAATGCCCTTGGAGGGTCCCTGGGAAAAATGCTGAAATACGTCCTAAAAAAGCAATGGGGCGTAGAGTTGCCTGAAAGGGGCAAAGACCTGAACGATCGCATAACGATCCCACCTTCCCTGGCAGACAAGGGAGGAAAAATCCAATTTGTATTTCGACAAAAGGCCAAGGAACTGCTGGTCAATATCCCTCCCGGTATCAAAGACGGCCAGAAAATTCGCCTCAGGGGAATGGGAGAGAAGGGAAAAGGGGGAGGAGAATCCGGGGATCTTTATCTCAAGATGCGGGTAAGGAAATCCCTCCGCCAAAAAACCTTTGATTTTCTCAAAGCCCTCACATCTCGGTAGGTCCCGGCTGCGCACTCCGAGGGCAAGTGCCTGGTTCCCATTCGAAAAGCAAAGACGGCTCGTGACGTTCCGTTAAAGGCCGCTGGTTCTTTGCGACAATTGAAAGCAAGAACCGAGCAAATGGACATCGGATCAGAGTATACTGTTATGGGTGCCCCTTTTCCTGGTCAAGGGTGATAAATCGCACATCCAGAGCCTCGCCCCGGACCTGCAAGATGGCCAGGGACACGGGAAGCACAAAACGCGTTGGTCCGGCGCTTCCGGGATTCAGATAAAGTACCCCCTCTCTCCACTCTTTCGAGGGTCGATGAGAATGGCCATAGATGATTCCCTTAAATCCCGCAGCGACTGGGTCCAGATCGAGTCGGTTGAGATCGTGAAGGACATAAAGACATATCTCACCCAACTCGACCACTTCCCTTTCGCGAAGCCCCAGTGCCCATTCTCTTTGGTCCACATTTCCTTTAACCGCAACAACGGGCGCGATATCGCCAAGCATATCCAGCACCTCAGGCCTTCCCACGTCGCCAGCATGGATAATCAAGTCCACGCCCGCCAACGCTTCCGGGACATCGGGGCGCAAAATGCCGTGTGTATCGGAAATCACGCCCACGCGGTATGTCTTCTCAAAAATTTCAGGATCGAAATCCGTTCTCACATTCATAAAAACCGGTAATCTCCTCTCCGCATCCATCGAGGTCGTCTTTGAGTTCTTTTTCGGTTTCTTCAGCAGCTGAGGAAGGTTCTCCCCAAATTTCAATCGATTTTTCCGGCGCTACCGGTGTTACGGCCACATGTTCTTCTTCCGCATCTTTCCAATAATTGTTCTGCAAATAAAAGCCAATCAAAGACAAGCCGAAAACAATGAGCCCGAAATAGGCCAGCATCCATTTCCTTCGAACAGGGCTTTTTTTCTCGAGACGGATCAATCCCAGGGTCATACTGTGATGCCTGTCTATCCTCCTGGCCTCATAGAGGAGTTGACCGCAAAGTTTTTTCACATTGCCCGAGTTGAGCGATGTCTTTTGGATTTGCATGTCTGAAAGACGACCGGTGAGCCCCGCCGTCGTCATGAGGATGAGCTCTTTTTCGTGGAGAACGAATTTTTTAACCTCAATGGGCGGAGATTGCTGAAGGCCGAGACCCTCAGTGAGTGCCTGCCCTCGACGTTTATCGCGTACATTGCTCAATTCCGCAGGATTCCCTACCGCAGTAAGATGATCACGGGTCAACCGGACGATCTCACCCTTTTGAAGGCAATAGATTCGCGAATCGCCAAGATGCGTGAAGTACACGATCGTATCTCTGACATAGACCACGCTCACGCACGCCGCCATCGTCTGTCCGATCTTCTTCGCTTCTTTCAGGATCTCTCTGTTTGCCTCTTTCATGGCGTAAAGAAGGGCATCTGCAGGTGAGTGCATCTCCCCGAGGTGGCTGAAAAAGGCGCTCCGAATCACTCGGCGGGCCATTTCTGTGGCTATATCGTCAAGGTATTTCCCGCCCACCCCTTCAGCAACAAAAAAAAGGTTGTTCTCATTCAGGAAGGAGTCCTCATTTTTTCCGGGAATGTCACCTGTATCCGTTTCGAACGCGACCGCTAATTTCACCATATCTCCTTGTCCCTATGGCGGCATTCCTTGTCCAAAGACCTGTAAACCCCGCTCTCTAAGCTGTTCTCCAAGTCCGAATTGAAGATGATTGAGCTACGTTTCATTCAAAGGGATACTGCACGCACAAGATAGGCAGGCCCCCATAAGGAGCACAAAAACGCAATTATTTAAATTAAATTTTATTATTTTTGACATTTTTAAGTCAAAAAAGAAAGACTTTTTAAAGGTATCCATTCAAAGCAGTAGAGGATCTTAGCCAACGCAGGAAACCGGCATCATAAGGACATACAATTCCGAATATCTCAAAATGATATTGATATTTCAACCTTTCTGTAATATTTTTTATAAATTTAAAATTTTTAAAATGATAGGAAAAGAGAGACAGATATCTGATATCAAGGGGCCGACGGCCTCTTCATGCTTTTTGGGGATTTCGGCAGAAGATGAGGGATGTGACCCCTTGCTCTCCAATCGAAACGCACTTTATATTTCCAGTTCTCGTTCGGCTTGATTCGTATACCGACTGCCTCCTGTTCTGAACATATACCCTCTTTGCCGTGACCTCGGACCTCATACGCGGGCACCGTCACATCCCTCTTCGAAAGCAGGGCCGAACTCCCCTATGTCCGGGTATCATCATAAATTATCCAGGCAAGAATCTCGGATTTCGTGCATTTTTTCATAATGGGAAAGAACACCCTCAGTGCACAAATCCCTCACAATGTGCGAAGACACGGATATTCATCACGGCCTTTATTTTTTATTTTCCGGAGGAAAAAGACATGGCAGGTCAGCCCACCCGTGTGGCACTGGAGCGCCGCCTCAAGGAGCTCGAAACCAAAATTGCCGAACTGCAGACAGCGGAAAAGACCCTTCGGCAAATCGGGGAAAGACTCTCTCAGATCGTCCAGGGAAGTCCCATACCCACATTCGTCATTGACGCCAATCACATGGTCACGCATTGTAATAAGGCCTTTGAAAATCTCAAAGGGATCTCTGCCGGAGACATTATAGGCACAGGCAACCAATGGATGACCTTTTACGCAACAAAAAGGCCGGTCTTGGCAGACCTGATCGTAGATCAAGCCTCCGAGGAGGAAATCGCCGATTACTACGATGGAAAGAGCAGGCGTTCCTCCGTGATCGACGGCGGGTACGAGGTGGAGGCCTTTTTCCCCGGCCTGGGAAGAACCGGGATGTGGCTTTTTTTCACCGGTTCCCCCCTCAAGGATGACAAAGGAAATATCACTGGCGCCATTGAAACCCTGCAGGACGTCGGTGAACGCAGAAAGGCTGAGGAGGCACTGCGGGAGAACGAGAAGAGGCTTTTCCAGATCGTGCAGGGCAGTTCTATCCCCACTCTTGTCATCGACGACACCCACACGGTCACGCACTGCAATAGGGCATTCGAGAACCTGCGGGGCATTTCGGCCGAAGAAATCATCGGGACCCATTCCGGAGGGGCGATTTCCCCCAAGGCGGAACCCGTTCTGGCGGATTTCATCGTGGATAAGGCACCCGAGGTAGAAATGACCTGGTACTACGGGGGCAAGTGCCGAAAATCTCCCACCATTGAAGGGGCTTACGAGGCCGAGTCCTTCTTTCCCGATTGGGGGGACGACGGCAAATGGCTTTTCGTTTCCGCCGCACCCCTTACCGATGCCGAAGGAAACATCGTCGGCGCCATCGAGACGATTCAGGACGTCACAAAACGCAGGCAGACGGAGGAAGCACTGAGAGAAAGCGAAAAGAAACTCTCCCAAATTGTGCGCGGCAGTTCCATCCCCACCTTTGTGATCGACACCAACCATGTGATCACCCACTGCAACCGGGCCTTTGAAAATCTGTTAGGAGTGTCTGCCGATAAGGTCATCGGATCCCGAAGGCAATGGATGGCCTTCTATGCTTCGGAAAGGCCGGTAATGGCCGACTTTGTAGTGGATAATCTCCCCGGAGAAAAAATAGCCCACTATTACGGCGGAAAATGCCAAAAATCCGATGTGGTCGACGGGGCCTATGAGGCCGAGACCTTCTTCCCCGACATTGGAGAAAAGGGGGAATGGTTGTTTGTGACGGCAGCCCCCCTCCTCGATGACGAGGGGCACATCAGCGGAGTTATAGAGACCCTTCAGAACGTCACAAAAAGAAGAAGAGCCGAAGAAGCCCTCCGAAAATCGGAAAGACGCTTCAGGACTCTCCTCGATTTTGTACCCTTTCCCTTGGTGGTTTTTACCATGACCGGCCGGGTTTCCTATCTGAACCCGGCCTTTACGGAGGTTTTCGGCTGGTCTCTTTCCGAACTCAATGGCAAGGTGATTGATTATATACCGCCGGGTTTTGAGCAGGAAACAGAGGAAATGAAACAAAGTCTTTTTGAAGAAAAAATTTTGCTCCGAATTGAAACAAAACGAATGACAAAGGACGACCGGCTCCTGGATGTCTCCCTGAGCGCTGCCATATACTCAGAAGATGAGGAAACCCCCTCCGGGGTCCTGGCCATTCTAAGTGATATGACACAGGAAAACCGCTTTGCCCGTCAGAACGAGGCCATCCTCAGGATCAGCATGGCCCTGCCCGAATACCCTGATTTGGAGGAATTGCTGGATTATATCAACAGTGAAGTCAAACGACTCGCCGGTTCCGAGGGAGCCATTGTGGTCTTGAGGGACGAGGAAAAGGACGAACTCTTCATTCCTGGGGCATCCTATGATGACAGCGCAACACAAAAACGCGTCAAGGAGTCCCGCTTTTCCATGGATCAGCTCGTTGCGGGCAGGGTTATCCAGACCGGAAAGCCCGCCATAATCGATGATACGTCCTTGGAAGCCGAACTTCACAGGAAGAGGGACGAAATACTCGGCTACCTGACGGAGAATCTCTTGGTGGTTCCACTGAAAAGCAGTGATCGTATCATCGGAGCCCTCTGCGCCATCAACAAAAAGCATGGTCATTTTGAACAGGCCGATGCAGAACTCCTGAACATGATCGGCGGCACCTTGGCCCTTTCCGTCGAAAACGCCAGATTTTCCGAAGAAATTAAACGGGCCTACCGAGAGGTCTCCAGTATGAACCGAGCGAAGGACAAGGTCATCAACCATCTATCCCATGAGCTCAAGACCCCGACCTCCGTCCTTTCAGGTTCCCTCAATATTTTAAATCGAAGACTGGCAACACTCCCCGAAGCGCAATGGAAACCTACAATGGAGAGGATAAGAAGGAATCTTCAGCGAATCGTGGAGATCCAGTACCAGGCACAGGATATTATGGTATCGGGAAGTTTCCAAGTCCATGGCCTGCTTTCGGGTTTGCTCGATCAGTGCGGTGATGAATTGGAGACCCTCATTGCCGAGGAAATCGGAGAGGTCCCCCTCATAGGAAAAATCAGGAAACATCTTGATGATATATTCAGGACCAAGGAACTGTCTTCAGGCCCGCTGGACCTGATGGCGTTTGTCAGGGACAGGATCATGACGCTGAAGCCGAATTTTTCGCAACGGCAGGTGGAAATCCTGACTCTATTCGAGTCCGTACCCCCTATCCTCATGCCCCGGGAACCTCTGGAAAAAGTTGTGGACGGTCTGCTGAAGAATGCCGTTGAAAATACGCCTGATGAGGGAAGGATTGAGATTTCAGTAATAAATTGTGGAGATGGCGCCGAGCTGGTGGTTCATGATTACGGCGTGGGGATTACGGTCGACAATCAAGCGCGGATATTTGAGGGTTTTTTTTCCACCCAGGAGATAATGGATTATTCTTCCAGGCGCCCGTTTGACTTCAATGCAGGAGGCAAGGGGGCGGACCTGTTGCGCATGAAAATCTTTTCCGAAAGATACAATTTTAAAATCAAAATGGTTTCCGCAAGATGCGGGTTTATTCCCAAGGATACGGATATCTGCCCGGGCAGGATCAGCGAGTGTTCCTTCTGCAATAGGCAAAATGATTGTCTGAAATCCGGAGATACCACTTTCACCATCACCTTTCCTTCGAATGCAGATGAGTGATTTGGAAACAGGAGGAATGACTCATGGCCGAAAAATCGAACGATGACATGTTAAGGCAGAGGGTTCTGGATCTGGAAAAAGAACTCACCCATTGCGAGGTCGACAAAAGAGCCCTTGAGGAACGGGAAAGAAGGCTCTCATCGATTGTGGAGGGAATCACCATTCCGATCCTAGCCATTGACAAGGACCACGTCATCACCCACTGCAATCGGGCCTATGAAAAGTTCAAAAAGGTCTCGGCCCGAGATATGATCGGCACCCGAAAGCAATGGATGCCGCATTATCGCGAGCAGAGAGATGTCGTCATCGACTACATTGTCGATGAACGCCCTGAAGATGAAATCATAAAACACTTTGGAAGCGAATGCCGCAAAGCCACGAATGCAAAAGGTTCCTATGACGCGGAACTCTTTTTCCCGGGCATGGGCAAAAAAGGCCTTTGGCTCTATTTTACCGCCGCGCCGCTCCTTGTCGAAAACGGCGAGATCATCGGCGCCATGGAAACCTTTCAGGATATCACCAAACCAAAGCTTGCTGAAGAGACCATGCGCAAGTCGGAACGGCGGTACAGGACGCTCCTTGATTTTGTTCCCTATCCTATCGCCGTTTTCTCCCATCAGGGCCTCGTAACCTACTTGAACCCGGCATTCACCAATGTCTTCGGCTGGACCCTTGACGAACTGGAGAAGGGGCTGATTCCTTACATCCCTTCCGAACTTCAGCAGGAAAACTTGAATAATATAAAAAGGCTATACAAGGAAAAGGTTCTTCTGCGCCATGAGACCAAACGCACCACCAAGGAGGGTCGAATCCTGGACGTGGCCATAAGGGCTACGGTTTACACTGAGAAGGAGGGTAAGGACTCCGGAGTGATCGCGATCTTCAGGGATATCACTCGAGATAAAAGGATCGCCCTCATCAATGACGCCATTTTCCGAATCAGTAAGGCCCTTCCTGAATATCCGGGGCTGGAAGAACTCTTGGATTATATCAACCGTGAAGTCAAAAGGCTCCTTGATACGGAAGGTTCCATCGTCATCCTCCTTGATGAAGAAAAGGAGGAACTCTTTGTCCTAGGGGGTGCCTATGACACTACCGACTCCCTGAAGAGGGCCAAGGAAACTCGATTTTCGATGGATGAGGTCATTGCCGGCAGGGTGATCACGTCAGGTCAATCCGTCATTGTGAACGACACCTCCGACGAACCGGAACTCCACAGGGAGAGAGATCGCAAACTGGGTTACCGGACCAGGAACCTCCTCGTCGTCCCGCTCAAGGGAAGGGATCGCATTATCGGGGCGCTTTGCGCCATCAACAATAAGAAGGGTCCTTTTGATCAGCCTGATGTGGATCTCTTGAACATGATTGCCGGCACCGTCGCCCTTTCCGTTGAGAATGCAAGAGTTACCGTTGAACTCAATAAGGCCTATCAGGAAGTCAAGAGTTTGAACAGGGCAAAGGACAAG
>CAZXWJ010000004.1:0-44497 GCA_964644375.1 uncultured Desulfobacteraceae bacterium | reverse complement strand
CTTGGCTATTGTGTTCTGGAGGCAAAATGCGGCAGAGAGGCCGTAGAGCTCTATCAAAAAAATTTGGGCGGAATCGATATTGTGATTCTGGATATGATCATGCCCGAGCTGAGCGGGGCTCAAACCTTTGAGATACTGAAGGGTCTTGACCCGCATGTGAAGGTTCTGCTATGCAGCGGGTACAGTATTAACGGTCAGGCAACCGACATCCTGGGTCTCGGCTGTGACGGATTCATTCAGAAACCCTATACCACGAATGATCTATCGCTCAAATTGGACGAGATTTTAGCCAAACCCAAAAACAATGACTAGGCCTCCAAAATCGTTGTTGTTATAAAGCGTCTCGACCGGCCTCCCCCCGCCTAAAAAAGTATATGTAAAACATTTCCACTTAATGAACTTTTTTTCCCAAAAAAAAAGTACGCCATTACATTCCCTCGATATCTGAGTCCGAATCAATCGTATAACCCCAAAAAATAGCAGAAGAATCTTTTGTACCAACCGCTGGCATAGCACTTGCTTTATAAGGGCACATGCACTGTTTGAACGATACACAAACGTTTTTTCACTTAGTCATTAAAGACGTGTGACATTTTCCCGAAAGCTTCCTGAAATGAACGCTGCATTGAAACACCATTTAAATCCACTGCACATTTATTGTCGCCTGAGGGAGATGGGGCTGGCTAAGGGAATGGCCGTCTCCCTTTGTTCTTTCTACGAACGCCATATTTTCAAATACTTAATTAAAAAAGGACACGGACGACCATGGATCAAATCCTGCAAAAAAATGGACGCCCGATCAGACAGTTTTCGATCTTGAATAGACCGATTTTTTCCTAACCCTCCCGTTAAGGCCCATCTTCGGTTTTGCAATCCCTTCTTTTTATTAAATTTGCTTTGTTTTGGCCTGTGATCTGCGGCAATATGGTTTCTACCGAAGTGACCGCCTTAGGTCTGACCTGTCCGGATGAGGATTTTCATGGGACGTCTTTTCGGTGGTCTACTGATCTCGATATCTGCGGTCGCCTGGCCTATGCCGACGGAACAGATCCGATTTCCGTTCTTTTTCTGATGGACGGCATAGGTTCTGTGGGGCAGTCATTCTGATATTTCACCGCCCTGACGATGGTTCCGGCAGGACCGGCCCACCTTCTCCTGCCTGACACCTTATTCGTGCAAGATTTATCATTATTTTGTTGAAAAAATATAGGCATTTTCTTTCTTAACCGTTAGCATGGAAAGGAGGGATCGGAATCTAAGCCGAAAGATTTCACCGGTCCAAACTCAAATGACCGGTCATATGGGGATCCACATTTTACGAGGTGTTTAATGGAAACATGCCCTGATATGGGGCAGCATGAAAAAATGGCAAAAGGAGGTAAAGGACCATGATGATGCAAAAAGATACCTTTCATCAAGATATTCGAGACAACGTCTTAAAAACCTGGAAGGAATTCATCAGCAGCATGGAAAAATCCCTTGATACCTTGGAGAAGGGACTTGCAGAGGCCGAGGAAATGTCGAACATATGCACCGGTGAATGGTGTGAGGCAACGGAGCATGTCATTGATGAACTCAGCAACAGTCTCTTTTCTATCAGCGAACCTTCCTGGTCATCCGATGAGGACAGCAAAAAAATCAAAATCCTCAAAAGAAAAGTCCATGATCTCTATGCGAAATACAAAACAACCGCGGTCCCTGAGGAAAAGGCCGAAGCAAAACCGTATTGTTCAACAGCGCCCAGTGCTGAACACGCCCGTGCCCACGATGAAGACGAACCCTGTGACGACAGTCGAGGCGGTTGACATGAGTCAACCGAACCCGGGCCGAATTTCTTCCCGGTTTCGACTGGTTCCTCTGGAAAACCGATCACACCGGAAACAAAATTCAGGGGCAGGGAAATCCTTGTTGGTCTCTTCCCAAAAATAGAAAGAGAAGGTCTCATGAATTTTCCTCATCTGTTTTCACCTATAACGATCAACCGCCTGGTTTTAAAAAACCGTATCGTCATGTCGGCCATGCACCTGGGCTACGCGACCGGAGGTGAGGTCACCGATCGGCTTGTAGACTTTTATGTCGCGCGTGCCCGGGGCGGCGTGGGCCTGATCATTGTCGGGGGTTGCCCCATTGACCCCTATGGCAGCATGGCAAACATGATCGCTATTTATGAGGATCGTTTCCTTTCCGGACTAAAAAAACTGACCCATGCGGTGCATTCGGAAGGGGCCAAGATTGCGGCTCAACTCTACCAGGCAGGTCGCTATACGCACTCCTCCATGATCGGAGGGGAAAAACCCTTTTCGGCCACCGCGTTAAGATCCAAATTCACCGGCGAAACGCCCCGTGCCCTCGAGCTGGAAGAAATACCTGAGGTTCAGGACCATTTCACGGAGGCGGCGTTGCGTGCCGAAAGGGCCGGGTTCGACGGGGTGGAGGTCCTCGGGAGTGCCGGTTATCTGATCAGTCAGTTTCTTTCGCCCTTGACCAACAAAAGAACGGACCGCTACGGCGGGACGTTCGAAAACCGAATGCGCTTTGGGCTGGAAATCATTCAAAAAATCAGACGGGCCGTGGGACCCGGCTATCCCATCATGATACGCCTCGCAGGTAACGACTTCATGCCTGGAGGGAACACCAACCGGGAGGCTCGAATATTTGCATCGGAACTGGAAAAGGCGGGCGTCGACCTTTTCAATATTACAGGAGGATGGCACGAGACCCGAGTGCCCCAGTTGACCTCCTTCGTCCCTCGCAAGGCATACACCTATCTGGCGCAGGGCATCAAAAACGCCGTCTCCGTGCCGGTCATTGCCAGCAACCGTATCAATGATCCCGCCCTCGCAGAAAAAATCATTCGGGACGGTGAGGCCCACATGGCAACCATGGCAAGGGCACTCCTGGCCGACCCGGAATTCCCCAATAAGGCGGCGGAGGGAAGGACGGACCGTATGATTCATTGTGTGGCCTGCAACCAGGGCTGTTTCGATCATACCTTCAGCCTGAAGCCTGTAACCTGCCTTGTCAATCCCCTGGCCGGCCTCGAGGGTGACATCGACATGCAGCCGGCCCGCATCAAAAAAAAAGTCCTGGTTATCGGAGGCGGACCGGCCGGCATGAAGGCCGCCTGCACGGCCGCCGAGAGAGGACATGCCGTTACCCTGGTGGATGAAGGCGAACAACTGGGGGGACAAATGCTTCTAAACCGCGACATCCCCGGCAGGGAAGAAATGTTCACGGCCGTCAGAGATCTTAAAAATTGCCTGCATGTCCTTGCCGTGGAAGTCATTCTGGAAAAGCAGGCCAATGTGTCCTTTATCAAGGATAGGGCCCCGGAAGTGGTCATTCTGGCCACTGGCGCCAGGCCCCATTTCCCGAAAATTCCGGGGATTGAACGGCCCGAAATTCTGCAGGCCTGGGATGTTCTGTCCGGAAAGGCCGCAGTTGACAAAAGGGTCGTGATTATCGGAGGAAACGCCGTGGGCCTGGAAACGGCTCTTTTCCTGGCCCATCAGGGAACGATCACGCCCGAGATCCTTCATTTCCTTGTCTCAAACCGGGCCGAATCATGGGAGACCCTGGAGGATTTGATCAGCAAGGGGAACAAAGAGGTCACCGTCCTGGAGGAGGAGAGCAAAGCCGGCCGTAATCTCGGAAATTCCACACGTTGGACGGTCATCGCCGAACTCAGGCGTTTGGGGGTGAAAATTCTGACCGGTTCAAGGGCCGTTGAGGTGGGTGATGACGGCGTCAGATTCCGTAAAAAAGACAAAGAAAGGATCATACCGGTGGACACCGTGGTTCTCGCCACAGGCGCAGTCCCTGACAGCCGCCTGATCGACCGAATAGACGGGCTGGCTTGCGAAATCCATGTCATTGGAGATGCAAAAAAACCGCGAAATGCCCTCGAGGCCATTCGGGAAGGTTTTTTTGTCGGATTGAATCTGGGGAAGGCGATAACGTCCTAAAGGCATGGATGCCCATTGCCGGTAAATCCGGCCTATCATGGGATATTTTCCCGGATAACCTGTTGAGTCTTTTACCTAAAGCTTTGGGGAACGCACGCCCAAAATCATTTCTCTGAAGATTTCCATTGACAATCAAAAAAAATACGATAAATTGCCTTGTCTCACGTTGGTAAAAAGAAGTCTTTCTGTAAGATTCATGAAAAAGAGGAGGGGGAGAAAATGACCAGACCTCTCGCGCTCGAAAAAGAGGCTGCTCCCTGGGGGCTGTTGACCAGCCTTGATCTCTATCATTGCAATCCGACGACCATTCGTAGCCCAAAAAAGATCAGGCAATATATCGTTGAACTCTGCAAGCTCATCGAAATGAGACGATTTGGCGAATGCCAGGTGGTTCACTTTGGGGAAGACGAAAGGGTCAAGGGTTATTCCGTGGTTCAGTTGATCGAGACTTCTCTTATTTCAGGGCATTTCGCGAATCTTACGAACGCCGCCTACATCGATATCTTCAGTTGCAAATCCTATGAACCCGAAGAAGCAGTCCGTTTCACTCGGAATTTTTTTGAGGCTGAATCCGTGGAAATCCACACGGTAAAAAGGATGTAGCCTGCGGGGGCCTTATTTCAACATGGAAAACCTGGTTCTTTGGGGCCAGACGAAGATTTCTCCTTCAGCGGGATTGGCATGTTGGAGTATTGGAATCACACCAAGCGGCCGTTCTTTTTTTTTAAAATTGCCTCAAATCCCATGCCGCCTTAGCGGGCATAGAGGTCTTCCCATTACCCCAATCTCCATTAATCCGGTACGCCGCGAGTCTTGAAATTCCAGTCTCTCGATTGTGATCGTTTTCCCGATGAAGGTCGCGTAGCGACACCGCAACTTTAGTCACTTGTAACTATTCCCCCCTCCGGGATTAAACCAAAGTCCGGTAATCCGGACCCGAAATCTTCACCGAATGCATCTTTCCCTCCCCACGGCCGGTCGGCCGGCCGGCCAAGAAACACTTTTCGTATTACTTTAATGCCCTATGAATAGCTTTGTATTTATGAAATACAAAAACCTGCCAGTATTCCAAAAAACGGGTAAGGCTTGACAGTTTGACGGATATAAGATAATTTTTTAATTATATTCATATATTTTTAAAACTTGGATCTTCGGCAAGTTTGCAATTCTTCCTGTTTCGGAACGGCTCGCATCTGCATTCATCTTAGCATACATCACCACCATGCTTTTCGTTTCTTGATCAGTATCCACAATAATCGGGAATACTTTTTGGCCAGGACTTGACCTGCTGTTATCGGTAGCTAGTGCCCATCCGTAAACGCAGTTTGGGCACGAGTGAGTTTTCAATTCAGAAATGAGTCCCGTTTGTAGCGGGACAAGTTCTAGGAAATCAAGGGATTGCGCGGAGGCGTATCCCGCCGTAGGCGGGACACAAGAAATCCCGCCGATTGACGCCGAAATTGCGGAAAAGGGCCATTTCTGGATGAAAACTAGATAGTAGCGGGCGGTCTGGAGCCTGCTCCTTTGCGGACTCAATCAAGAACAAACAACGAAAGGAGGAATTATGGAGGCGAAAAAGATTTTTCTGCCCGAGTCGGAGTTGCCCCGTCAATGGTACAATATCTTGGCGGACATGCCCACGCCTATGGAACCCCCGCTTCACCCGGGGACCGGACAGCCGGTTGGACCGGATGACTTGTCCCCTATTTTTCCAATGCCTTTGATCGAGCAGGAGGTCAGCCCGGAACGCTTCATCGACATCCCGGATGAGGTGTTGGAAAAATACCTCATCTGGCGTCCCACCCCCCTATACAGGGCCTACAATCTCGAGAAGCACCTCGAGACTCCCGCCAAAATCTATTTCAAAAACGAGGGGGTGAGCCCGGCAGGCAGTCACAAACCCAATACCTCCGTTCCGCAAGCCTACTATAACAAAATTTCAGGGACCCAAAAAATCACCACGGAAACCGGGGCGGGACAATGGGGAAGTGCCCTGGCCATGGCCTGTGCCTTCTTTGGGATAGAATGCAAGGTTTTCATGGTCAAAATCAGTTTTAACCAGAAGCCCTACCGCAGGATGATGATGGAAACCTGGGGAGCCAACTGCGTACCGAGTCCCAGTCCTGAGACCAAGGCCGGACAATCGATCCTGGCCCAGAATCCGGAGTCTCCCGGGAGCCTGGGAATTGCCATCAGTGAAGCGGTAGAAGCAGCCGTCATGGATGAAAACGCGAAGTACGCTCTGGGCAGCGTATTGAACCATGTGATGATTCACCAGACCATCAACGGGCTGGAATGCCAGAAGCAGATGGCCATTGCAGGGGATTACCCCGACGTGGTGATCGGATGTGCGGGTGGAGGGAGCAATTTTGCCGGCCACTGCCTGCCCTTTGTGAGGGACAAGATCCATGGAAAGGAAATAGACATCATCGGTGTCGAACCGGCCTCCTGTCCGACCATGACCAGGGGCCCTTTTGCCTATGATTTCGGGGATACGGTTCAGATGACGCCGCTTCTTCCCATGCATACCCTCGGGCACAGCTTTGTTCCCGAACCCATTCATGCCGGCGGCCTGAGATACCACGGGATGGCCCCGATTATCAGCCAGCTCATTTTGGACGGATTGATCAGGGCGGAGGCATTGCCGCAACTGGAGACCTTCCAGGCCGGTCTCACCCTTGCAAGGACAGAGGGCTTCATAAGTGCTCCCGAGACGAACCACGCCGTGGCCATAGCCATCAGGGAGGCCCTCAAAGCCAAAGAGGAAGGAAAGGAGAAGGTTATCCTTTTCAACTGGAGCGGCCACGGTCTGGTGGATATGGCGGCCTACGAGGCCTATTTGCACGGCAAACTGGCCGACCACGCCCTGCCCGAAGATGAGATTCACCGGGCACTCAGTGATATAGACCCCCTGCCCAAACCCAAACAATACAGGCACGGAACCCTTTAGAGATGATTCCCGTTTGAAAGATGCGACCGAAGGACGCGTGTATCGATCTTCGAGTGCTTGCACGGGCAGCCATGATTGATCCTCTCTCCCGGCCCCAAAGAAAAGGGGAAGGCCATCCCGCAATACTCAAGACAGATGATGTATTGATGATGGATCAGGCCTTGATTCAACCTTTAAGCTAAGGTATTCTTATCGCCGTCTCTAAGGGTGCCCCATGATGAAAAGAGAAAGCAACCCCCCATCTGAAGATGACAAGATTCGATGCCCCAGACTGGGGCATCAGGTTTCTTTTTCTTACTGCCGATCGGAAAACAAGGGGCTGCCCTGCTTCAAGACCCTGGACTGCTGGTATGAACTTTTTCTGGTCGAGGAATTTCTACGAAAAGAACTTTCTCGAGATGAATGGGAAAGGGCCTTTAAAAGGCCCAAAACAATAAAACTGCTTTCACTGGTAGAATTGATTCAACAGGCAAAAAAAAGACAGGAAGAAGAGACATGACGAGACAGGAAATTTTATTGGGGAACGGCGCGATTGCTCTTGGGCTGGTGGAATCAGGTTGTCAGGTGGTGACATCTTATCCTGGTACACCCAGTTCGGAAATCCTCCCTGAAGTGATTCGGCTTGTCAAAAGAGAAGGTCTCGACACCTATGTCGAATGGTCCACAAATGAAAAGGTGGCTCTTGACAACGCCTTTGCTGCCGCCATTGCCGGGAAAAGGGCGGCCTGTTGCATGAAACAGGTGGGGCTGAACGTTGCAGCGGATTCCCTGATGAGCGCAGCCTATCAGGGGACGGTCGGCGGCCTGGTCATCATTTCCTGCGACGACCCGGGGCCCCATTCGTCTCAGACCGAACAGGACACCCGCCTCATGGCCCGACTCGCCAAGGTGCCTGTTTTCGACCCTTCCAATCCCCAGGAAGCCAGGGAGATGGTCGGCACGGCGATGGCTTTTTCCGAAGAATTCAAGATTCCCGTAATCCTGCGACCTGCCATCAGAGTCTGTCATGCGAGACAAAACATCATGTTTGAGGCCTTTGAGAAAAAGGGTCAAAAGGCCTCCTTCAAAAAAGACCCCCTGAGATGGGCCGCCACACCCCGTTTCCGTCTCATCCTCCACGGGGAATTGAATAAAAAGCTGAGCGAGATTGCAGAGAAATTCAATGACCTGGCCCGGTACAATTTCCACACCCTGGAACCCGGCAAGGCCTACCCCCTGGGAATTATCGTCGGAGGCGTTCCCCATGCCGTCATCAGAGACATTCTTACCGAAGAGGCACGTGATGATTTGCCCGTGCTCAAAATAGGCACGCCTTTTCCTTTTCCTGAAAGGCTTTCGGATGAGTTCATGGCGGCCTGTGAAAAGGTCCTGGTTATCGAAGAAACCGACACCCTTATTGAATACCTCCTTGGGGACCGAGACAAGGTCCTCGGTCGCAGGTCCGGTCATGTGCCTTCCGAAGGGGAATTGGTCCCTCAGGTCGTCTATCGAGTGATGAACCAGGTCCTCAAAGAATTGAACCTGGACGTCCTTCGGTCGAACCCGGACGATGGAGCGGATGAACTTGTCAACTCCCTGCAGCTCCCTGTTCGTAAACCGACCCTCTGTGCAGGGTGTCCGCACAGGGCCGCCTTTTTTGCTATAAGGAAGGCCCGACCGAAGGCTATCTTTACTTCTGACATCGGGTGTTACACCCTTGGGCTCAATCTCGGAGCCGTAGACACCTGCCTGGACATGGGCGCCGCCATTACGATGGCCTCCGGCTTTTTCCATGCCTACGACCAGGATTCCGTGACCCAACCCATCGTCGCCACGATAGGTGATTCCACATTCTTCCACTCGGGGAGCGCCGGGCTCTTGAACGCCGTATACAACGGGGCGCGTTTCATCTTGGTCATTCTGGACAATCTCACCACCGCCATGACGGGCATGCAGCCTACCCCGGCGCTGGGAATCAGGGCGGACGGCAGTGAGGGAAAGGCCGTAGCCCTTGAACGGGCGGTTGCCGGCTGCGGGGTCGACTTCATCGAGGTCGTGGACCCCTACGACATAAAGCGCATGACGAACACCCTTAAAAAGGCCGCTGAATATATCGAGGAACCGGAAGGGGGCATTGCAGTCATTATTTCACGACACCCTTGTTTGATAGCCTACAGAGAAGAAGCGATTCCCCATAAGAAGACGGTCATCGTCACAGAGGATTGTGCCGAGTGCAATTTTTGCATCGATCGTTTTGAATGCCCTGCCCTGTATCACAATGAAGAACTTGGTCGCACCGATATCGATACGGCCCTTTGTTCCGGGTGCGGGGTATGCCTGGAGGTGTGTCCCAAAGGGGCCATTATTGAGGTGGAAGGAGAATGATGGACAGAAGCAATTTCGTGCTATGCGGCTTGGGAGGTCAGGGGATTCTTTTCATGACCAAAGTGCTTTCGGAGACCGCCCTGGACGAAGGCTACGATATCATGGGCGCGGAAACCCACGGTATGGCGCAAAGAGGGGGTTCCGTGGTGTCCCATCTTCGTCTTGGGGATGTCCAGGGGTCCCTGGTCAGAAACGGTTCGGCACATTTCTTGTTGTCCCTTGATGAAGTTGAGGGATACCGCAATATCCCCTTCCTCGCAAAGGGCGCCCGAATGTATATCAATGCCGATCCTGCCAAGGCGTTCAGGGAAGAAGTCAAAGGTTATCTGGCCCAAAAAAGAATCATCGGTCACTCCGTACCGGCATCGGCCATGGCCCGTGACGCAGGAGTTCCCATGGCAACCAATCTGGCCCTGCTGGGATACTTCGCGGCCTTTGGTGTCGGCCCCCTGCCTCAGGAAGCCATCAAGTCCACCATCGAAAAAATTTCGCCGGCTTCCTTCAGGGAAAACAATCTGAAAATTTTTACTGCCGGCCTTGAAAGAGGACTGGAGGAAAAAGGACATTGAACAAGGTTGCGGGAATCCTCCTCGCGGCCGGGGCATCTTCCCGTATGGGCAGGCCAAAGCAGACCCTGATGGCAGGCGGAATGACTCTATTGGACCGCGTTTTAGAGGAGGCGCTGAATTCAGAACTGGACACCATCGTTCTTCTACTCGGTTCAAGGGCGGAAGAAATAAAAAATGAACTTCAAACCGACATCCATCATCCCAAACTTCGAATGATCACAAACAAACGCCACAGGCATGGGATCTCTACTTCTATCATAGCCGGTTTGTCAGACGTTGAAGAAGTCCATGACCACGTCATGATCCTTTTAGCCGACATGCCTTTCATCACATCCGCCCTTATCAATAAACTGCTCCGAGGCTATCTCGATTCCGCCTTGCCTCTCGGCGCTATAGCGGTACAGGGGCGACGTTCTCATCCGGTCATCATTAATCGTAAATTTTACTGTGAACTTCATCAGTTACAGGGCGACACAGGTGCCAGGGACCTGTTTTTAAGACATCGCAATCAGGTCTGTCTTATAGACCCGGTCGAGGAATACAAAGACATCGACATCGATACGCCGAATGAATTCCTGAATTTCAAAAGGGGCCTGGGGGAAAAGGGGGTGGGCGGGACAAGGAGAAAGGCCACGGATTTGCACGATGGGTCGAGTGATCCTCCAACAAAATCCGAGGAAGGTCCTGTTTGAGCCCCTATTTCAATCTTGGGCGCCTTTGTTGCCTTCCATGCCCAACATGGAGAGTTTTCTCTAAAAACCCCCTGGCCTCGAAACCCTCATGTCCGAGAGATAGCTCTATTGCCCCGACCTCATCAATCCTCATAATCCCTGAGCCGATACGACTGAGCTTTTGAAGGGTTCCTTGATGGGGGAAACCGAAATGATTGTCCTTCCCGCACGAAATAACGCACAATTGCGGCCGCACGGCGTTGAGGAAAGCCGCCGTGCACGAACTGTTGCTGCCATGGTGAGGGGCGAGCAGGATATCGCTTCGAAGATGCGAACCCTTGCGGGCTCTGACCACCTCCTCCCCCGGGCTTTCTATGTCACCCGGGAACAGACACGATAGCCCTTGATAACATAATTTCAACACCAGGGAATTGTCGTTCAAGTTCAGTTTCCCTTCCGGCATGGTACTTGAAGGCATTGCGGGAGGGGGATGGAGCAGTTCGATTTTCACGCCTCCTACCTCTCTCCCGTCAGCAAGGTCCCGAGGGTATACTTTTCTTATTCCTTTGTTTTCGATGATTCCCATGAGTTCCACGAAGGAGTGGGTCCCGACTTCATCGCCATTGAGCCATAATTCCCTGGGATGAAAATGAGAGGCGATGAAACGAAGCCCGTTCATATGGTCCGACTGGGGGTGGCTCATAACCAGGTAATCGATACGACAAATTTTTGAATGCAGGAGAAAGGGGGCAACCACCATTTTTCCCACATCAAAAGTATCCCGTGAAAAGCCCCCGCCGTCGATCAGCATCCTCTCTCTTCCCGGGAATTGGATCAAGGCTGCGTTTCCCTGGCCTACATCCAGATAGGTTATCTCCAGGTCCCGATGAAACCTCGTCTGAAAAATCCAATAACCGATATCACCTGCAATCATAAGCGACAGGGCAAGCAGAGCAACCCTGGCCATCCTGTAAAATTTAACAAGAAAGAGAGAGAGAAGAAACCCGTAAAAAAGTGACATTTCAAAGAGATTCGGAGTGATCACCCAAATTTCCGACCAGGGGTAATGGGCCCAGAACGTGGTAAGCTTCATCATCCATTCCAGGCCCCATGTGCCTGCCTGAAGGAAAAACCCGGCCGCAAGAGAAGAAACGGGCAAACACAGGGCCGTGATCAGGCCCAGTGGAATCACCCACAGGCCGAGCAGGGGGACAACCGTCAGATTTGCAGGAAGGCTTACCAGTGATAGACGATGAAAATAATAGGAAGTAATCGGCAACAAAAAAAACATTGTCACCACTGTGACGGAAATCATACCTAGAAAATAGGTTAAAATGCGATCCATTCGGACGCGACGTGCCCTTTCAATGAGCCCGTCCACGGCGATCTTTTCGTAAACCAAGGGGGTAAGGCACAAGATGCCTATGACGGCGCCAAAGGAGAGTTGGAAGGATACGGTAAAAAGGGCGTGGGGGTTACAGGCCAGGACAAGGATGGCGGCCAGAGCCATTGTGGACCAAATCTCCTTTTCACGACCCATCATAAGCGAAAAAAGATAGGCAAGGACCATGATCATGGCCCGCTGGCTCGAAACCTGAAACCCTGCAAGGCAGGTGTAGGCCACCACAGGAATGCAGGTTAAAAGCGCTGAGATCTTACGCACATCCGTTTTTAATGTCAGCCTGTATGAAAAGGACAAAAGCCTTTTTGATAAAAAGAAGAAAAGGCAGGCAATCAGTCCGATATGGAGTCCAGAGACGGCGAGGACATGCCCGAGCCCTGAGATAATAAAGGCCTCTCTGAGCCCGGAATGGAGATCCTGCTTTTCCCCCAGGATAAGGGCCCTGTAAAGGGCCTGGTTCTCATAGGACAACCTCTCCCGAAAGAACCGTCGAATGGGGCGTCGCCCCCTTTCTACGATATTTAAAGGAAATTCAAGCTTCCCCCGGCCGGTACGAACAATCCTCCGTCCATCCGATACGGATGCAGCAAAGGACAGGCCCTTGAGCCTCATTGCGGATTCATAGTCATATCTTCCCGGGTTATTGAAATTTTTAAAGGGCCGCAATTTTGCGGAAAAAAGGATTTGATCTCCCGGCAAAAAGTATTTGACATGGTTATAGACCGTGACGAGTATTTTCGTATGGAGGGGTATGGTCCGACCGCGGTAGCGCAGGGTGTCCCCCCGCACCGTGAGCTTCGCGGTCGTAGAGTAAATTTTCGTCGGCTCCAGGACCGTTCCTCCAATGGTCACGGTCTCTCGACGGTCCGGGAGAGATGGGATTGGAAGATCCCGATCTTTGAAAAAATCGAGAAGGAGCCCCACCATAAAAAAAAGGAGGAGGAAATAGGGAAATCTTAGTCTGGAAGGGATGAAAAAGAAAAAAATCAGGACGATCGCAATAGCCGACGTCAACCAGAGACCTGCCCTCGGGGTGTAGAACCATACCACATGGCCGGCAAGGATTCCCCCGATAAAGGCGCCTAGAAGCGGAATCAGGGGACGTTGGACCATTTCAAACCTTTTTTCTCCAAATCCGGGCCCCGAGCTTCTGGAATTTCTTTTCCAATGCGTCGTAGCCCCTGTCCAGGTGATAAATCCGGTTCACCTCCGTGAGCCCGTCTTCTGCAACAAGGCCCGCCAGGATAAGGGAAGCGCTTGCCCGAAGATCGGTCGCCATAACCGGTGCTGCCAGCAGACGATCCTTTCCCCGCACGATGGCCTGGTTCCCGTTTATTTCAATATCACCTCCCATCCTTTGGAGTTCACTGACATGAATAAATCTGTTTTCAAATATATTTTCCTTGATGATGCTCGAACCCCGGCCAACGCACATGAGCGCCATAAACTGGGCCTGCAGATCCGTAGGATAGCCCGGGTAGGGCATGGTTTTGATATCCACGCTCTCGATCACCTCAGGGCCTGTCACGGTTACACTCTGCTCCTCAATTTCAACGGCGGCCCCAACTGATCTCACTTTTTCTATGACGGCCGCGAGGTGCTCATGCCGCACCCCATGGATGATAACCCGCCCCCCGGTCATGGCGCAGGCAATCATGAAGGTCCCTGCCTCGATCCTGTCCGGTATAACGACATGCCGATCCACCGGTTTGAGGCTTTTCACCCCATTGATGGCGATGGTATCCGTGCCGTCGCCTTCGATATCGGCCCCCATGCTGCGAAGCATATCCGCAAGATCTTGGACTTCCGGCTCTCTGGCGGCATTTTTCAGGACGGTCCGGCCATCGGCCATGACGGCCGCCATCATAATATTCTCAGTCCCCGTCACGGTAGGAATATCAAACAAGACCTCGGCCCCTTTCAACCGATCGACCTGTGCATTGATATAGCCACGTTCCAATTGCATTTCCACCCCCATGGCAGACAAGGCCTGGAGATGCAGATTCACGGGGCGAGCCCCTATGGCACAGCCACCGGGCAGGGAAATTCGAGCTTTTCCCAGACGGGCCAGAAGGGGGCCGAGGAGAAGGATGGAGGCCCGCATGGTCTTCACCAGGTCGTAGGAAGCCACACATTCCCTGATATCATCGGAATTCACGAAAAGCGCACCGTCATCATTTCTGAAAACGACGCCCATCTCGGCCATGATACGCTTTATGGTCTGAATATCTCTGAGACGAGGAACCCCGTATAGACGGTGCCATCCCCCCGTCAAAATGCAGGAGGCAATGACGGGCAGGGCCGCATTCTTGGCACCACTGACCTCCACGATCCCGTTTAGGGGGGTGCCACCTTCAATCACAATCTTGTCCATGTTTTCAATACTCTTGGTTTATGGTTTATGAGAGGCTTTCCGGAAAGGAAAAGTTTATGACGCTTTCAAAGAAAAAATAATCTATAATACCTATGCTTTGACGTCAAATACTTTGCCGACAGGCCAAGGGAAAGGTGTTCTGCAGGGGAACCAAGGGTTACAAATGACATTCTTGGCTGACAGTATGCTTGGTAGGCTCGCAAAATGGTTGCGCGTCATGGGATACGATATCCACTATCAATCCCACTATACACGCCCTCAGATCGAAAAATATGTTCGGGAGGGACGTCTGTTGCTTTCCCGTCACAAAAAAACCGTCGAATTCTATACAGGATCCGTCTTTATAGAATCCGATCGTGTCAATGACCAAATTTTCGAGTTGAAAAAGGCAGGGTATCTGAAACCCGACCGTACGGCATGGTTCACGAGATGCATGGTATGCAATTCCCCGTTGGAAAATATAGATCCCATGAGCGCCCGAGAAAACGTCCCAGAATATATTTTCTATAAAAACCAGGAAGCCATTCGGCGTTGCCCCTCCTGTATGCGCTACTTTTGGCCCGGAACCCATAAAGAGCGAATGATCAGGCAACTGACCGAATGGGG
Organism: uncultured Desulfobacteraceae bacterium; assembly: GCA_964644375.1. Classification (GTDB taxonomy): domain Bacteria; phylum Desulfobacterota; class DSM-4660; order Desulfatiglandales; family HGW-15; genus CAYNYM01. The sequence continues at coordinate 29,596 of CAZXWJ010000004.1, read as the reverse complement.
TTTATTCTAGGTCCAGCCAAGCGGAATAGGGACTTGGGGGAACAGAAAAGGGCACAACCCGGACGGTTCCGCCCTTACAGATCCTTGTCATAGTGTGCTCAGCGGACAGGACTATTTTTTCGCGCCTGCGGTCTTGCCCTTTTTAGCCGTGGGTTTTGTCTTCCTTGCTGGGGCCGGGTTCTTGGCCGAGGTCGTTTTTTTGGCAGGGGCCGGTTTTTTTGTAGGCGCCTTTTTCCGGGGCTTCGATTTTTCAGCGGCCTTAGCTTTGTTGAGTTGAGTTTCCAATATTTTGATTTTTTTCTTGGTTGCTGTTATTTCTTTATTAAGTTTTAAGTTTTTTCTTTTTGCCTGCCCCAATCTGAATTGAATTTGTTTAGCCGTCGCCATAACCGCTCCTTTCCTGTTTAAGGCATCAATAATTCATTTGAAAAATGATAATATGAAACGAATTATCGATAGTCAATAAAATATAAGCTATTTATAATAAATCAATTGAAATGTGCAGCAAAAGTTAAAAACGGCAGTCCATGCAGAATACTTGCGGAGAATCCACGCCATACGGATAAGGGCACTTGTCGCATTATTGCTTGACACCCCGGGATGTCATCTTTTACCGTATTTATGAGGGGCTGGTATAAGTTGTGAAGGATATTTCGATCGAAAGGATCTAAGAATCGCAGAAATCACAAAACTGGATATGACCATTGAAAATGGCAAGGTAAAGGCATACCGGACGAGGGTCAACGTATCATTTAAGTATGTAAAGGAATAACCGTTCCCAGGGCCCGCGGATATTACCCGGGCCCTTATCCCATTTTCCCCGTAACCCGCGCTTTTCCATCGGGAAATTTTGAATGGGCATTTCAAAAAGAGAAAGAGGGAATCCATGGGCCTGAAGAAAAACGGCCCAGGTGAATCCGGCTTCAGGGTCTTATCCGCGGCCAATGCTCCCGAATCATTTTGCCCTCTTCTCCCATATAACGGTGGTTCTTTCGGAGTCTTTTCCCGGAAGAAGATAATTAATCGTTTGAATGAGCTCCAAGCCGTTTTCAAGAATAATTGATCGATATTTCAACAGTTTTTCCTCTCCTTTGTGACCCAGAAACCCCACCAGCCTTCCACCGACCCTCAAGTGGGGAGCACACCATACGACAATTTGGGCCGGATCTGCCAAGGCTCGCGCCGTAATCACATGATAACCGGCGGGATCGAGCAGGTTCTTTTCCTGTTCGATACGGCCTCTGATAACGGCCACCCCATCCAGTCTTAAAAGCCTGATCATCTGGTTCAAAAAGCTTACTTTCTTGGAATAGGGCTCAAGGAGGTCCACTTCAAGATCCGGGCTGGAAATTTTAATGGGTAGGCCGGGCAGGCCGGCTCCGGAACCCACATCGAGCAACCTTCCACCTGTCGGGAGGTAGGGAACAGGCACAAGAGAGTCGAGGAACAGGTCTACGACAATCCGCTCCCGGTCCCGAAGTCCGGTCAGGTTGATGCGCCGGTTCCAGTCCACAAGTTCGTCCAAATAGGTGCCGAATAACCCCAGGTGTTCGCAGGTAAGATCTACGCTTTGTGCGAGAGCCGCATCCCGAAGCAGACCCATTTCATGGCTGACGGCCTTAGACAATGATCCGCCTCTTGATAATGTCTACCGCCTCCTCCGGTGTATCCACAAGGTGAAAGATGTCGAGATCCGATTCTGAGATGACTTTTTCTTTGATTAAAGTACCTTCGAGCCATTCAACCAGGCCCTTCCAATAGGTCGTATCCATAAGAATTACGGGAAAAGATTTTATCCTTTTTGTCTGAATCAAAGTCAGTGCCTCGAAAAGTTCGTCCAGGGTTCCGAACCCACCAGGCATGATGATATAGGCGACGGCATATTTGACGAACATGACCTTTCTTATGAAAAAATACTTAAAATCCAGCCGCACATTAGCATATTTGTTGGGCTGCTGTTCATTGGGAAGATGGATATGGAGACCTACGGATTTGCCGCCTGCCTCTGTGGCGCCTTTGTTTGCCGCTTCCATGATCCCGGGGCCTCCACCTGAAATGACGTTGAAACCGCTCTCGACCAAGGAGCGGGCGACATTCTCTGTGTTTCTATAGGCTTGGCTATTGCGATGCACCCTGGCTGACCCAAAAATGGTGACAGCAGGATGAACTTCGGGCATGACGTCGAAGCCTTCCACAAATTCGGCCATGATGTTAAACATTCGCCAGGGATCATCCCTGGTTAGCTCATCAACAACATACTGTTTTTCGTGCATGATTCATCCCCTCACCGACAGGACTCCGCAAAAAATGACATCATGATTCATTAAAGTCCCGAACCCCCAAAAGCCGAGACATCGAAACGTACACTTTTCACAGAAATCAATTGATTTTCCCTCTTCTTTTATCTATTTTACGAAAAAAGATGCAGGCTATGATAGGTTTAGGAATTGCCGGTGTCAAGGGTTTGCCTCAAGCGCATCCACTCAAGGCGATCGCATCCCCTGAGATTCCTATCAGAGTCGATGAAACGCAAACCGCTTTATTTAACCGGCTGAGGTCAAACAGGCATGAATCTTAAGCTTATCGACAAAGAGACCTTTTTTTCGCAACTCTTTCCGGAAAAAAGGCCGTGGCAGACCGATTATCTTGTCATGTATTCCAGCCAATGGCGAGGTTATGTGACTGATCCCGATCTTATGATGATTCCCATTGACGACCATCTTGCACACAGGGGAGACGGTGTCTTCGACGTCACGAGATGCTTGAAGGGCAACATGTACCAACTGGAGGCTCACCTTGAACGGCTTGAAGATTCGGCCCATGCCGTGTCTCTGAAACCCCCACCAGACTATTCCCGAGTAAGAGAGCTGATTGAGACCCTGGTTATAAAGGGGAATGAAGAGGACTGTCTCATCCGTGTGCTTCTTTCACGCGGGCCGGGGAGTTTTTCTGCGAACCCCTTTGATTGTCCCGAAAGCCAGATGTATATCAACGTCCTTCGGTACCATAGGCCTCCGGATGACTATTATTCGAAGGGCATCCCGGTTGTCACCAGTCTTGTCCCCGTCAAGAAATCCTTTTTTGCCAAGATTAAATCCTGCAACTACCTTCCGAATGTACTCATGAAAAGGGAAGCTGTCATGAAAGGTTGTCAATATGCCATCGCCTTGGATGAGGAGGGGTATCTGACTGAGGGATCGACGGAGAACATGGCCGTTCTATCGCCGGAAGGCGTGCTGAAATTTCCGGGTTTCGAAAAAACCCTGGCGGGTATAACGGCCAAACGTGTTTTCGAACTCGCAGAAACAACGATTGCGACCGGGCTCCTCAAGGAAGTTAAATTTGACAGGATTTCCCAACAGGAGGCATACAATTCTTCTGAAATAATATTGATGGGCACCTCCATCAATATTATCCCGGTTGTAAATTACGACGGAAAACCCATAGGCACCGGAAGGCCCGGCCCTGTCTATGAAAGGCTGTCTGATCTTTTCCAAAAAGACATGCTGGAGAACAAGGCCTTGCATACGAAGATACCCTGGAATTTTGAAAGAGGGACACCCGATCCGTGATACCGGCCTGTCCGGGGCAAGTAATATTCGGTGCAAATACCAAAGGTTCCGGATTTTCGAAAACCTTTGAGGCCTCTACTCCCGCCTAGCCATTTTACGCAAAATACATAATTATAACCTGAACTTGACCAAGTGTCCCCGGAGGTGATAATAATGGGTATATTTTATTGTCACTGGCCGATTTTTTTTGGGTTCACTCTTTTTCCTGTACAAGAGGGGTCGTATAACCATGCCGGATAACAATAAAAACAGGACAGAGGATGCCTACGAAAATTTCATAAAAGATGTCGATCAGATGGCAAGCGGGGACCAGGAGAGGGCCTTTATCGACAGCATTGGACAGAAACCCTCGGAAGATACAGCTCTCGTCAGTTTAGGGGAGAGGGTGAGGATAGTCAGGGAAAAACGGGAATTGAGCCTCCGTGATATCTCCCAGAGAACGGATATTCATGTGGACGTGCTCACTCAAATCGAAAAGGGTGACATTACCCCTCCCCTGGGACTTATCACGAAGCTGGCAAAATCCCTTGAAATGAAAATCGGCTATTTCATATCTGGAGAGGGAAAGAAGGCCTATACGGTTGTAAAAAAAGCTGATCGAAAAGTGATTTCCCGGTTTGATTCGAAGAAGGTGGAACGTTTTGGCTATGAATATGAGTCCTTGGCCCCTCACAAAAGGGACAGACATATGGAGCCCTTTCTCATGACGCTTGCACCTTCAGAGATTGAAGATGAAAGATCTTCCCACGAAGGACAGGAATTCATCTTTGTTTTGGAGGGAAAGATGGAGGTCAGGCTGGGGGATGAGAGCCATATTTTGGAAGAGGGGGATGCCATTTATTATGATTCCACCGTACCACATTTGGCCAGATGTTACGGAAATGAGGCCACGAGAATTCTGGCCGTGCTCTATGCTGAGAAATAGAAGAACCGGACACAGCAACCGGAACCGCCAAATCATTACAACAGGCAGCGTGTATCCGCCATGATTGCATTTGATCTAGAGTGCGCCCAAGGCCACATATTTGAAGGCTGGTTCAAAAACATTGAATCCTTTGAAGAGCAAAATGCCCAGAATCTCGTCATTTGCCCTTACTGCAATGACAGGAATATCAGAAGAGTCATCTCTCCCGTGGTCACGAAAAGCTCTTCCCGAAAAGATGGTGACAACATGGACATGGAAGGGTTCATCGATTATCGACGGCTGGCCATGGAGGTCGTGAATTATGTCAACAAAAACTTTGATGACGTCGGCCCCGACTTTGCCAAAGAAGCCCTGAAAATGCATTATGGGGTCACGGACAAGAAAAACATCAAGGGATTTGCAACCGCCGCGGAAGAAAAGGTCATGCAGGATGAAGGAATAGAATTTTTCAAGGTTCCGGTTCCCAGGATTGATGACGAAAAAAAGAACTGACTTCCCTATTCCCTTACTCACACGTAACTCATGCGGATTCCTGCTTGAAACGGTATTCGATTTGATTTCATTACGAACTGCCTGAAAGGCAAGAAAGGGATCAGCACACGCATCAATAGGACAATAGCGCATGGTGAAAAGATACAAAGTCATTATTGTCGTACTGATCAGTCTTCTCTTGGTCGGTTTCTTTCTGAGTATTTATATCACCGTAAACGAAAAAATGCCGAGTAATACCGTCGTCGTCGTCACCCTTGAGGACAAGCTCTACCATTCCATTCATTTCGATTATATCTGTGTGGCCGGTAAAACGGCTCAGACCTTGACGCTGACTGAGGCCCTTGACCAGGGTTACAAGCCTCATCAGCACTGCGACGATCTCGGTTACTTCAAAGGAACCAGACGTTTTCTCTTTCATCACATCTTGTCAAAAATCGGCATCAGGGTGAACAGCCGGTGGGACAAGAACGGTAACTGGCTATGGTAGCCTCCAGATAACCCACGCCTTTATTTCCCCTTTGATACTCTTTCATCCAAAATTAGGAATTGACACCATTCTTCAAACAATCATATAGAAGGATGAATGAATTTTTGTATTCGGGCCTCCCAAAACCTGAAATTATTGTGCGCTTCTTCAAGGCATGGAAATGGCTGTGGAGACGGGTGGCTCTTGCCGCTTTCGACAAAACGGCCGATCGATCCCGTTTTCAATTGCTTTCAGGAAACATATCCATGGAATTTCTTTCTTTTGGCTTTTCCGACGTAGGTAAACGCCGCAACCGCAATGAGGACAGCTACCTCTGTAATGACAACGCGGGACTTTATCTGATAGCTGATGGCATGGGCGGCCACGCCTCGGGTGAAACCGCCAGCCGGTTAGCCGTCAACTGCATCGAAGAATTCGTCATTCACTCCCGCTCCGATGTCAACACCTGGCCGGTTAAAGCCCAAGAGGGATTGACTCCGGAACAGAATCGACTCTATGAGGGCACGGTTCTGGCTAATCTCCGAATTTTGCAGACGGCCGAGCAACTTCCCGAGACACACGGCATGGGAACCACCCTAACGGGTTTCCTTATAGAGAAGGATCATCTTGCGATTGCACATGTGGGGGATAGTCGGCTCTATAGAATCCGGGCTGGAAAACTCGACCAGATGACCCAAGATCACACCTATGTAGGAAGACTGGTTCAGGAGGGAAGACTGACTTCGGAGGAGGCCAAAAAACACAAGCAAAGGCATATTCTGACCAATGCCCTGGGGATACAAGAAGATATTAAAATCGACATATCGCGAACACAAATTACTAAAGGTGATTTGTTTCTAATTTGCTCTGATGGTCTCTATGACATGCTTGATGACCGCCAAATACTGGAAAAATGCCATGTCAGCAGGGACAAATCCCTTTACAAGATTGGGCTGTCGTTGGTACTGGAAGCTAATCTCGCCGGAGGATTGGACAATATAACCGTTGTGTTACTGTCCTTTGAAGAGCGCTAACACTCGTGGAGAACAAAACATGCCGACGATCCGCATCATGGGCGTTGAAGGACGAATTCATACCCTTTCCTTATCAAACAAGGAAATCACCCTGGGACGCAGCAGGGATAACGATGTGGTCCTTTCAAATCATTCCGTGTCACGCTATCACGCAAGGATGATCGAGACCAAAGAGGGTTATTTGCTGACAGACCTGGGAAGTTTCAATGGGACTGAGGTTAACGGCAAGTCTATCCAGAACATCCTACTCAATAACGGCGATCAAATAGGAATCGGCCCCGCCAGAATCGTTTTTCTGACCGATAACAAGGAGACATCTACACCCGGCGACTCCTTGATCCTGACTACAGAAAGTGAGGATGAAAAGGGCCGGCAACAAGTCATTGAAACCAGTACTGAACCGGTCGGTCAAAGGGAATCTCAAGCACTTCTGATTTCCATGGATTCTCGCAAGTTGCCCCGGCTGGAACCCCTGTCAGGGCCTTCCTTGAACGTTGAAAAAAGCCTAAAAGTCAGGGCTGAACTTTCATCCCTTGAGAGGAGCAACAAGGTCCTCTTTGTGCTCTATGAAATCAGCAAACGGCTGAATTCCATTCATGACTTTAACGAACTCCTCAACAAGATCATGGATTTAATTTTCGTGATCATTGATGCGGATTACGGCTTTTTAATTCTCACGGGGGAAGAAGAGAAAGATGAACTCGTTCCTGTGGTGGTCAAATCAAGAGACGGTGAAAAGAGAAACAAAAGAGAATTGAAGGCCAGTCGCACGATTATTAAAAGGGTTATTCGCGACAAGGTCGCCCTGCTGACATCAAATGCCATGAATGACAATCGTCTGGATCATGCCAAGAGCCTCTTTATCAAACAGATCCGATCCGCTATCTGCGTCCCTCTTTGGAAAAATGAAAAGATTATTGGCGTAATCCAGCTGGATAGTGTGCGATTTGACAACCAGTTCACCCAAGACGACCTTGAACTTCTGAAGGCCATAGGGAGCCAAATGGCTATGGTTATAGAGCAGGCCAGCCTTAACCAGCAAATCCGCCAGGAAGAACGAACGAGAAACCGACTGGAAAGGTTTATCCCTCCCCAAATCATCGATATGGTTGTCAAGGGGGGGCAGGAACTCATGGAACCGAATGAGCTTACCGCCACCATTGTGTTCACGGACATCGTCGGTTTTACTCGCCTCTCGGAGGAAATGCCTCCACGAGAGGTCAATCTGCTCTTGAACCACTACTTTTCAAGCATGACCGATATTATCTTCAAATATGACGGAACCCTGGATAAATATGTGGGAGATGGGCTTATGGCGGTTTTCGGAGCCCCGGTGGAAAAGGAGGACGATTCCGAAAGAGCGATTATGGCGGCCAAAGAGATGCTGCAAGAACTGGCGAAGATGCGGGAAAAGGCCCAATGGGACAGGGATCTCCACATCCGTATCGGCATAAATACCGGTCGGGTCGTTGCCGGAAATGTCGGATCGCCCAAGAGAACGGATTATACGGTTATCGGGGATGCGGTCAATATTGCCTCAAGATTGGAATCCCTTGCCGAACCGAACCAAATTCTTATCGGAGAAGAGACATACCGCCGTGTCAAAGGAAAGGTCGAAATAAGAAGAGTCGGGCACAGAAAGGTCAAAGGAAAATCCGCGGAGATCATGGTTTACGAAGTTGTGTGAGGTGCCCCGGATTTCAACAATCCGGTCTCCCCGTGTTCTCAATCTTCTTTTTTTCGAATAAACGTCGCGATATTCCGCTTGAGCATGTTGTGCTCACCCGTCAGTTTTTTCAGCTTCTCTTTTGTGTTTGCAGCATAGAGCTCCAACTTCTTCATTCTCAGGCGTAAATCCGTGATATCTGTATTGACTACCAGGCACTCTTTGGCTCGCCCGGATGGGTCCCCCACGGCATAAACCCTGGCCTGGACATATACGGGTCTATGTTCCTTTGAATAATATTTCCATGACTTGTGATCGCCGTCCTCACCCCGAAATGCCCTGATCAACGTTTCTTTAAATATCGGCCGATACCTCTTGGAGAGGAAAACGAAGGGACTCTTCCCGATCATCTCCGGGGCATCATAGCCCAATGCCTCCGCGCAAGCTCTGTTCCAGTAAACGATTTCGCCCTGCCTGTCGATTCTAAAAACCGGACTGTGATAAAACTCATTCATGGCGCCCGGGACCCCGTCTTTTAAAATATCGGGCACCCTGCCTTGAACCCTCAAGGTTTGGAAAGTTTGTATCGCGCCCCTGATGTTGCCGCCGTTATCCGCGATCGGCGAGACCGCAATGAGCCCTGACTGTCCGCCGCCCAGTTTGGGCAAAAACATCTCCAATTCAAACCATCCATCCGCGCCCTTTGACACAATGCTGTCCCCATAGGTCTCTTCTATGGCATTCGGATTGTCCAGGACCAGGTCGGCGATACTGCCACGGCCGTCAATATCGAAGCCCTCCCATACACCCTTCCCGAGAATATCACCGACGGAAACGCCCGTAAGATCCTGACAGGCCCGATTCCATTGAATGATCCGATGGTTTCTGTCCATGATAAATGTCGGGACAGGGGATCTTTCCAGGATATCATCGATATACTTTTTCGATTCTCTAATGGCGGCCGCCTTTTCCTGCTCCCGGAGCGAGGCATCCGATCGCACTTTCTCAAACAAAAAGGCAAGGGAAATAAGGGCCAAAAGGCTCAGCATATAGGCGCCAAGGGCATAGACGGCTGAGAGCTCGTTTGGAATGACGTCAGGAAAGGAGTACCCCCTGCGGAAGAGAAAAACGACAACCCCCGTCTCCGCGAAAACCAGGCTTATCCAAACGGTTCCCCAGAGATAGCCGTTTAAAAAAATGGCAAAGAGGATAAGCCCCCCATTCAGAATCCAGGAAGGTCTGAGCACACCCTCATGGGTCACGGCTCCCGTATTCCACGAAATATAAAGCAGCGAGCCCCAGAGGACGAGGATGACAAAATTTCCGACCCATTGAATACTTTTTGTTTTTCTTAAGAGAAAAAAGGCCGGAACCATTAGAAGCGCGGCACAAAGGGTCGCGTAAAAAAGATATCTTGCACCTATTGCCCAATAAAAAAGCCCCAGAAGCGGAGCTACGATCATAAACACCAGCAGGAATATGTTGAGTATTATAAATTTCCGAACCTTTTCCGGATCGGATAATATCAACCCACTGCTCAATACATTTTGCACGAAAAGATTAAAGGACATGTTGATTATCTAGTAGAGGGCTCATTTACAAGCGGGCGGCCCAAAAAAGATACCTCCCACGGATCCATGCGTGGATCTTATGGAGTAAAAAAATATCAAAAGATAAAAAAACTTCCTGTTCGGCTTAGCCGCCAGCGCCTCCCGTAAAAAGGGTCACCTTTCCTGCCGTATCCAACTGCCCATGAAGTTCTGTTTGGCCGTTTCGAAAGAGAGGAAAAGGGGCCTTTATCATCACATTGCAAAAGGCGTCATGATTGATAATAGTGTATTCGAGTCTGTGGCCGGAAGGAATACCAACCTTCAGAGAATCCTTGATCTGCTCGATCCACTGCTTTTCCAGTGCCGTGAGCGGCTCGCGGGGAGGGATAATAATCAACGCTCCGACATCGGGAAAAAATTTATCCTTTTCAAGATAGTACATGATTTGCCCGTCCATGATTTGCTTCATCATGACAATCGCCTCGGACCCTTGAGCCCGTTGTCGCCAAGTCTGATAGGCGGGCACGGCCGTCGCGGCCAGGATGCCCATGATGCCGACGGTTACGATCAATTCAATCAGTGTAAATCCTGACTCCCGTTGCATCTAGACCCCTCCGTCCGTTGGGGGCTCATAGGCAATTCCCTTGGAAGAGATCGTTATTTTCATTTGCCCCGGAACAGCTTTTGACAAGGAAAGCATATATCCCATCTTTGAATCCCTCTGATAGGACAGTCGATCGAGCAGATAAAGGTCCTTTTCACGGAAGGACAAATATTTAGGAATGAGATCTTTCAGGGTGGAGGGATATCGATTCCCCTCGTAATAGGCATAACGTTTGAGTGAAGTATCCACCATGAAGAGGAGAAGTCGGGGTTGGCTGGTAAAATCAACCCCACTTGCGGGCGGTTTTTGCCCACCGAACAGAATGACCCCCCACATCACCAGGATCAATACAGATGAGGCAATCACGAAGTAGTGGAAAGGACCCCACTTTTTCTTTTCTTTCAGTTTTTTCTCAGAGGCCCTTTCCCGTTTGTCGAGGATACCACTGCCGACCTCTGAGACGGATTGGAGCATCGCGCACTGAAAGCAATAGTATTGTCCCGGCCTGGTCTCTTCGGCGCAGTCACGGCAAAGGGGAATACCACAGCTCACACAAAATTGTTCGGCCTGGCGGTCGGGATGATATTTACACCGCATTTAGATCACTTTTACCTAAAAATAAATTCTTGATTGTGAGGCGATAAGGTAGACTTAGGAAAAAATGGATCATTAGTCAAGACATAAATGGCCGGGAATCATAGGGAGAAGGTGCGGGTTTTTCTCTCTTTTTTCAAGTCATTTCGGCAATAAGGGCATACGATCCAATCCGGTTGAGCGACCCTCCCGCAAGAACTGCAGGTGGGGACCAGTGCTTCTTTGCAATAGGGGCAATCCTTAAAATCGAGGCTGACGCTTTTTCCGCAATGAGGACAGATGGTTGTCAATTCCTCCTTCTGCTGGACGGCCTTCAACACCTCATCGATGGTGGTAATCCCCAGTTCGATCTTTTTCAGGCCGCTGATGCCCAGGGTCGTCATGCCGGTGGCCATGGCGGCCTCCCTAACCTGATCGACGGAGGCCCCCGACTGGATGAGCTCTCTGATCTTTCGACCGACGATCATGGCTTCATCGATGACCGTTCGGCCCTTCATCCCCAGATTGCCACATTTGGGGCAGCCCGCTCCACGGTAAAAGGCAAATGGAAGGGCTTTGTTGTCGAGGCCCAGACGACTCAGCAACTCCGGATTGGGGACATACTCTTCTTTGCACACTTGACAAATTTTCCGAACCAGCCTCTGGGCCACAACCCCTACAATCGATGAAGCAATCATATAGGGGGGCATACCGATATCGATAAGACGCGTGATGGCCGACGGGGCATCATTGGTATGAAGGGTTGACAAAACCAGGTGGCCGGTCAAAGAGGCCTGAAGAGCGATCTCGGCCGTCTCGGCATCCCTGATTTCCCCCACCATGATCACATTGGGATCCTGTCTGAGTATCGAGCGCAAGATGTAGGGGAAGGTCAGGCCCACTTTTTCATTAATCTGCACTTGATTGATACCCGGGAGTTCATATTCCACAGGATCTTCAACCGTAACGATATTCATTTCATCGGATCTGATTTCACGCATACAGGCGTAAAGAGTCGAGGTCTTTCCACTTCCGGTGGGCCCGGTTATCAGGAACATTCCCTGGGATTGTTTGATAAAGCGGTTGACTGTATCCAGGTTTCTCCTGGAAAAGCCGAGTTCACTGATAGTAAGAAAGGACTCCTGCTTGTTCAAGATGCGGATGACCACCTTCTCGCCATAATAGGTGGGAAGAGAAGAAACCCTCAGATCAACCGAAAGGCTTTTGGACCTCACCTTTATCCTTCCATCCTGAGGGAGGCGCCTCTCCGCTATATCCATTCCTCCAAGGACCTTAACGCGAGAAACGATAATGGGTTGCGTCCATTTGGGCAGCCTTATGGAGTCCTGCAATACCCCGTCGATTCGGTTTCTAACCCTGACCTGATTTTCCTGTGCCTCAATGTGAACATCACTTGCCCCTTTCTGAATGGCATTTTTGATAATCAAATCTACCATTTTGACAAAAGGCGAGTTTCTCATGGCCTCTAGGTCATCTTCCTCTTCGTCCTCTTTGATCTCCGTTTCGGGCAGAAGTTCAAGGAGGTCTTCATTATCATATTCCTCAACCACTTCAGAAATCGTCTTTTCGGGGTGATAGTGCTTCTGAAGAACCTCTATAATCTGGCTGGAAGTCGATATCGATGGTTGGATGCTATATCCGGTGATGAACTGGAGATCCTTGATCATATTGAGATCAAGAGGGTCCGCCATAGCCACATCCAGGATGCTGTTTTTTAGGGATATGGGAAGACAGATAAATTTCCGGGATATTTCCTCAGGGACACATTCGATGACCTGAGATTCTATCCCATGGTGACTGAGATCGATATAGGGAATCTTTAACTGCATAGCCAGGGCAAAGGCCATTTCCTCTTCCGTAATGAGCCCCATTTCAATGAGTATCTGTCCCAGCCGCTTGCCGGATTCACCCTGAGCTTCAAGGGCCGAAGCAAGTTTATCGAATGGCAGAAGGCCGGTCTCAACCAGCAGATCTCCGAGCTTACGTCGAGAGACTGAGATCTTTTTCAAGTAAGGAGGGTCATGTGGGCCGACTTTTGAGTTTTTGTTTCCCATATATTTGATATTTAATCTATTATGCCTTAAATCTATTTTCAAGCACAAACCGGAAAGGGGGACCGGAATTCTTTTGACATCACGCTGTCGATTTAATATCGTCAATTATTTTCTAAGGTTAAATGATTTACATAGATCTTTCAATTTTTAAATATTTTTCTTTATTTTTTCGACATCTAGCATTCCCTAATAAGCGTAACTTCACCTAACCAAAAAACAAAATCTTCTATCTCCTTCGCTATAACATGAAGAGGTATTCTCTAAAATCAACAGATTTACTCATCGGAATCCTTATTGCCGGCCTATTTGTTTTTTTTTCCCGCATGGCGTTTGAGGGCTTCGAATCCCTTGAAAAGGTCATTTACGGCATCGAGATGCGATTGGACCTTCCTCAAACCATTAAGGAAAACAAAATCGCCATCGTAAATATCGATGAAAAGAGCCTGGAGCATCTGGGTCCATGGCCGTGGCCGCGATCAATCATCGCAAATATGATCACCATTCTTAAAAACAATGGTGCCAAACTGATCGGGGTGGATCTCCTCTTTAGCGAAAAAGAACACAATCGGGGCCTCCAGGAGGTCGAACAACTGCGCAAGGCCATTTTGAATCGCGAAGATTCAAATTTAAAAAATCCGTGGCTTCTGGAAAACCTGAGCGACATCGAAAAAAGGTTGGACAATGATACCATCTTGGTCGAGGCCGTAAAGGCATGTGGAAACGCGGTCTTCCCCGTCAGAGGGACCTTCGGGAAATATGATGCCGAACTGGTCCTGCCCGAAGATTCCTTTTTGAGGAATAAGGCCCTGAAATTTAACGTCAATCGCAATGATATTTTGAGGGCATACCGCTTGACAACGCCCTATGATGAATTGTCTGAAAGCTGCCATGCATTGGGACATATCAACCTGTCGCCCAACGCATTATTAAAAGGCTATATTCATCCCCTGTTTATCAATTACAGAGGCCATATTATTCCTTCCATGCCCCTGCGTCTGGCCCTGGATTATCTTGGAAAACGGCCGGATGACGTCATGACTCCCAACAAAGGAATTCAATTAAACAACACGGTCATACCCACCCTAAATGGAGAGATTTTTCTCAAATTCAAAGGAGCGAGACGATCTTTTCCCTACTATTCCTTCATTGATATTTTAAACGTAAAAAAGGTCCCTGCAGTATTTGAAAACAAGATTGTGCTCATCGGTTACACGGCCGAAGGCGGTGCAACCGTTAGTACACCCGTTGATCTCCAGATGCCCCATGTTGAGTTGACGGCCAATATCATAGAGAACCTGATGCTGGGACGTTACCTTAAACGCCCTGATGCCATGATATATATTGAAGCCCTTATCCTCCTCCTGTTAACTCTTGCTTCCTCCGTCTTTTTGCCCCGCTTCAACTTTCTGAATCGCCTGGGTATGACCGCCGCAATCCTTTTTTCCATCTTCATGTTTTCTTTTGTGGCCTTTATGGCCCTGGATGTCTGGTTCAAGGCCGCCTATATCTGCCTTGCCGTATTTACGGTGTATGCCGTCTCCATGATTCGGGACATCGTCATCAGGGAAAAGACACTGGGGCTTAGTTCCAAAGAGAGTATAGAAACAAACAGAATGCTGGGATTGAGTTTTCAAAGCCAGGGTTTGCTTGATCTGGCCTTTGAAAAATTCAGGAAATGTCCCCTTGATGAAACCCTGAAGGACGTCATCTATAACCTGGGACTGGATTACGAAAGAAAAAGGATGATCAACAAGGCGGTGGCGGTTTACGAATACATCACCCAAATCGACAAAAATTACAAGGCGTTGAATGAGCGTATTCCCAAATTGAAAAAGATGCTCGGTCCACTGGCCCTGGCTGGCTACGAAGGGAACAAGGACTCCAAAATAATGGTCTCCGACGATCTCGAAACAAAACCCACTGTGGGTAGATACGAAATCCTTTCAGAACTGGGCCAGGGAGCCATGGGGATCGTCTATAAAGCGAAAGACCCCAAAATAAATCGCCTTTTGGCTATTAAGACCATACGCTTTTCCGATGAATTCGAAGAGGAGAAGATCAGAGAGGTCAAGGATCGGTTCCTGCGGGAGGCCGAAATTGCGGGACGACTTTCTCATCCCACGATTGTCTCCATCTATGATGTGGGTGAAGACTACGACCTTTCCTATCTTGCCATGGAATACCTGGAGGGAGAAAGCCTTCAGAAATATTGCAAGAAAGAACACCTTCTCTCACTACGAAGAGTCCTTTCCATTGTAGCCCAGACCGCTAATGCCCTGGATTACGCCCACAGTCAGGGCGTCATCCACAGGGACATCAAACCTGCGAACATCATGCTCCTTAACAATGGCGCGGTGAAAGTAACGGATTTCGGCATTGCCAAGGCCGTCTCCTCCTCCAAGACCAAAAGCGGAGTGATACTTGGAACGCCGAGCTACATGTCTCCGGAACAGATTAACGGTTACGAAATAGACGGCCGTTCGGACATCTTCTCATTAGGCGTGGTTTTCTTTGAATTATTGACCGGCATGTTACCCTTTCATGGAAACAACCTCACCAGTCTATTCTACCAAATCACTCAAAACAAACACCCCTCCCCGCGAACCATCAACCCAAAAATACCCAGGCCCTGTGAGCAGATTCTTGACAAAGTTCTAACAAAAGAACCTGACCGGAGATTTCAAAAGGCGGGTGAGCTTGAAAAATATCTACAGGCTATCATCAAAAAAATCGACCAGTTGCGAGCCCGAATAAAATAGCATTCGGCCTCGCAAGATCGAAGAGATCAATTGATACCCAGCCTTATTTTGAGAGATTTAAGCGTATTTTTCATCAGCATCGTGATCGTCATGGGTCCGACGCCGCCGGGCACAGGCGTAATCCATCCTGCGATTTCCTTAGCCGCATCAAAGTCCACATCCCCCTTGAGGATCGCCACTTTCTTCCCTGTCTTTTCACTAATTTTTTCTCCGACCCGGTTAACGCCTACATCAATCACGCAGGCCCCAGGCTTTATCCAATCGGGCTTCACCAAACCCGGCACACCGGCTGCTACGATCAGGATGTCGGCGCGGGAGCAGTGAGAGGCCAGATCTTTGGTTCCCGTATGAATGATGGTCACCGTTGAATTGGCGCCCGGGCCTTTTTGCAGCATCATATTGGCGATGGGTTTGCCGACTATATTTGAACGCCCTACGACGACCACTTCCGCCCCTTTCGTCTCAACACCGCCTCTCACAATCATTTCCTGGATTCCGGCCGGGGTGCAGGGAGGAAATTTCACCTCATCCCCTCCGATCATGAGCCGGCCGACATTCACGGGGTGAAAGCCATCGACATCTTTATCGGGATCAATAGCATTGAGCACTTTCTTTTCGTCGATTTGCTTGGGAAGCGGTAATTGGACCAGGATTCCGTGAATGGAATCATCCTGATTGTATTTATCGATCAGGGCGAGCAGATCTTCTTCAGTGATGTCTTCAGGCTGGTTATCCTGCACCTCTTTGAAGCCGACTCTTTCGGCCGTCTTGACCTTAAGGGTTACATAGGAGATCGAAGCCGGATTCTCTCCTACCAGGATCGTCACCAGACCGGGAACGATGCCGTGTTCCTCTTTTATTTTGCTAACTTCCTCCTCAATTTCCTTAAGAATTTCCTCTCGAATATCAGTGCCTTTGATCAGTTTTGCAGTCATCTCATCTCTCCTTTCATCTTTTGTTATATAAGTTTAGCCTTTTGAAAAAAATGAAGGTCCTGGGTCATGACAATCTTTTTTCAAAAAGCTAAACAGTTCTCGACAATCATTTTGTGTCTAAACAGGATGAACGCACCGTTTCATATTGAAGTGGTTTTCTTAGTAGTTTTTACGGGACGAATAGGCGCGAAAAAGAACGGGAACGTTAGATGAAAAATCACGATTAAAGAAATAGGTGCAGCCTTATTTTAAGATAGAAAGTGGATACCACAGATAGTTTCGAATATCAACATTTTAGATTTTCTATGATCCCCTAACCGAACCGACATTCTCAAATGGATGCCGTCGATAGAACAAGTCCATTTCCAGCCCATCATTGAATTTCAAGCCCTATTTGAGTTCTATTGCCTTGACTTAGCAGATCCTTTCAAGTAATTTCGGAGTTATGGAAAAAGGAATTAAAACATTACAACAAAAGCTAAGGGAAGCGCAACGTGTTACAGTCCTTACGGGAGCCGGGATATCAGCCGAGAGTGGCGTTCCTACCTTTCGAGGAGAGGATGGCTTATGGCGCAATCACAACGTCATGGACCTCGTGACTCCCCATGGGTTTGCCCGGGACCCGAAGCTGGTCTGGGAGTTTTACAATTGGCGGCGCCATCTGATTAACGGCATCACTTACAATCCCGCCCACAAGGCCTTGGTGAATCTGGAAGCCGAGATACCCGCGTTCACCCTCATCACCCAAAATGTGGATGGACTTCACTTGAAGGCGGGCAGTCAAAACATCCTGGAAATCCATGGGAATCTGTGGAAGCTGCGTTGCACGGAATGCAACAATATTACGCTGGATTATGCCTCCGATATGGGTGCCTTGCCAAAATGCAAGGCATGTGGAGGCCTGCTGAGACCCCATGTCGTCTGGTTTGGCGAATCACTGGATTATGACCTTCTGCAAAGGGCCGTCAAGGCCTCCAGTGATTGCGCGATAATGCTCGTTATCGGCACTTCCGCCGTGGTCCAACCGGCGGCATCTCTTTCCATGGAGGCAAAGAGGAACGGGGCACTGGTTGCGGAGATCAATCTCGAAAGAACCCCTCAATCCGAGAAAGTGGACATTTCCATTCTTGGAAAGGCCGGTGACATCCTGCCAAAACTCGTCCGGGTCAGGGCATGAAACCCTCCGGCATTATAACACTTACGACAGATTTCGGTCTGGGAGATCCCTATGTGGCGATGATGAAAGGCCTCATTCTTTCAATCAATCCGAGGGCGGAACTCATCGACATCACACATCTCATCCGGGCGGGGGCTATTCGCCAGGCATCCTCCATGATTCACGAAACCTTCTCCTATTTCCCACAGGGTACGGTGCACTTAGGGGTTGTGGACCCGGGCGTTGGGAGTGACAGACGCCTGATTGCCCTTCAGGCCGGAAAGCATTATTTCGTTGGACCGGACAATGGCCTGTTCTCCCCTGTCATCTTTGACTACCCGGCATCCGCAATCTTCCACCTCACCGAGAGTCAATATTTTTTACCCCATATTACCCACACCTTTCACGGAAGGGAAATCATTGCTCCGGTTTCAGCGCATATCTCCCTTGGCGTTCCTCTGGACAGATTGGGCCCGTCCATCCAGGACCCGATCAAACTCACCTCCCCGCTTCCCCACCAGAAAGCAGGCGTGCTATATGGTCAAATCACACATGTGGACAACTTCGGTAACTGCACGACCAACATCCACAAAAATACCCTGGAAAATTTTCTGCAATCGTCCCCTCCGGTCATCGAAACAGGACATCTAGACATAAGGGGTCTCAACCTTACCTATTCCGAGGTCGACGAGGGGCAACCCCTTGCCCTGATCAACAGTTCCTGCTGGCTGGAAATAGCGATCAATATGGGACGGGCTTCGGAATATCTTGGGATGAATAAGGAAGAGCTCATAGGAACGGTGGTGAAAGTAAGACGATCCTGAGGACCAGCGATCAAGCGCTTTCTTCCGATAGAGACGTAAGGTATTCCGCCCATTCCAATGGCAGGAGATACTTTTTTTTGTTATTGCAATCCTTGCAGGCAGGAACGACATTGCCCTTTTTGCTTTTCCCTCCCCGGCTCAAGGGTACGATATGATCCATTGTCAGGTTGCCCCTGCCCACCCTGCGATGGCAATAATAACACTCTCCCTTTTGCGTCTTCCTCATCCACCAGGCCGAACGCCTCATACGGCGGGCCTTTTCTCTCTCCCTCCTGATATCTTCTTCAGGCACCGAAGTGCTCTCAAAGGGCGTAGATTCAAAGTTCACTTTCTATCGACTCCTTTTGGGGATCACTGGTCTCACTTAAATCTCACAAAAACATTTTGTTTCGATTTGGTCCTTTTAAACACATTCAGGCACATTTTTTGTGGCCAGAGACTTTTTTAATACCTGTATTCAAATTAAACTTTTATAATATCACGCCTAAACCCAAATGCCTATTCTATTACCAACCCCTAGATCCACCGCATAAATTGCATATCATGCCTGAAATCGGGACATTCGGGGGAATTCCTGATCACCGGCAAGGTGTGAGATGTCTGCAAGTTGAGCTTGCGAAATCCCGCTCAAGAGCGGGAGCGCGAGGAGTGACGACTGCGACGTATGAGCTATCCCTCGGGAGGAACGAAGGAAGGCAACTCCGCAATACGGGGGACAGATAATGCCTCGATAATGGACCAGGGCAGACACTATCCCGACTATCCGGTTGACGCACATTAACAGAAGTGATAGAAAAAAAATATTATGGCCGTTGACTTCTTCCATCTGATGACCCTGGCGCTCGGTGAGGCCGAAAAAGGTTTTTCAAAAGGGGAGGTTCCCGTGGGCGCGGTATTGAGTGATCCCGAAGGAAAAATTCTGGCCAAGGCCCATAATCTCCCTATTTCAAGCCATGATCCCACGGCTCACGCAGAGATCCTGGTCATGAGAAAGGCAGGGGAACGATTTAAAAATTACCGTTTGTGCGGTGCGACCCTTGTCGTTACCCTTGAGCCCTGTCTCATGTGTATGGGTGCGGCCATTCATGCGAGAATCTCACGCCTGGTTTTCGGGGCCTTTGACCCCAAGGGCGGCGCCGCCGGTTCCCTGTATAATGTGGCTGAAGACGAGCGCCTGAATCACAGAATAGATGTCTTCCCGGGCATTCTCGATGAGCAATGCTCTGATTTGATTCGGAGATTTTTTCAATCCCGAAGGCAGAAACAAAAAATAGCGCGGAGAGGTACCGAAGTGGTCGTAACGGGGTCGACTCGAAATCGACTTGTCCCGTTAGAAGCGGGGCACGTGGGTTCGAATCCCACCCTCTCCGCCACAAGATATGATTGAAACCCATTCGTGGCATGTGTTATCATGGCGTCCATTGCTCGATGATGAAGGGGACGACTCGGCTTCGAAAAGAGGCCGACGACATATTGAATTACGCATTAGCAAACCGCGGAGAGATGTCCGAGCTGGCTGAAGGAGCGCGACTGGAAATCGCGTGTACTGCCAAAAGTGGTACCGAGGGTTCGAATCCCTCTCTCTCCGCCATTTTTATATCCCAACATTGATGCAGGGAGCGATTATTCGTCTTTTCTTTTGCCGAATGCAGGGTACCAATAGAGAATTCCGGTCCTGAGCATCAGATTTTTTATTTTTAAAAAAACTTTACGGACCGGCATAGAAGACACGCAACGAAAAAGGATCCAGGTCTTGACATGGCTTATGAAGTTCTCGCCCGGAAATGGCGACCCCAGATTTTTCAGGATGTTATCGGGCAGGAACATGTCACCCAGACCTTGATCAATGCCATCAAAACCGACCGATTGGCCCATGCCTATCTCTTCAGCGGTGCGAGAGGCGTAGGAAAAACCTCCATTGCCCGCATTCTTGCCAAGGCCATAAATTGCGTAGAGGGTGAACCCGGTATTCCCTGCAACAAATGCCACTCCTGTGAGGAGATCACAAGCGGGTCTTCGGTCGACGTCCAGGAAATTGACGGGGCATCAAACCGCGGTATCGATGAAATCAGAGAACTCCGGGAAAATATTAAGTATATGCCCTCGTCCAGCAGGTTCCGGGTCTATATCATTGATGAAGTGCATATGCTCACCCTTCAGGCCTTCAATGCCCTCCTCAAAACACTTGAAGAACCACCGCCACATGTCAAATTTATTTTTGCAACCACAGAACCTCACAAAGTCCCCATAACAATCCTCTCCAGATGCCAGAAGTTTGACTTCAAGAGAATCCCTTCGGGAAAAATCGTTGATCACTTAGCCAGGGTTACCGCTCAGGAAGGCATTGAAATCAGCCAAGCCGGCCTGACCCTTTTGGCCAGAGAGGCGGAGGGGAGTATGAGAGATGCCCAAAGCCTTCTCGATCAGGTCATTGCCTATACCGGCTCCAAGGTTGAGGATAAAGATATCACGGATATACTTGGCATCATTGACCGGGAACTTCTCTTTGAAACATCCCAAGCCGTCATTGAGGGGGTGCCCGAAAAATGTATTCAGATCGTCGATAAAATTTATAACTACGGATATGATCTAAAAGAGTTTTACCGAGATCTCATGGATCAATTCCGAAACCTTCTGGTGTGTCTCATCTCGTCACAAAGCGATCTCATTGACATGACCGACAGTGACATGGAGGAAATCAGGCGTCAGGCCGAAAAGGCCGGCAGGGAAAGACTTCAGCAATCACTCAGTCTTCTTATAGCACGAGAGGAAGACCTGAGATACACCACCCATCCCCGCCTTGTTCTGGAAACCATTTTGGTCAAACTGTGCGGGCTGGGTGAGATCCTCTCCTTTGATGAATTGATGAGGAAAATCGAAGGCCTCGAAAAACGCCTTGGCCCGGCCGTTCTTTCCGAACAACCGGTGCAGCAGACCGATCATCTTTCGGATCCCGGCATTGCCTGGGAAATCCGGGAACCGGCTAACAGGACGATAGAAGAAGAATGGGACCAGTTTATGAAGTATCTCTCTTCTAAGAGTCGGGCCATGGCCAATGTATTAAGGGAATTGCCCCTGGTAAGTGCAACCCATGACATAGTGG
This sequence comes from uncultured Desulfobacteraceae bacterium, assembly GCA_964644375.1. Lineage (GTDB taxonomy): Bacteria > Desulfobacterota > DSM-4660 > Desulfatiglandales > HGW-15 > CAYNYM01. The sequence goes on along the minus strand of CAZXWJ010000004.1, from coordinate 7,862 downwards.
AAATTTCCCGAGGGGACAATTCCTTTTCGTCGACCTATCTGGACGATCAGGAACGATCTGACAAACTGGCGGCTCACTGCCGGGATTTTTTCAAACGCACCATAAAGATCAAGCTCGTGGACGCGTTGTCTAAACCCACCGAAAAAGCCGTTGCCCCCCCCAAGGCAAAATCAGGGTCCTTTAAAAAAAAGCGGGCCGATCTACCTCCCCCCGTTCAGGATGTTCTTGAAATATTTCAGGGAGAGGTCAAAAAAGAAATCCCCGTTGAAAAACCGGGGACGATTCGCCATGAAAATTCAGAATGACTAAGGAGGCAGAGAAGTGAAAGGCATACCCAATATGGGAAATATGATGAAGCAGGCCCAGAAGTTTCAGGCCAAGATCGCCAAACTTCAGGAAGAATTAGGAGACAAGACCGTTGAGGCATCAGCCGGAGGCGGGATGGTGACTGTCGTGGCCAACGGCCACCAGGAGGTTATTTCGATCCATATTGATCCCGAGGTTGTGGAACCTGATGATACTGAAATGCTTCAGGATTTAGTCCTTGCCGCTGTCAATGACGCCTTGAATCGGGCAAAAAATATGGTCAACGAAGAGATGGGAAAAGTAACCCAGGGGATGAATATTCCTAATATCCCCGGCCTTACCTCATGAGAATTGAATGATGGGAATCTATCCTCCTCCACTCGAAAGGCTCATTGCCCAGTTTTCGAGGTTGCCGGGAATCGGACAAAAATCGGCCTCACGGGTCGCCCTGCACATCCTCAAAAGCAACAGGGAATTGGCTCACAGCCTGGCCCAGAGCCTTCTCGATGTAAAAGAAAGCATAGGGCTCTGTTCCACCTGCTGCAACCTGACCGACGACGATCCATGCGCTATTTGCCGAGATTCGAGTAGGGCAAACGGCACGATTTGTGTGGTCGAAGGGCCAGGTGATCAAATGGCCATCGAGGAATCAGGGACATTCAAGGGAAGATACCATGTCCTTCACGGGACCCTCTCACCACTCGACGGAATCGGCCCTGAAGACCTGAAAATTCGTGAACTTATCGTCCGCCTTGACGAGGAAAAAATCGAAGAGGTCATTCTGGCCACCAACCCCACCGCCGAAGGTGAGGCGACTTCTTCTTTTCTGGCGAACCTTCTGGCAAACAAGCGCCTCCGGGTCTCCCGAATCGCCCTGGGTGTTCCCATGGGAGGCAATTTGAGATATATGGATTCCCTGACCCTCCGCCACGCCCTCCAAAGCAGAAATCCTATCCGGTCATGATCGAACCGTCGACACTCAAAGAACTGACGAACATTGTCGGCCATGATCACATTCTTACCCGACCGGAGGATTTGGCCGATTACGCCACAGATGCAACCGAATTGGAATTCATGCCCGATGTTGTAATCTTTCCCAAAACTTCCCGGGAAATTTCACGCCTTCTCTCCCTTGCCAACAGGGATGGGTTTCCGGTCATTCCCAGAGGGGCCGGCAGCGGGAAGAGCGGAGGCGTCCTGCCCGTCCAGGGGGGAGTGATTTTGGCTATGGACCGATTCAATCGTATTTTGCGCATAGACCGGGACAATCTTATAGCCAAAGTGGAACCCGGCGTCATTACCGCCCGTCTTCAGGAGGAAGTGGAAAAACTCGGTCTTTTCTATCCTCCCGATCCCGCCAGCGTGAAGATTTCCACGATCGGAGGGAACGTTGCGGCCTGCGCTGGGGGGTTGAGAGCGGTCAAGTATGGTGTCACACGAGACTATGTCCTGGGTCTGACGGTTGTGCTTCCCACAGGAGACATCATCAAAACGGGGGTGGAAACCGCTAAGGGGGTAGTCGGCTACGATCTGACCCGCCTCATCGTGGGCTCGGAGGGTACCCTTGCGGTGATCACCGCGGTTACGCTTCGCCTTCTTCCCAAACCCGAGGCCAAAAAGACCATGCTCTCCTTTTTCGGGGAAGCGACCACAGCCGTTCAAACCGTTTCGGAAATCATCCGCCAAAAGGTCGTCCCGGCGACTTTGGAATTCATGGACAGGCATTGCATTGATTGCGCTCGAGACGAAATGGTAACTCCCGTTCCATCCCGGGCCAATGCCGTTCTTCTCATCGAGGTGGACGGAGATCCAGACACGACCGAACGTGAAAAGGACAAAGTCGAGGGGATATGTTCACAGTCGGGGGCACTCCGTTTCGATGTCGCATCCGGCGTGAAGGAGGCTGAAAGCCTTTGGGAAATCCGAAGGAATATATCCGATACAATCTATAAGCTTGGGCCCCATAAAGTCAGCGAAGACATCGTCGTGCCTCGAAGCCGAATGGCCGAGTATATTGCCTTTCTAAACCAACTCGAGAAAAAATATCGGCTATCCATGCCGGCCTTCGGACATGCAGGAGACGGGAATATCCATGTCAATATCATGCATGACAGAAAACGGCAGAAGGATGCCGATAACGTAGACAAGGCCGTAAGAGAGGTATTCGAAAAGGCTATCGAAATGGGCGGGACAATTTCCGGAGAGCACGGTGTTGGGATTACGAAGGCCCCCTATTTCGGGATGGAAATTTCGCAACCGGCCATTGAACTTATGGCCCGGTTGAAAAAGGCCTTTGATCCCCGGGGGATTCTAAATCCAGGCAAAATCCTTCCCGCAGCCTGACCGGCCTTTCTCGTCCCCCAAATCCTCCCCGACTCTAGAGGATCTGATCCAGGCTTCTGTAGTTCTTCGTGCTGTAAAAATTTTCAACATCAACCAGGTTCAAACGCTCCAAGGCCTTCTTGAGCGGCACGGAGGTGATGGCCCCGTGTTTGAGGCTGACCATGCGGCCAAAATCTTCATTGACAATCATGTCAATGGCAGCAATGCCGAATTTTCGCCCCATCCGGCGATCGTAGGCCGTGGGAGAACCACCTCTCTGAAGATGCCTGAGGGCCACGTACCTGACTTCCATGTTTCCCTGTTTTTCGATTTCTTCTGCAATAAAGCCCCCCGTACCCCCAAGGTAATAATTTCCGAATCCGTCCCGTCCGCGTTTTTGGTGCACTTCTTCCAGCCCTCTTGGTTTGGCGCCTTCTGAGACCAACACAACGCTGTATCGTTTACCGGCCTTCTTTCTCATTTTCAGCAACTCAATCACCCTTTCCAAAACAAAATCGTGTTCCGGGATGAGGATAATTGCAGCTCCGGAGGCCTCCCCGCCTTCCAATGCCAGCCAGCCGGATTGCCTCCCCATGGATTCAACAACAAAAATTCGGCGGTGGGAACCAGCGGTAATGCGCAACCTATCTATATCATTAACTATAATATTAACGGCAGAATCAAATCCCAAGGTATAGTCGGTCTCTGACAGATCCTTGTCGATCGTCTTCGGGATACCGACGACTTTGATGCCTTCCCGGAACAGGTTGTAGGCCACTCCCAGATTGTTGAAGCCCCCAATGACGACAAGGGCATCCAATCCCAGTTTCTTGATATTCTTGATAATGGCCTCGGATTGATCTTTCTTCGGATCAAAGGGATTTATAACACTGGTCCCGAGCCGGGTTCCTCCGTATCTGTCCCAGGTCCTGACGACATTTTCATCCAAATCCCTGGTCCATTTCCTGAGGCTGTCTTTTTTGTCGGGATTTACATTGATAAGGCCTTTCCAACCGTCAAGGATCCCGACGATGTTGAATATCGTTCCGCGTCTGGGAACAAGGTCTTTATCCATAGCAGAATAGACGAGCCAATGAATCGCACTGTTGATGCCGGGACAATCTCTGCCTGCAGAAAGAATACCTACCCTTGTTTTCATATTCCCCTCCATGGACTGTTCGTTACGTAACCGCCTGCAACCTCATTAAAAGATAGAATATGCCCCCTTGGGTGTCAAGCAAAGGAAAAAGATGATTTCAGATGGTGCCTTTTACCGGACCGGTGTCCATTCACAAACGGCTCTTTTTCTTTGTACGCCTCACGGAGGATTCCCCATTTTGCAGACTCGGGAAGATTCTCCATTTGGGGTCCGATGTGACCGTCTAGAGGTTCTTCAATTCCCCAAGGCTGGGGATCCGGAAAACAAGCATGAAACTCTTACTATCATCCAGGTTCTCCACGATTAACCGAGCGCCCCAGCACTGGGAAACATAATCAAGCCAGTAGCTCGTCTCCAGATCATCGCTACGGTCAAAATCCTTTCTCAGCGAACTCCCGACGGAAAACCCATAATCCAAATTCAAATAGAGGTTGAAGTTTAGGCTTTTGCTGCTCTCATCCTGATACAAATAGTCGATTTCGAGAATATCCGTTCTTCCCCCGGATCTCCTCAACTTTAGGTCGAGGGACAGGTCCGCGTATGAAACATGATTTTCGTAATGATCCCAAAGGGTGATTGCTTGAAAATCAAGGTAACGGAAAGGCTTCAGACTCAAAACACCAATTAAAGGATCGAAGGGCCGTTTCGGTTGCGAAGGCGAATCGTTTTCCCGTGCTTCATTGACATCATAGCCCTGAATAAGGGTGAAAGAAGCCCACTGAGCATAGGAAACCGCCCCCTTGTCATTTTTTTTCTTTGCATTCAGCAGGTTTTCGAGGCTGAAGGTGATCTTATTGATCCCCCCGACCTCATCAATGGGTTCAAACCAGGGTGAATCTTTGTCGCCCTCGTTGTATCCCCGATAGGTATAGGTCAGAGAAGGCGTAATCTTATGATTCAGCTTCCTCACATTCCCCCAACGAAAATCGAAGGCCTTCTCCATAATGGTTGAAAGCGTGGTCTCTGATTCATAGGCACGGCTGGTCAATCGGTCGGTCCCATCATAGGGCTCATCAAACCATTGAGAGCCCAGAAAAAAAGCAAGGGATTGCTGGACCTCTGCATAGCGCCCCAAACGTAAAGGATAGGTTGCCGCCGGAGAAACAGATGTTCGGTGCCCCTTCTGACCCTGCTCTCGCCAGACATAGTCATATTCTGCATCGACCCCGAAAAAGAGAGGAAGGTGCGGCACTTGCCTGGAAAGGCCCCTGAAGTTGAGGCCGATAATAGGCTGGGGGGTATCGTCATTTGGCGGGTCCATCGGGTTTTCATAATAAGCGCCCAGTGCCTGGAGGCTGCTACTTTCTCCATCGCGACTCAGCCTCAGGGCCGATCGCCGTAAGGACGAATAGATGTCATCAACCGGTCTTCCCGAAGTCTCTTCCAGTTCCGGTCTTGCCCGGAACCCGTAAAGACTGCCCCTGAATTCCTTGAGGTAATCCTGATCACTCACAAAATCCGTATCAAGACGAGCCTCTATACCCCCGGGCAATTTTTGATCCGCCCTGCTCCTGAACCAATACCGCGTCTGATTGGTCCGCTGAAAGGGGCCGATATCCACCTGTTCCCGGTCACTCAGATCCTTTGTTGCAATTTTGTCTGAAAGAATATCAACAAGAAAAACACCCTTTGACTCGTCATTGGTCAGATAACGAAATTCAAGACCTTGCATAAAGCCGCGCTTGCTGAGGTATCGCTCGTAGAAGGTTGCATCGATCCGGTCGGATATGGCCCAAAAAAAGGGAAGTTCAATGTCATAGCCGTTGAGATCGGAGAGACCCAATCTTGGGGGCAACAGCCCGGTCTGACGTTTTGTTTTAACGGGGAAAATGGCATAAGGAATATAAAAAACCGGGAAATTCCGAATTCTGAAGGCGGCGTTTTTGACTTGCCCGTAGCCCTCCAGGGTGACTTTGACCTTCGAACCGGTAATGCTCCAATCGGGGACATCTCCGTTGCAGGTGGTCACGTGACATCCCCGAACCACATAGGTATTCGGCCCCGTCCTCACCATGGACGAACCTTGGATATGAACATTGTTTTCCCTGAAAAACAGGCTGCCCCGAGTGATCTGGCCGTAGTGGCTTTTGAGATCAAAAATTCCCGCTTCACCGGAAAAAAGGTCACCGTTGGCCTCCAGTCGCACATTCCCCGAGACTTGCACGATGCCGGTTTTGTTGTTGTACATGGCTCTATCGGCTGAAAGGATCTGACCGCTTCTGGTAATGGTCACGTTACCTTCTGCGATATAGAGGGTGTCGTCAAAGCTGTAACTCATTTTGTCGGCCAGGATCTCCCACCGAGCATCCCTGTCATCAAGGATGCGATCAGCGCGGGCTCTGTTATTTGAAAAGCAGGGCGTCGCATAGACTGCAAACAAAAGGGCCGCAGTGATGACTATGCAAATCCATCGCAATCTTGTCCGTGTATATGTAGTTTGCTTTTTTTTCATGCCCATGTCGGATTCAACATCAGAGGTCGTTCATCACACAAGAGATCATGCCGTATTGGGTACCGGAGGATTCCCGCGATGGGGTCATCCGTGGATCGGTCGTCGATCCATCTGATCTTCATCAAATATTCTCGACAGGGTAAGTCTTGGCATCGAGACAGGTCAGGGCTTCCCCTACGGTAAAAAGAGATCCGCAGATCAAAATCATATCTTCAGGATCAGCTATCTTCCCGGCCTTGTCAAGGGCCGACGGGATGGAGGGTTGAATCTCACCCTCCTTTTGGAAGACCGCAGCCGCGCTCATGATCTTTTCCGGCTTTGCCGAGCGGTAATAGTCCGGCCTGGTGTAAATCACGTAGTCTGCCATGGGAACGATCCCCTCGGTGATGCCTTTGATATCTTTGTCCTCCATGACACCCAGGACCAAAATGAGCCTTTTATAGGTAAAACAATCTCTAACCGATTCGGACAATTTTTTGATAGCGGCCGGATTGTGCCCTCCGTCCAGAATAATGAGCGGGTTTTCTGCAATGACCTGCATTCGTCCCGGCCAGTGTGTACTTTTCAGCCCATCGAGAAGGTCCTGTGTTGAGAACCGAACCCCTTTTTTCTCCAGCAGTTCCATGACTGCGAGGGCAAGGGTCGCATTCCTGCACTGAAATTTTCCCCTGAGACTCAGTTCGATGTTTTTAAAGGACCGTTTGAGGCCATAATAATTGAAGTTCGTGGCATGGGTGCGGTAACGGAAATCCTTTCCCACCCGCCAAAAGGGCGCCTCTTTTTCCCGGCAAATGGATTCAAAGGCCTTAACAACGGGAGCTTGATTGGCGCCTGTGACCAAATCCACGCCATTTTTGATGATTCCCGCCTTCTCGCCTGCGATATCTACCAGTCTGGAACCGAGAAAATTCTGGTGCTCAAGGGAGATGTTTGTGATCACGGAAACAAGCGGTGTAATAATATTGGTTGCGTCGAGACGCCCCCCCATCCCGACCTCCATAATGGAGATATCAAGGTCTTCTCTGGCAAAGAGGATCAAGGCCATGGCCGTCGTCACTTCAAAAAAAGTCGGGAGATGATCCGGATCGATAACCCTTTTCAAGTCTTCCACAATACGGACGATCTTCTCAGGTGCAACCTGCTCTCCGTTAATACGGAAACGTTCTGTAAAATGCACGAGATGTGGAGAGGAAAAAAAACCGACATTGAGCCCTGCTCTCAGAAGCATAGACTCCACCATGGCGGCCACGGATCCTTTTCCGTTGGTTCCCCCGATGTGGATATACTTTCGACCAAGATGGGGATTACCGAAGGCCTTAAGGATATTGGATGTCTTGGCCAGGCCGAACTTTATCCCGTATGTTTGAAGACCATAGAGATATTCAATCGCCTCTTTATAGGAGAGTTTTCCCTTTTTCATTGCTTATTTTCTCTTTTTTTAGGCTTTTAGCTTTATGGTAATTATTTTTTTGAAATGCATTCAACTATGCATGGGTCATGACCGACGACCTTCATTTTTGCAAAAGGCTAAACGCATATGAATCAAATCTTCTCCAACGCCGTATACCCGAGATGCAGCAGTTTACGGCCCACCTTTCCAAAAAGGACCTCCACCTTGTCCTT
>CAZXWJ010000003.1:0-50499 GCA_964644375.1 uncultured Desulfobacteraceae bacterium | reverse complement strand
ATCAGGCTTTGCGAAGAAAGCCTTGTCGAGCCGATTCTGAGTGGTGAAATCAAATGCCCCGTGCATCTGTGTTCGGGTGAAGAGGCCGTTGCGGTCGGGGTGTGTGCTGCTCTTCAAAAAAAAGACTGCATATTCGGCAACCACCGGTCTCATGGCCATTTTCTGGCAAAAGGCGGAAAAGTAGAGGATCTTATCTCCGAGGTCTTTTGCAGAGATGCTGGTTGCTCGGGAGGCCGAGGCGGTTCCATGCACCTGATCGATCCGGAAATCGGTATGCTGGGCTCTGCACCGATCGTTGCCGGGACCATTTCGCTTGCGGTTGGGGCTGCGCTTGCCTCCAAAATTAGGAGTGACAAGCGCGTTGCCGTATCCTTTTTTGGCGACGGTTCGAGCAATGAGGGGGTCTTATTCGAATCATTGAATTTCGCCGCTGTGAACCGGCTGCCTGTCATCTTTGTCTGCGAAAACAATCTTTATTCCACCCACATGCCGATAAGGGACTGCAGACCAAATGAAGAAATATACAGGATCGCCCGTCCTTTTGACATTCCGTCCGAGAGAATCGACGGCAACGATGTATTGGCCGTATACGAGGCCGCGAATGAGGCGGTTGAGGCTTGTCGAGATGGAAGGGGTCCTTTCTTCATCGAATGCCTGACTTACAGGCTTCGGGGGCATGTGGGACCGGATGACAACGTCCAGGGTGCCCATACAGACATACGACCTGCAGAAGAGGTCTCGACCTGGAAACAAAAAGAGCCCATCCTAAGATTTGAAAAATATCTTCTTGAAAACGGCATCACATCTCAGGAGGACCTGAGAAAGATGCAGGCGGAAATAAGCCAGGAAATCGACCGGGCCTATCATTCCGCCCAAGAGTGCCTTTACCCGAAAGGACAAGAGTTGATGAACCATGTCTTCAAATAATCGCAATCTTCAATACAGTTTGGCCCTAAATGAAGCACTCCATCAAAGCATGGAGGCGGACCCATCGGTTTTTCTTATAGGACAGGGCGTAAAAAGTCCATGGTATGTCGGCAACACGGCGACCGGGCTCTTGGATAGGTTCGGGGAAGAACGGGTGATTGATACGCCGGTTTCAGAAAATGCCGTCACAGGCGCAGGGGTTGGAGCGGCCCTGGCCGGCATGAAGCCCGTGGTGGTCCATCCTCGCATGGATTTTATGTTTTATGCCTTTGATCCGATAATCAATCAGGCCGCCAACTGGCATTACATGAACGGTGGCAAGCTGAGCGTTCCGGTTGTCTTCTGGGGGATCATCAATCGGGGAGGGGAGCAGGCGGCACAGCATTCACAGGCGATTCACTCCCTGTTTTCTCACATACCAGGCTTGAAGGTCGTTATGCCTGCAACGGCGTATGATGCCAAAGGCCTGATGGTTTCGGCGATAAGAGACCCCAATCCTGTCGTTTACATCGATGACAGGTGGCTTTACGAAACCGAAGAGCATGTACCTGAAGAGATCTATGAAGTGCCCATCGGAAAGGCGGCGGTCAGGCGTGCGGGAAAGGATATCACGGTTATTGCCATATCATACGCCTGTCATCTGGCCGAACAGGCTGCCCATGAGCTGTCTCAGAACGGGATTGACGCTGAAATTGTCGATCTCCGCTCGGCAAAGCCGATCGACAAGGGCTTAATCAAGGAATCCGTTTCAAAAACAGGTCATGCCCTTGTCCTTGATGTGGGATGGCAGACATGCGGCCTTTCGGCGGAGGTCTGTTCCATCGTAGCCGAATCATCCTTTTATTCATTAAAGGCGCCAGTAAAAAGACTTGCCTTGCCTGATTGCCCGGCTCCTGCAAGCAGAACTCTAGAAACGGCCTACTACCTCAGTACAGAAAAAATCGTACAAGCGGCTCACGAAATCCTGACATAATTGTCCCCCGTATCCATAAACACATTCGACTCCGCCCATGCCGATTTCGGCCTTGGGCTGAAATCGGCAATGCTGCGGGCTTGAGGCGGGCACCGCTGCTTGAGCGATTTAGGGCGTGGGCCAACGGTAAAATGCCTTCTTGCTGAGTGAGGGCGTATGGATTACGATGAACTCATAAGACAAGGCAAAGTGAAAAGGATCTTCAGGGCCAAACGAAAGCTGACTGTGCCAAGGTCGTATCTCATATTACTCAGCGGGTCGCAGGAAAGGAGCCCCTCTTCCTTGAGGAAGACGATTACCTTTTCATGTTTCCCAATATGAAGGATATTACGGAAAAACGGGCTTTGGATCTATATGCCTTTTGCCTCATGCCGAATCATGTCCATCTTTTTTTGAGTCCCAACGAGGACGCTTTGCATGAAGCCATGCGGGATCTGTTTTCCCGCTATGCCAAGTAGGTTCAACCGGAAATACGAAAGAAAGGGGCACCTGTTCGCAGGCCCATACCTCCAGGCTGTTTGCTTGGATGATACCTATTTGATTGCGGCCTCTTTGTATATTCATATGAATCCGGCCCGAGCCGGACTTGTGTCTGCTCCCATCGAATACCGATGGTCTTCCGCGAGGCTGTTTTGCGATCTCGCGGCCCCGCGTTCATTTGTAAAACCTGATTTTATCCTCCGTCTATTGGGAAAGGATAAGCACAAACAGAAGAAGATTTACTCGGACCTGCTCGACAGAGGGACTTCATTGGCGTCGGAAGATGTACTGGAACGGGAAGACGCCGTGACCCGGTTGCGAAAAGCCCTTGCCGCGATTTTCCCTGCTGTTTTTGCCGGGGTGGGCAAGAAAAAGCTCATTGCGCGACATACCGGTGTGGAATTGCTTGATGAAGAATATCTCAAGAGGGAAATCAAGGCCATAAAGGCCGGGACACGCACCAAATCGCCAAAGACGATGAAGGCCCGCCGCTTTCTCATAGAACAGCTTATCGCCCGGGGGTATAAGAGGTCCGATATCGCGTCCATGATCGGAGTCTCCATAAAAACCGTTTACAATACACTGAATTCTCCATAATAATAATACTGTAATTACCGATTTCGGCCTTGGGCGGAAATCGGTAATTGGGTCATGAAGGTGAGCCTGCTTTCCTGGCAGGCAAAAGGTACCTTCCTCCTTTATGAACACCCCGGGATCGGGTTTCCCCGGTGTTCCTCCGGAAATGGTCATTCCGGGATTCGTGTAAACAACCATCCTTGACCTTTCATCATAAAAAACTACTCAGAAACAGGGTGTTGCGCCGCACCCCGAATATCCCGCAGAGCGGGACTGATCGCTGCATCCAGAAATAATGCATTTCCGGATGGGAGTTAATGGGTCCATGGCGGAGAGCGAGACAGGCGAGAAAAGCCTGAAATGTATGAAGCGTAATCGGTTCGAGGAACGGTGATGAGAGTGGAAACTCTTGATCGATTGATGAAGGTGATTCCAGGATACAGACGTAGGAGAAAGCACAGGACATGAGCAAATTTTTATCCCGAAATTTTCGACTGATTCTGGCAAGCGATATGATCTTGGTGGCCTTTTCCTGGTATTTTGCCTACCTGCTTCGCTTCAATTTCGATATCCCACCCGAAAACTTCCAGACCCTTTTGCGTCTCCTACCGATTTTGATAGGGATCAAAATAGCGGTTTTCTTTTTTTGGGATCTCCATCGGGGAATGTGGCGATACACCAGCCTGTCCGATCTTTCAAACGTCATCAAGGCGAACAGTGTCGCTTCAGCCCTCATCATTGTGATGATTCTCTTTTCCCAGGGTTTCGCCGGGTATTCCAGGTCCGTTTTCATTCTCGACTGGGGGATGGCGGTGATCGTGATCGGCTTAAGCCGCCTGGGTATTCGCCTCTATTTTTCATTTTCGGGTCACGATGTGCCGGCCCTTTTTCGGTGGAAACATGCCTTTTCTTTTTTCGATAGAGAAAGGCGGGTATTTAAAAGGTTACTCATCATCGGGGCCGGGGACTGCGGAGAAAAAATTTACCGCGAAATCCATGACAACAGCCAGCTTGGCTATCAGGTCGTCGGGTTCATGGACGATGATCCCGTAAAAGCCCGACGCAAGATACATGGTATCCCGGTCTTGGGCAGGACGGACCAACTTACAACCGTCATTCAAAAAATGAATGTCGAAGAAATGCTCATTGCCATTCCTTCTGCCTCGTCCACCCAAATGCGGGCCGTCATCGCCCATTGTGAGAAGACGGGCGTTCCGTTTAAAACAGTTCCGGGTATGGGAGAACTCATAGACGGGAAGGTGAGCGTGAAGACGATTCGCGAAGTGGCTTACCGGGACCTTCTTGGCCGTGAGGTGGTTCGACTGGACGAGCAGCTTATAGGGGCTTACCTGAGAGGCGCTAAGGTCCTGGTCACGGGCGCGGGCGGTTCTATCGGTTCGGAACTCTGCCGTCAGATCTGCCGTTTCGGACCCGAATCCCTGGTTTTGTACGAAAGGGCGGAGAGTCCGCTTTATGAAATAGACCTGGAGCTCAGAAATAATTTTCCATCCATCAAAATCATCCCCTGCCTGGCGGATATACGGGATCGCAGTCAACTCTCGATGGCCTTTTCAGGCCACCGACCACAGGTCGTCTTCCATGCCGCCGCCTACAAGCACGTCCCCATGATGGAACTTCATCCCTGGAAGGCCGTGAAAAACAATATCCGGGGCACGCGGAATGTCATGGCTGTATCCAAGGATTTTTCCGTAGAGCGCTTTGTCCTGGTCTCAACGGACAAGGCTGTGCGCCCTGCAAATGTGATGGGTGCAACCAAACGGGTAGCAGAGCTCCTGGCGCAGGGACAGAACGGGATCCATGCCGACGGTACGAAGTTTATGACCGTTCGATTTGGCAATGTGGTCGGCAGCGTGGGCAGCGTGGTGCCCCTTTTCAGAAAACAGATAGAACGAGGCGGCCCTGTGACCGTAACCGATCCGGAGATGACGCGCTTTTTTATGACCATACCGGAGGCCTGCCAGCTCATCCTTCAGGCCGGGGCCATGGGCGAAGGGGGGGAGACATTTATTCTGGACATGGGGACGCCCGTTAAGATTGATGACATGGCCAGAGACCTGATCCGTCTTTCCGGGTATGAGCCGGATGTGGATATCCCGATCGAGTATATCGGCCTGCGTCCCGGCGAGAAACTCTATGAGGAACTCATTACCGAGGGGGAAGGCATCGTTCCCACCTCGCATGAAAAGATTATGGTGCTCAGGGGGCAGGCAAGCGACCAGGCCTTCCTCAATGCGCGAATCGATGAAATGTCCCCCTTGGCCTACGCTCAGGATGCTGAAGGGATCAAGTCGAAATTGAAGGAAATCGTGGAGGATTATGAGCCGCATCAGGGGGATTTCGATCGTTATCTGCTATCTGTTAACGGCTAGTATGGTTTTATTGTCAAATCATTAATCTTCGAAGGGTTGTCATGAAAAGAGAAAAGATCTATTTTGGGGCAGGAATCGTCATCGGTGCGGTCCTTGCCGGTTTATTCCTGTTTCACTTTGCTCCCAGATACAGGGTGGCCCAGGGCAATGGTACGGTTGTCAAACAGGATAGATGGACCGGCCAGACCTGGAGCCTGATTGACAACAATTGGAAGAAGGTCGCTGATGGAAATTACGACTGGGAAAAGACCGATGGGTCGCTCAGAGAGGCCCTGCAATTTCCCTCTGTCAATGTGAATACCGATTCGGCTTTGAACCTCCTTCGGAAAAAATATCCTCTTTTAAAAGAGATATCGGATGAAGAACTGCTGGAAAGAATTAAGCTGGTCTACTCGAAACAGATCCTCTGTAACCTCTATCTTGAAAATTTCATGAAATTGCAGGAGACGGAAGGCTCTGCTCACAAAGACTGATCGGGGCGTTTGAAAATTTCAAACGGCCGTCAGGCCTTGGGGACTCGCGGATGCCCTCCTATCTGGCGTTTATTTGAGCTTTGTCCTTTGGCTTGCCCTTGTTCCTGTCATCACTTCTTTTAGGGGAAGACAAAGCCGGGCCCTCTGGATCCGGTCTCATCATTTGATTCGCCCTTTAATAATGCTTCCAATTGGGGCGGCACGGACCTTATGGAGACCTCCCATATCCGAATTCCGGAAGACGGGGTGATGAGATTCGGCCAGGCCCTTCCCTACAGGTGGTGCACCGGCGCGACAGGTATGTTTCCACGTCCGGAGGCTGACAGCATGCTTTTGTGAGCGTTGAGGTTATCCATGCCTTTATAAATCATATGAAGTAATATTTTGAGCTATGGCACGGTACCCTCCTCCTTCCGGCGACCTTCCTTGACATTCAAATAGTGTACAAATATAATAACCGCTACGATAAGCAATCGTCTGTTTCTTTCATTCCAATATCTGCAAAATGGGGTTTGCTGTGTGTATCATGGGTATGTTGTGATTTTTTCCCGCCACTTATCATATCGATACCCTGCTCGTTCAAACGGAAAATAGACCAGTATCCCTTTTGTCGAATTTTTTCAGGTAGGTATTCATTTCGCCCGGAGGGTGTATGCGGCGAAGAGAAAAGTTGATCAATCTATTCATTTTTATCTGCATTTTTAGCCTCACCGGATTGATGCAGGCCGTCCCCTCCCGGGGATTTCAGAGAGGACCTGAGACGGTCGTGTTCTCTTTGGAAACGGAGGGTATGCCGTTGATGGAGGTTTTGGAGAAAATTTCAAGACTCACAGGTTATAAGATTTTAGTGAATAGCGCATGTCCACAACTGCCTGTAACCGTACATTTAGAAGACGTTTCACTTTTTAAGGCATTAAAGATAATTCTAGGTAAGTTAAACTATGCTATAGTCGAAGAAAATAAAGAAAAAACAATTGAGTTAACCTTGTATGGTTTTGATTCTTCCCAAAACCTGGTGAAAGGGGCAGTCATGCACCGTCGGGAAAGGGTAGACCTTATGGACCTCAAGTTGATTGCCTCCGACATCCCCGGAAAGATCGTAAAAGTGGTGGGGGTCGATAACCTGAATCTGAAGGATTTCGATGCATTGAATGTGGAGGTCATACCACCGGAGATCCCGGGGGAAATCGGTAAGACTTTAAAAGAGATAGAAGATTCGAGGTTAGATGGGAAGGAGCCCGAACGAGTCGTCCTCTATGGCGGGGTCCCCGCTGTTGGGGCAAAGAAAGAGGCAGGCATACGCCGTCGGGACGGGGCCCACCTTCTGGACCTCAAGGTGATTACCGCCGATTCACGTCAGGAAGAAGGTGCCAGGGGGAATATCATCGAATCATATGATTTGTCGGGAGAAAAAAGTAAACCACTGCATGTAGAGCTCAGTCCGCCGGACATTGCCGTAAGAGTGCCCGAAGAGGGGTAAATTCGACGTCTGATTGTGTCCTAAATGATACGCGGTAACAGGGATGAACTGGGTTATGAAAGAAAACATACATAAGCATATTAGAAAAGGAGGATGACATGAGATTCAAAAAGATGTTCACAATGGCAATAATGGTGGCCATGACTGTAATGTTTCTACCCACGATGGCTACTGCTACGGCAGAATGGTATCCGGATTGCACAATCAATGAGATCGGAGCCGGTACCGGGTTTTACTGGGTAAGCGTAACGGACAACTCGGCTACACCGGGCTGGACGGGGGCCAAATGGTTTCAGTTTTATCCTGACTACGCCAATCAGTTTCTCGCCGTGGGTTTGTCGGCAAGGTCCATGGAATGTACTGTCAAGATCAATTCAGATCTCGATTCGGGAGAGACTCCCTATATTTATGCCGTATATCTGAATAATTAGCACAATTGCTTTGCACCATGGATTCTGGATTTGTATCGTGCCATAGCACTGTCTGTAAGGATACCTATCCAGGCTTAAAGAGCCCGATATTGGGCTAACCCGTAGAAGGTGATGAGGGCGGTTTTTTTTAGAAGACAAAGCCCCAAACAAAAGAAAATAAAAATAGGGAGGGCGCCTCCTCTAAAGTGCCTCTTTATTTTTTTACATCTCACAGCCCCGGCTGGGTGAAAACACCCGGACCGGGGTTATTTATTTTGATTCCCAATGTTAAATAAGGCCCAAATGTCTGTATCTTTTTGGCTGAGGGGAAGGACCTTTCTATTGGGCCAAGAGAATAACATTACGCAGGACAAGGATGCGAACTGAAAAGGCGAAGGATTTTCCCTTCGCCTTTTCAGTTGCGGCCGTTCCTTTGAAAAAATCGGCATTATTGAGATCCATACAGGCAACGCTATATGGGGAGAATGTGAAGTTTTCAGGCGTGCCGGCTTTGGAACATGACTGAAGGACGATTCATTCATTCGAGGATTTGTGTCTTCCTTTTTTGAAACAACAAAGCCTTATGACCTTCGCCTGTCAAGGCAATGCTTAGATCCCGCTATCGGGCCTCCGTGAAATGCAAGGCATCCTTCACCAGGTCGATCATGGCGATAATGCAAAAAGAGATCCTAAAGTGTTCTCGATTTCAAGCCGAAAAGAAACTATAGGAAGTTCTGCCTGGACGAACCTGTTTTAATCTGTCGAAGGCGGACAATGGTTTAATACCCCGCCGCTTTGCAGCGAGGTCGTTCATTGTGGGAATCCCTGCAACAATTTGATCAAATTCGTATTTTTGATAAGACGGTCGTACCCTTTTGTATACTTATGTAGGCTGAGCGCCAAATATCTTAGCCCTGAAAAATACCGTATGTGTGCCTTTTAATTACCTTGGCGCTAATTTTGCATAGTCTGATGGCGCAACTGCAGGTCAGCGTTCAGCAGATTGAAAATTGAAGTGATTTTTTGATGAGCAAGTGTCAGGAGGTATCTTATGTTCAGTAGTCTCAGATTTTTTAAAATCGGAATTTTCATTTTTGTTTTACTGGTATCCTTTTCGGCCTTCGCGTCGCCGTCCTTGCAATGGGACGCGAGCACCGGAGAAGTGACGGGTTACAGGGTATATTATTGTACGACACAGGGCGGGCCCTACTCCGCAAACTATGCGGTCTCCACAACGTCGTGTGACTTGGCAAATCTTCCTTTGCAGGAAAATACGACCTGCTATTTTGTCGTGAGAGCTTACAATGCCGCCGGTGAAAGTGAAAACTCCAATGAAGCATCGTACTTTGTTCCGGATACGACGCCTCCGGCGGTACCACAGGGCGTGGGTGCACAATAGGCATCAAAAACCGAATCCGTGAAAATTATCAACAATCAAATGTTTGGAATGATTTCAGTAAATAAAAGCGATTCATTTATGGTTGAAATAAGGTCCTTTGATTTAAACTGTAGGGCATCGCGGGAGTTATAAAAATGAAAAAGAAACGATTCTTGTTTTGTATGGTCATACTGGCTGCCATTTTATGCCCCTTTCTATCCTTTGCCGGCGAGGCGACCATAACCTGGCAATCAAACACCGAACCGGATCTCGAAGGATACAGGGTTTATTCCGGCACCGCTCCGGGTGCGTACGGGCCGTTTGTGCCGGTTGGAAATAAGACAAGCCACACCATTACAGGGCTCGATGAGGGGCAAACCTATTATTTTGTCGTTACAGCGGTAGATCAAGCCGGGAATGAGAGCGGGTATTCCAGCCCACCGGCTTCAAAGACGATTTCTTCATTGAGTCCCCCGCCGGCCCCAGTCCTTAATGCCCCATCGTCAGGGTCGACCCAAGCCGTTACCTCAATCACATTCAGTTGGGATGCCTCGCCCGGTGCAACAAAATATGCTTTGATCATATGGAGTGAATCCGGACAAATGTTTTTCAACCAGTGGGCAGGTAATGTGACGAGTTACGATGTGGCAGGATTTCCGAATGACGGGACAAGGTATTACTGGACGGTTTACCCGTGGAATACCGCAGGATTCGGACCGCATTCTGAAATCAAGAATTTTTCGAATGGCAGCGTGTCTCCACCCCCTGCACCCGTTCTTTCGGCCCCATCGTCGGGGTCGACCCAGAGCGATACATCGATCACATTCACTTGGAATGCCTCCTCTGGTGCAACAAACTATGCCTTGATCATATGGAGTGCAACCGGTCAAACATTTTTCAATGGGTGGGTCGGCAATGTAACGAGTCACACGGCGCCAAGTTTTCCGAATGACGGGACAAGGTATTACTGGACGGTTTACCCGTGGAACACGGCAGGATTCGGACCGCATTCTGAGATCAGGAACTTTTTGAACGGCAGCGTGACGGTGTCTCCACCTCCTGCCCCGGTTCTTACGGCACCATCTTCAGGGGCGACCCAGAGCGGAGCAGCGGTCACGTTCTCATGGAACGCCTCCTCTGGTGCAACGAACTATGCCTTGATCATATGGAGTGAATCCGGACAAATGTTTTTCAACCAGTGGGCAGGTAATGTGACGAGTTACGATGCAACAGGATTTCCAAATGACGGGACAAGGTATTACTGGACCGTGTACCCCGGAAATGCGTCCGGATTAGGGTCGCATTCTGAAATCAGGAATTTTATTAACGGCGAATAGTTCGGATGTGTCACTAAAGTCCCGTCATTGTTTGCAGCTCATTGGTTGGTGCAGGCAGATTATTTGTCAAGGTTCTTCGCGTTGTCTACAAGTAGTCTGTCTGTACTCTATTGTCGCAGCTAGGGGACAAAATTCAATCTGTGCTCGGGAAGGGGGTCTTTGAATCTTCCTGCAAACCTGAGATGTTCAGTTCTTCATGATTGCCACAGTAAATCGCACGCCTTTAAAGATAATCGCCCTTGATCTCTATGGTATGTCCCTTTCCAAAAGGATATAGGGGGCTGCCATCATGTCTTTTTTTGTGGCATCCTACCTTTGCTGAAGCAAAGCTGTCTCTCGAAAATGGAATGCTCATCTTATCAGGGAATAAAAACAGTCCATAAAATGGTCATGTTTTTGCCTTGACCGATACGCGTAAATTGACTAAATTACAGAGTTTAGTGAAAATTAGTTTTAAGACGAGAACGCTTCAAATACGATTTGTAACATAGGCGTATTGTAAATATTTGAGTGACTTTCAATGCGCTGATTTGCAAATGAAACCTGAAATTGGAGGATGTCGGTCTCAATGCAAATAATCGAGGAGTCGTTTTTGAGGTCGAATCCCTTTTCATGTCCGCTGATGTTGAACCGGAAGCTTTGATGCGCTCAAATCCCGGATTGGATACTTAAGGAGGATCGGCATTGCTCAGAAATATTTTAGTTACCGGCGGTTGCGGCTTTATCGGCGCGAATTTCGTGCATCTGGTGCTCCAAAGAGGGGATGTCTGCGCCCGGTTGGTGAACCTCGACAAATTGACTTACGCGGGCAATCCGGAAAATCTGAACAGGGTCGAGGATGATTCCCGTTACCGCTTCGTCAAGGGAGATGTCTGTGACGCTGGACTGGTCGAGCGGATTTTTGCCGAGGAGCAGATCGATACGGTTATCCATTTTGCCGCCGAGTCGCATGTGGATCGTAGCATCACCGGACCTTCCCCTTTTATTGAGACCAACATCCTCGGAACGTTTACTCTGCTTGAGACCGCTCACAGGGCTTGGCTTACCGAACCCTCACACAGCAACCTCACTTCGCGTTTCCTCCACGTCAGCACCGACGAGGTCTACGGTTCGTTGGGCGAGACGGGGTTCTTCACCGAAACCACTCCCTACGACCCCCGCTCTCCCTATTCGGCCAGTAAAGCTTCGTCCGATCATCTGGTCAGTGCCTATTATCACACCTATAAACTTCCGACGCTGGTCACCAACTGCTCCAACAACTACGGTCCCTATCAGTTCCCGGAAAAACTTATTCCACTGATTATAAGCAACGCCTTGAATGGAAAAGAGTTGCCCGTTTATGGTGACGGCAAGAATGTCCGGGATTGGCTATATGTTTTGGATCATTGCGTCGCTATTCTCGCCGTGCTTGAAAAAGGAGAAGTCGGGCAGACCTATAACATCGGCGGTAACAACGAAAAGTCGAATATCGAGGTGGTCCAGAATATCTGTGATCTTCTCGATGAAAAGGTGGGATTGTCGCCGGACGGGAACTCACGTCGAAGCCTGATCCGATTCGTGAGGGATCGGCCCGGGCATGATCGGCGTTACGCCATTGACGCAACAAAAATCAAGAACGATCTAAACTGGGAACCGGCCATGGGGTTTGAGGCGGGAATCAGCCGGACTATCGACTGGTATCTCGCGAATAATGAGTGGGTTTCCCGTATCATGGATGGATCTTATCAGAAATACGCTTTGAGACGGTATGCATGATGCGAAAGACAGCTGAGGTTGAACCCCTGACGACCGCCTTGATCGGCGCCAAAGGAATGCTTGCTCAAATGGTGGTTAAGAGGACGCCACAAAATTTTCGGATTGCGCCGTTTGATCTGCCGGAGTTCGATATCACCGACAAGGTCCGGGTTGAGGACACCCTTGGGAGAGTAAAGCCCCGGGTTATCATCAATTGTGCTGCAATGACCGATGTCGACGGGTGCGAAAAGAAAGAGGCCTTAGCGACCAGAATCAACGCTGACGGTCCGGGGATTCTTGCGGCGTTCGCCTGTAAGACGGATGCCACTTTAGTCCATATTTCAACAGATTATGTTTTTTCCGGGTGGGCTTCCAGACCCTACAGAGAGGATGATCCAACAAGCCCTTTGTCGGCCTATGGTCGCTCAAAGCTGGCTGGTGAAGAGGCCATTATTGCGAGCGGGCTAAAGAAGTTTTTTATCATTCGAACAAGCTGGCTCTACGGTCCGGGGGGAAAGAATTTTGTTGAGACCATCTTGCGGCTGGCCGCAGAACGTGATGAGCTCAAGATCGTGGCGGACCAGGTCGGGTCACCGACGTTTACAGGTGACTTGGCCCGGGCGATTTTCAGCCTGCTTACCCTGAATGATAGGAATGGGTTCGGGATCTATCATTTTTCAAACCAGGGACAGTGCAGTTGGCATGAATTTGCAGTCGAAATTGTAAGAATGGCAGCCGAGGACGGCGTAGAACTCAGCGCCAAGAGGGTTATTCCCATCAAGACCGAGGAATTCCCTCTGCCCGCCCCTCGTCCGGCCTATTCTGTTTTTGATAAAGCCCTGTTCTGCAGGGCAAGCGGGAGCATTATCCCCGAGTGGCGCGCCGGCCTTCGGGAATATTTTTCGATTCGGCATCAAGTTTGAATCCTTGGGAGGTTGAATCGTCATGCATGAAATAAAGAAGGGAATTTTACTTGCCGGCGGCGCCGGAACGCGGCTTTACCCCCTGACGCTTGTTGCCAGCAAGCAGTTGCAGCCGGTTTACGACAAACCAATGATCTACTATCCACTGGCCACCCTGATGCGCGCCGGGATTCGGGATATTTTGGTTGTTTCAACTCCTCAAGACACGCCCCGTTTTCAGGAGTTGCTGGGTGACGGGTCCCGTTTCGGGATTCAGTTGAGCTATGCCGTCCAGCCCGAACCCAAAGGCATTGCCCAAGCCTTTCTGGTTGGTGAGGAATTCATCGGAGGCGGTGGGGTTTGCCTCATCCTCGGGGACAATATTTTTTACGGCATTCTGGGGCTTACACGAATTGTTTCCGAATTTTCCGGCGGGGCGCTGGTTTTCGGATACCCGGTCAAGGACCCGGAACGATACGGCGTGGTCGAGTTCAACGGAGATGGGCTTGCCGTCGGAATCGAGGAAAAACCACGGAACCCCAGATCAAAATATGCCGTGCCCGGGTTGTATCTCTATGACAAAAAAGTTGTCGAGTTTACCCGAAATTTGAAGCCCTCGGCGCGGGGAGAGCTTGAGATCAGCGACCTCAATATAGAATATCTCCGGCGGGGGGAACTCAGGGTCGAGAAGCTCGAACGTGGAATCGCCTGGCTCGATACCGGCACACATATGAGTCTGCTGGAGGCCAGTCACTTTATAGGTACCCTCGAGGCCCGACAGGGACTCAAAATTGGATGTCTTGAAGAAACCGCCCTAAAAAAAGGCTTTATCGACATCGAGGGTATGAAACGGCTCATTGAAGATACCCCCAAATCCAGCTACAGGGACTACCTGGAAAGAGTTCTTTCGGAAACACTGTAATGTGCCGGTTCAGCCGCACACAGGGAATACATGAAAATAATAAAAACCGACATCCCCGACCTTCTCATTATCGAACCCAGGGTGTTTCATGATCAACGGGGGTTTTTTTATGAGAGTTACAATCGCAAGCGTTGGCAGGAAAAAACAGGTCTGAAACTGCCGTTCGTCCAGGACAATCATTCACGTTCCGTAAAAGGCATTTTGCGGGGACTTCATTATCAGATCAGACAGCCTCAGGGTAAGCTTGTTTATTGCGCGGTGGGCGAGGTATTTGATGTGGCCGTTGATATTCGCAGAAGCTCTCCGACATTCGGCAAATGGGTCGGGGTGATTCTCTCGGCTGAAAATAAAAGACAGTTTTGGGTCCCGCCGGGGTTTGCCCACGGGTTTGTGGTCCTGTCCGACGTGGCTGAATTCCTCTACAAGGCGACTGATTACTATGCGCCGGAGTTTGAGCGATGTATTGTCTGGAACGATGTCCGGTTGGGCATCCAATGGCCGCTTCAGGGCATGCCCGTCCTTTCTGAAAAGGACTCCTGCGCCCCCACTTTTTCCGAAGCAGATGTATTTCTATGAGCAAGACCCGGGGCGAATTGTAAAGCGCCGAGGTGATACCTGACATCATTTCGAGGTTAGCGTTTTAATGTTTAGGTCGTTTGGATTTTTTCTGTTAGGTTTGTACGAAAACAGAAGTCTGATATTTCAGTTGACTCGCCGGGAGTTCAAGACCCGCTATTTGGGCTCATATTTTGGCCTGCTCTGGGCCTTTATCCAACCGGCGATAACCATCCTGATTTTTTGGTTTGTATTCGATGTTGGTTTCAAATCGGCGCCGATCGACAATTTTCCTTTTATCCTCTGGCTTATCACCGGAATGGTTCCCTGGTTCTTTTTTGCCGAAAGCCTAGGCGGTGCAACAGGTGCTGTCGTTGAAAACAGTTATCTGGTAAAAAAGATCGTTTTCAGGGTCAGTACTCTTCCTATCATTAAGATCCTGACGGCCCTGGTCGTCCATCTTTTTTTTATCCTGGTTATTTTTGTTTTTTTTGGGTTTTATAATATCCATCCGAGCCTACATTCTTTGCAGGTCGTTTACTATCTGTTTGCAGTTGTTGTTTTACTTCTTGGAATGTCATGGCTCACTTCAGCTCTGGTTGTATTTTTAAAAGACGTCAGTCAGATTGTGGCGATGTCCCTACAGTTTGGTTTCTGGATGACGCCTATTTTCTGGTCGATCAAAATGATTCCGGAAAAATATCATCCCCTGATTAAGCTCAACCCGTTTTTTTATATCATCGAAGGGTATCGGGACGCCTTTATTCATCACGTGTGGTTTTGGGAGCACCCACTCTATACCTGCTATTTCTGGGGAATTACGGCTCTTATATTTGTCATTGGCGCGCTGGTGTTTACACGCCTTCGCCCTCATTTTGCGGATGTCCTTTAAATGTCTGAAACAGCCATCAAAATCGAAAACCTATCAAAGGTCTATCGCCTTTATGGCAACCGGGTCGATCGGCTCAAAGAGTCTTTAAATCCTTTCCGGAAAAAGTATCACCGGGACTTTTACGCCCTGAAAGACGTCAGTCTTGACATTAAAAAGGGGGAGACTGTCGGTATTATAGGAAAAAACGGATCCGGAAAGTCCACCCTTTTGCAGATCGCCACCGGCGTCCTGAATCCGACAAAGGGTTCGGTTTCCGTCAAGGGAAGAGTGCTGGCCTTACTGGAGTTGGGTGCGGGCTTTAATCCTGAAATGACTGGGCTTGAAAATATTTACTTCTACGGTTCTCTGATGGGCGCAACCAGAGACGAGATGGACGATAAAATCAAAGATATTATGAATTTTGCCGATATCGGAGATTTCGTCTATCAGCCGGTTAAGACTTATTCCAGCGGCATGTATGTAAGGCTTGCCTTTTCAGTGATTGCCAATATGGATGCCGACATCCTTATCATTGATGAGGCCTTGGCCGTAGGAGATGTGTTTTTTGTCCAGAAATGTATGCGGTTCCTTCGCAAATTTAAAGAAACTGGAACCATGTTTTTTGTGAGTCATGATACCGGGGCCATCAAGAACCTTTGTCATCGTGCGGTTTGGCTTGATAATGGCCAGGTGAAGGGCATAGGGTCAGCGAAAGAAATTTCCGAAAAATACCTGGAGGCTTTTTATGAACAACCGCAGAGTGAAATTATTAATAATATTAGTCCCAATAAAAAAGTTTTAGATGTTTGCGAAGAAGAAGTAAAGGATCAACGGCTTGACATAGTTAATGCCAGCCCTTATCGAAATGACATGG
Organism: uncultured Desulfobacteraceae bacterium; assembly: GCA_964644375.1. Classification (GTDB taxonomy): domain Bacteria; phylum Desulfobacterota; class DSM-4660; order Desulfatiglandales; family HGW-15; genus CAYNYM01. The sequence goes on along the minus strand of CAZXWJ010000003.1, from coordinate 34,217 downwards.
AGGTTTTTAAGTTTGATCCTGAAACACCTTCTTTTGGTGAATATGGAGCGGTCATTTCCGATGTCCGCATGTTGAATGAAATAGGAGAATCGCTTTCCTGGATCGTTGGTGGTGAGATTATCAGTCTGATGATTAAATGTCGGGTCAACATTGCCCTTAAAAGCCCGATCGTTGGTTTTTTTATCAAAGATCATTTAGGGCAAACGCTGTTCGGTGAGAATACCTTCCTAACTTATATGTCCAAGCCTGTCCGCGTTCTTGAGGAAGAGGCCCTACAGGCGCAGTTCACCTTTCGCATGCCTTTATTGCCGGTTGGTGATTATAGCGTTTCTGTTGCTATCGCTGATGGCACGCAAGAGGAGCATATACAGCATCACTGGTTTCATGATGCGTTGGTCTTCAAGTCGCATGCGAGCATTATTTGTCATGGGCTACTCGGCCTTCCGATGAGAAAAATCCAACTATCGGTCATTCGAGAATGATTTGTTACGTTTGCGGAACCAGAAAATTTGATTTCAATCCGGTGCTCTGGGACCAACTTATCAAGGATTGGCAACTCGCTGAGTATGAGGTGGATTACATTAATCGGCAACAGGGTCTTTATTGCAAGATCTGTGGCGCGAATTTGAGATCTATGGCCCTGGCAAAGGGTATCCTCAATGCATATGGGTTCCGTGGAACGCTGTCAGAATTTGTTGTATCCCCTCAAGCTGCCAACTTGAACCTGTTGGAAATTAATCCGGCGGGAACCTTAACGCCCATCTTGGAGAAAATGACGGGGCACCGGTTGGTCGCGTACCCGGATTATAATATGACACAACTGGAAATCGATTCGTCTCTTTATGATTTGGTGATACATTCAGATACTCTGGAGCATGTTGATAATCCGATAAAAGCACTTTCAGAATGCCGACGGGTTTTGTCCGCCGAAGGAAGGTGTATTTTTACGGTTCCCCTGATTGTCGACCGGATCTCAAGGTCAAGAGAAGGTCTGCCGAACTCCTTCCACGGCAGGCAGGATGGGCCGGTCGGTGATTATCTCGTACACTTTGAATTTGGCATGGACATTTGGAAGTATGTTCTAAAGGCGGGCTTCTCGAGGGTGACCTTTCATTGTGTCGAATATCCCTCCGCATTGGCAATCGAAGCCGGAGTATAATGGCTCTATGGAAGATAAAAAAAACATAAGATCACTCGAAATGACCGGAGAGCGTTATCTTCCTGAGGTGAAAGGTGTGATTGCCCTTGAACATTTGCACAGGTATGCGATGGCCTGCCGTTTTGCAGAGGGTAAAAATGTGCTCGATATCGCCTGCGGAGAAGGTTACGGGTCCATGATGCTGGCCAAGGTTGCCCAAAGGGTCATTGGCGTGGATGTGTCTCAAGAGGCCATATCCCATGCCTCCGGCAAGTATCGTCGTGACAACCTTGACTTCAAAGTCGGCTTATGTGAGGAGATACCCCTAAAAGATGCAAGCGTAGATCTGGTGATCAGCTTTGAAACGATTGAACATCATGATCGGCATGAAGACATGATGAGGGAATTTGCGCGTGTTTTGGACCCTGATGGAATTTTGATTATTTCCAGCCCGGATAAACATGTATATGCCGAGGTGCCCGAGTATCGCAACCCTTTTCATGTTAAGGAATTATATCGTGAGGAATTCGAGAGCCTGATATCACGCTTTTTTAAGAACGTGGAGATTTATGGGCAACGGGTGATATATGGCTCCGGGATTTTTATCGAAAAAGGATCCGGAAATTATATGCATTTTGTCTCGGATGATGAGGGGGTAGATACCCATGACGGGTTGTTTCGCCCGGTTTACAATATCGTCATCGCATCAAACAGTCATATTCCGGAAGCTATAAATGGGATTCTAGAGCAGCCTGTCAGTGAAAGCGAGATTGTTCAATCACTGTTTCGAGATAAAACTCAGGCGCAAAAAGAAAAGGATGATGCGGTAAGGGAACGCGATGCGGCCTTGCAGGTTCAAACGGAAGCATTGAGCGCACGTGACAAGGTGCTAAAAGAAAAGGAGAATGCGGTAAGAGAACGCGATGCGGCCTCGCAGGTCCAAACGGAAGCATTGAGCGCACGTGACAAGGCGGTAAAAGAAAAGGAGAATGCGGTAAGGGAACGCGATGCGGCCTCGCAGGTTCAAACGGAAGCACTGAGCGCACGTGACAAGGCGGTAAAAGAGAAGGATGATGCGATAAGGGAACGCGATTCGGCCTTGCAGGTTCAAACGGAAGCATTGAGCGCACGTGACAAGGCGCAAAAAGAAAAGGAGAATGCGATAAGGGAACGCGATGAGATTTTAGGGGAAAAAAATTTGATGCAAAGGGATCGTGACCAAATTTTTGATGACCTAAGCGTGGCCCTTAACAGCAAGTCGTGGCGGTTGACCAGACCCTTGCGTGCGATCCGGCGAAACACTGTTACGGTTCCCTATCGACTGTTTCGGCGCTTGGCGTCGAATTCGGCACGTTCGATCTGGTCTGGCCTTCCGTTTTCATTCGGAAAGAAGCAAATATTGAAGGCGAAACTGTTCAAAATATTTCCTTTCTTTTTCAAGCATACGGTTGCTTATAGAACCTGGGAAGATTTTGTTGAAAATATGAGCAGGGACGCTGAACGAAAGAAATTGTATGATCAAGTATCACGGGAAGCGACACCCGTTCCAATGAGTGAGAAGATTATCGATCCGGTCCTATTACTGGAAGGAGAACCTCTCGATACCGTTCCCGTTCGGACAATTGCATTTTATCTTCCTCAATTTCACCCAATCCCGGAAAATGATGACTGGTGGGGAAAGGGCTTCACGGAATGGACCAATGTGAAGGGTGCTACGCCCCAATTTGAGGGTCATGATCAGCCTAAGGTACCGGGTGAACTGGGGTATTACGATCTGCGTGAAGCTGATGTTCAGCGCCGGCAGGTTGAACTTGCAAAATTATATGGCATCAGCGGATTTTGTTTTTATTTTTACTGGTTTTCCGGGAAACGCCTTCTCGAACTGCCGATCATGCAATATGTTGAAAACAGTGAACTTGATCTACCTTTCTGCCTCTGCTGGGCCAACGAAAACTGGAGCCGGCGGTGGGATGGACTTGATAATAAAATACTTATTAAGCAAGAATACTCACGGGAAGATGACCTGAAATTCATAGCGCATGTATCATCCTATCTGAAAGATCCAAGATATATTCGTATCCAGGGCAAGCCGTTGCTGATTGTATACCGGCCCGGGTTGCTTCCATCAGCAAAGAAAACCGCAAAGCGTTGGCGCAATTGGTGCCGGGAAAACGATATCGGTGAGATATATCTGGCCTATACCCAGTCTTTCGAATCTGTCAATCCAACGACCTATGGCTTTGATGCGGCCATTGAGTTCCCTCCAAACAACAGTTCCCCTCCGATCATCACGGAACTGGTAAAGGGCCTGGATCCCGATTTTTCAGGAATAGTTTATGACTGGAATGATTTGGCTGAACGAAGCCGGCAATACCGGAAGCCGGATTATAAGCTTTTCCGCGGGGTCTGTGTCTCATGGGATAACACCCCTCGACGCTTGAAGAAGGCAGGAATTTTTTTGGGGTCAACGCCAGATAAATATAAAGAATGGCTTAAAAATGCTTGTGTCGACACTGCGGGAAGGTTTTCCGATCCATCGGAAAGACTGGTTTTTTTGAATGCATGGAATGAGTGGGCTGAAGGGGCCTATTTGGAGCCTGATGAAAGACACGGATATGGCTATTTGCAGGCAACACGAGATGCCCTCGAATGGGTTGACGGTAAAAAAGGAAAAAGGCGAATTGTTCTCGTAGGGCATGATGCACTTCAAATGGGTGCTCAATATCTTCTTCTCCATATTGCGAAAACACTTGCTGAGGATTTTGGATTTACTGTAGATATGGTTGTGCTCGGTGATGGTCCATTACTCAAAGACTATGGACGGTACGGAAGGCTTCACCTGCTTCAGGGAAAGGACTCCGGGGGTGAATCGGCCAGGGCACTGGCGGCTGAATTGTTTGCTGAGGGCATCCGATCCGCGATCGCCAATACCACGGTTACCGGCCTCTTTGTCAAAATTTTAAAGGAGAAGGGTTTCCATGTCATCTCCCTGATACACGAATTACCCGGTTTAATAGAAGATTACAAGCTGCAGGCTCACGTCAAATCGATAGCGGAATATGCTGATCGGGTCGTGTTCCCGGCCAGGCAAGTTTTGGAGGGATTTAAGCATTTTTGTCATCTCCAGCCTCAGCAGGCAGCTATTCGGCCCCAGGGCCTGTTCAGAAAAAATTTACTACGGAATATGGAAGAAATCTCTAAGGCCCGGAGCGATTTACGGTCTCGGTTCGGTCTACCGGAAAATGCACAGATCGTCCTTTGCGTTGGTTATGGCGATCACCGCAAGGGAATCGATCTCTTCGTGGAGATCGGTCTTAAAGTGATGCGACAAATGCCTGATGCCTTTTTTCTGTGGGTTGGTCACTTTGATCCTAATATGAAACAAAATATTGGAGAGATTCTGGATCATTCAGCGTTATCTGATCGGTTTATTTTCCCGGGGCTTGATTTTCAGTCTGACCTCTACTATACGGGGGCAGATGTTTTTGCATTGACCTCAAGAGAGGATCCCTTCCCTTCAGTTGTTTTGGAGGCCCTGGATGCAAATCTTCCGATCATTGCTTTCGATGACGTTGGCGGGTATACAGATCTTCTTTCCCGTGGAGGGGGAAAACTGGTCCCTTCCTTTGAAATCGAGGCCTTTTCTCAGGCCGTGATAGGGTTGCTCTCTGAACCGGAAAAAGCGCATGACATGGGAATTTTTGGCGGTGAAATTGTCGAACGAGAGTTCTCATTCAGACGTTATGTTTTTGATTTGATCAAGCTGGTCCAGGCACCCTTGAAGCGTGTTTCCGTCATCGTTCCGAATTTCAACTACGCGCGGTATTTATCGGATCGCATCAATACGATTGCGGGCCAGGAATATCCGATTTATGAGATCATCATCCTGGATGACGCCTCTGATGATGAAAGTGTTCCTCTTATAAAAGAGATTGTCTCAGAGCAGTCTGTCGATTGCCGGGTTGTCGTCAACAAGACAAATTCAGGCAATCCTTTTGTCCAGTGGCTCAAAGGTGTCGAACTCGCCCAAGGAGATTATATATGGATTGCCGAGGCGGATGACCTTTCTGAATCGGGGTTTCTTGACGAGGTATTGCTGCCGTTCGAAGACCCATCGGTCGTGATGAGTTACTGCCAGTCCAAACAGATGGATTCCGAAGACAGGATACTCTGCAATGACTATCTGGATTATGTTTCTGATATTTCCAAAGAAAAATGGTTGGAATATTACGTCGAAGATGGGCGCGACGAAATCAGGACCTGCCTGGCTGTCAAAAATACAATCCCGAATGTGAGCGCGGTTGTATTCGAAAAAACAGTATTGTTCAATATGATTAAAGAAAATATCGATGAAATAAGAGCATTTCATGTGGCTGGAGACTGGAAGTCGTATATTTCCATACTTGAACATGGGAAGATTGCCTATTCGCCGAAATCGTTCAATTTGCATCGGCGTCACAAAAACAGTGTGACACTCGGCAATTTTAACCTCATGCTGTTAGAAGAGATCCTCAAAGTTCAACAGGCCGTACGGGATGGCTTTCACCCTGATGAAGAGGTCCTTACCAAGGCCCAGGCCTATTCGCAGCGCCTGTATCAGGAATTTGGCTTAAGCACGCCCCATAACTCTATGTTGGTTGACCACCCAAAACTTTCAATTTATTTTGAATGCTGAATGAAATTCGGATCAGACTAAATCGGTTGTAAAAACCACAATTTTAAAATAGGCTGAAGCCCTCCATATGAAAATTTCTCTTATCGGCGGTTGCGGTTTTATCGGCAAAAATTTTTGCGAGGCCCTGGTAGCACGGGGACATGCGGTACGTGTTTTCGACCGCCCGGGCGCTAATCGTAAATTTTTATCGAAGATCATGCACCACATAGAGTGGATCGACGGAGACTTCGCGCATCCAAACGAAGTCGGTGAAGCGCTTCGCGATTGCGAGGTGGTTTTCCATCTTGTCAGCACGACCTTGCCTAAAAGTTCCAATGAAAATCCGACCTACGATGCTCAGAGTAATATCGTTTCGTCGGTTCATCTGTTGGAAGCCGCCAAGCGTTCGGGTGTGCGTAAGGTGGTTTTCGTATCTTCAGGCGGCACTGTTTACGGGATTCCGAAAAAGGTCCCGATACCTGAAACCCACCAAACCAATCCCATCTGTGCCTATGGTATCAGCAAGCTGGCGATTGAAAAATACCTTGCATTTTTTCATTACCATGATGGGTTAGATTACACGATCCTCCGCATTTCTAATGCTTATGGTCCTTACCAGCAACCATGGGGTGATCAGGGAGCTATCGCCGTTTTCCTCAATAGAGCATTAACTGGGGAGGCCATAGAGATTTGGGGAGATGGATCCGTGACGCGTGATTTTATTTACATTTCAGATGTTGTCGATGCCCTTTTGCGAACGTTGGATTACAGGGGCGATGAGCATGTTTTCAACTTGGGGTGCGGACAAGGCCATACCCTAAACGAAATTATTGATTCAATAGAATCTGTTCTCGGCTACCCCCTGAAACGAAGATATATGCAAGGGCGAGCCCTGGATGTACCCATCAATGTGTTGGATATATCTCGTATACGAAAGGTACTTGGATGGGAGCCTAAGACATCCCTGATGGATGGCATATGGCATACCTTGGAGTATTTGCGGGCATCAGGAGATTGTTGACCTTGACCATACAGTTTCATCAATAGGATTGGTGATCTAACGCTGTAGGAGCGAATGTCACACTGTAGTCTTTGATAGGTCCGATAAATCCGACTGCTGGCAATAGTGGTTTTCGACGTTATTTTTTTAGAGGAAAAGCATCCATGGAATTCCACCGGAATCTATATCGTCTTGCTCGAAAAACTTATGGTTCTTTGATTGAAGGCAACAGCAACAGAGTCGCTATCAGGGAACACCTCGATCAATTGTTATCCCAGGCTGAAGGAATTGAGGGTAGTAACGCAAATTACGTTCCTCTCACCGAAGATAGTCTGGATTCAGAGAGTCTTCCAATAAAATTGATTGCTTTCTATTTGCCTCAATTTCACCCGATCAAAGAAAATGATGGGTGGTGGGGCAAAGGCTTTACTGACTGGACGAATGTTTCTAAGGCTGTCCCCCAGTTTGTAGGGCATTATCAGCCCCATCTGCCCGGGGAACTGGGGTTTTATGATCTGAGACTCATTGAGGTGCAGAGGCGGCAGGTTGCGCTTGCGAAGCAGTATGGTGTGTATGGCTTTTGTTTCCACCACTACTGGTTCGCCGGCAAGCGACTATTGGAACGGCCTGTCCGGCAGTTTCTCGACCACCCGGAACTCAATATGCCGTTCTGCCTGTGCTGGGCAAACGAAAACTGGACCAGACGATGGGACGGATCTGAGGATGACGTCTTGATGGCGCAAAAATACTCACCGGAAGATGACATTGCGTTTATTCAAGACATAGAGCAAGAATTGCGGGATCCGAGATACATTCGTGTCGATGGGCGGCCAGTTCTTGTAGTTTACAGGGCATCCATCCTTCCAGACGCGCGGGCCACTGCCGAACGATGGCGCAATTACTGCATCGACTGCGGGATAGGGGATCTGTATCTGGTCGCAGCGCTTTCCTTTGAGGTCACTAATCCGTTACCCTATGGATTTGACGCTGCTGTGGAATTTCCACCCCACCAGGTACCGCCAAAAGTTATTACCGATAAGTATCAGATCCTGAACCGACAGTATTCAGGCGTCATATGTGATTACAATGATTTGGCTGAAAATTATTGTCGCAGACCGGCCCAAACATCTTACACGGAGTTTAAAGCGGTAATGCCAAGTTGGGATAATGACGCCCGAAAGCCGGGTAAGGGTTTGACTTTTCATAACGCCTCACCACGTAACTATGCAAATTGGCTCGATAGAGTTTGCCAGGCTACCATTGAGCGCAATAAACCATCAGAGCAAATGGTTTTTGTCAATGCCTGGAACGAATGGGGAGAAGGTGCCCACCTTGAACCGGATAGGAAATATGGCTATGGGTACCTGCATGCAACGGCAAATATTCTTCGAAAATATCTCAAGAGTGATGACAAACCGGCTAACCTGACCTCTTCTAATGGTGGTGAATTTTTAAAGAGATTTGGCAGGGTTACCGATGAGGAATGGTTTGAAAAAATAACGCTAAGCATCGATGATCAAGAAATCGATGGTATCCAATTTCCTGGATTTCCCGAACAAACACTTCAAGCCCAATTTGTGGGATCGCATGGAAATGCGGCATTAACTGAGGCATTCAATTTTTACAGAGTGGTGAAAGATTATTGCGATGACTTGGGCGTTTCACTCTCCGCTAAGTCAAGCGTGCTGGATTTTGGGGTTGGATGGGGTCGCATTCTCCGCTTTTTTCTTAAGGAAGTTGGCTTTGGAAATTTATATGGGGTAGATGTCGACCCCACAATCATCAAAGTATGCCATGATACGGGTGTTCCCGGTAATTTTGATCAGGTGAATCCTGAAGGGCCTTTTCCACACCCGGATAACACCTTCGACTTAGTATATGCATATTCCGTATTTTCCCATTTATCGGAGAGCGTCCATATCAAATGGTTGGAAGAAATAAGAAGGGTTCTGAAGCCAGGTGGTGTGTTTATAGCAACCACGGAGGCTAGAAATTTCATAAATTTCTGTGCGTCACTACGAAATAAAGATGTTGAGACGGATTGGCATCGAACTCTTCAAAATGCATTTCCAGAACCTGAAAAAGCCCTTGAGCAATTTGATGCCGGGAATTTTGTCTATGCTGTCACAGGTGGTGGTGACTATAGGTCGGGTGATTTCTATGGGGAAGCGGTAATTCCCAAAAATTACGTGAAAAAGGTTTGGTCAAAATATTTCGGTTTTAGAGCTTTCATAGATGATCCCAAACGGTTTTGGCAGGCCTTAATCGTGATGCAAAAAGAGTAGCCAAGTCAAAAAAATGAATGTTTGCCTTTATGCATCAACCAGTCAAATGGAAGAATAATTATAATACTATATTGTAAATTTTTATCTGGAAGTAGAAGGATTCTGTGCCATTTTCGAAAAAGAGGAAGTGTTCCGTTCCAGTCATGAGTGGCTGAGAGGAGTTGTGATCGAAAGTCGTGTCTGAGGGTTTAGGTGGTGTAGCCTCTGGGTGGTTGTTCACAGCAATGACCCAGCATTCTGAACAAATAAAATGAAAGGATCCACCACATAAAAAAGGGTAGGGTAATTGAGCTGAAAAGGGCAGATCCAATTGTCCCAGACCCTCTTGCAAAGCTACTCCAAGAAGGTGCCCGGAATTTTTTTTCTGAGACCCTGAAGACCGAAATTGAGGATTTCCTCACGAGTATGGACATTTGAGGCCCAAGGATGGAAGGCACAGAATTACGAAAAACGGTCACCTTCCAGAGCATGAAATTCAGGGGTGCATTGGATCTGTTCCCAGGGAGCGGGCACTCATGCAGGACATTAAAACAAAGGACTTAAACTTTCGCGTTTTTTAAATTTGTGAGGTTTTATTTGGGAAGACGCGGCCTGAAGTTATAATAAAACGCAACAATATAAATTTACTGTAATTGTTTTGAGAATGGTTTTACGCAGAGGTGCTTGGTGGCGGACAATTCTGGCGGTCGGAGGCAATCAAATGGGAATAATCGAAGTGAGTGATCTGGAATGTGAGTGAAAACCTATATTAGAGCGAAAAGATTGAAAGGCTTAGAAATTTCAATGATTTGATCTCAAAGGTCCGAAATTCTATTCCGGAATCAATTGGACAATTAAACGAGAAAAAGCAAAAAGAATCAGATGAAACTTCCGAAATTTTACAATTGTAGTTTTTTTAAAAATCACAGTAATGCTTCTCTAACCGGCTGAAATAGCGAATTTACTCCAGGACATGAAATGCAGTCTGAACAATGTTTTAGTAATATGGCGCATTCCTGCCCCGGCATTGCCAGCGGCGGGTAATTCGTTGCCGAGTTTCATTCCGCTCTGCGGTTTGGTTTTGAGCAGAATCCAGGGTGTACAACTCTCAGGTTAGGAGTGATATGAACTTTATAAGTAGATGGTTTGATTCAGGAAAAAGACCAAGGGACTTTCAATCCCTTAAAGAAATAAACGCGAAGAAACTGGCTTTGGAGATCCTCACCGGTGACAATTCACAGCAAACAATGCCGCAGTGGGTTGGATTTTCGACTACCTATTTTTGCAATCTGAGGTGTCCTCACTGCCAGACCCATGGTACAGAGGAGACGCGTGCGCTTTACAATCGTCAGCATTGGCCTTATGAGTTGATTCTCAGACTTGCCGCGGAAACCTTACCAACGGCTTATCAGTTTTGCCTCACACTTAATGGCGAGCCATTGGCAACTCCGCGCCTTACCGATGTGCTCGCGAATTTACAGCCATATGGTGCCAAGTTGCACCTTACTACGAACGGTATTTTAATGTCGAAAGAAGTCCTGATTAAGTTGCTCCCTTTTACCTCCACAATAGGCCTCTCTATTGATGGCGGCACGAAGCGAGTCGTTGAGGGTATTCGGTTGGGAACTAATTTCGAAAAACTCTTAACTCGAATCCGTGTACTAACAAGATCTTGTGAGCTTCTTTGTGACATTATCAAGCCTTACATCAGTTTCGCCTATACGGTGATGGCGAGCAATATTAGAGATATGCCAGAACTAATTCGCCTTGCACACTTGGTCGGGGTGAAGGTAGTCGAATTTTATCCTCTGCATGTCTTCTATCCGCATATTGCTGAGGAGAAAGCCGAACTTTATGCACCTCTATACAACGCATATTATTATCGCACCTTAGAAGAAGCACAGCGACTGGGAATCCACGTCAGTTTTTTCCTTCCGTTGTTTCCCGGGATTGAGCCGAACCCGGAATTTAACTGCGATGGAAAAAACCGGCTCGTAAGCCTTCCAAAAGACTATTATGAAACGTTACCTTTGCCAGAATCTTATATTCCCCTGGAAAGAATCGAAGCTGAAGCTACTGATATTGCTTCAAGTGTCAGAGACAGTATCGCGGCGGGTGCCATTTCTTTGTCTGCCACTTCTAAACCTGTCAGAAGTTTTCAAAGAATACTCGGAATGCAAAAGCATAAGCTCAGCGAGTTGGCGAAAGGTCCAGACGTTGAGATCCCTTGGTGTTTGGAACTCGCCACCAAGGCGTTTATTAATTCGAGTGGAGATGTTACACCATGCTGTATGCCAGAGCGTCCGGTATTTGGCAACGTGCATACGGAAACTGTCTCGCAGATATGGAATGGCAAACAAAGAGTTTCGTTCTGGCAGCAATTCAATTCATCTACACAGCCGGATTGTTGCAAGAATTGCAGAATGAACGTTCGTGTTTCTCGTCGATCGGTTATGGCTAAAATGATACCAACTTCAAACTGACGAAATTCGGAAGGCTTTGGGTTTTACTAAATAATTTTCGGAAAAAGAAAAGATGATCCTTAGAAAATCAAATATAGTATGTAGTTCAAAGTTTTATAGAGGACTACATGAAATTGATTTTTTTTCGATATCGGATGCTGGAGTTCAGCCATCAGGTTATCGCTATGTTATTCGTAATTTTCAAAAAGTGGAGTTGTGATGATTTTTATTAAAAGGAAATACATTAGGTATAAGCATAGGCTTTTTGGCGATGACGAATGGTTTGATATGGTATGCGATAGCCTTGAGAGAAAGGGGTTGGAGCTATCAGGCGTGCCTCTGCCCACTTTTCCAGAAAACCAAATTCAAATAGCCACGACAAGCCAAGCAGGGCGCGATACGTTGAGGGAGGCATTTGGTTTTTATGAGTATTGCAAGAAAGTGTTCAAGAAAACAAAGCTCTTCAAAAAAGATGAAAAAAAGTTACTAGATTTTGGCGTGGGATGGGGGAGGATATTGAGGTTTTTTATGAAAGACTTCTTTCCTGAAAACCTTTATGGCGTAGATATCAATGAGGACTTGCTGAGCATATGCCGAAAGACTTTCAAATGGGGAACTTTTCTCAAAAGCAATGCCTTCCCTCCTATCAACATGCCCGATTGTTCGTTCGATTTTATTGTAGGGTACAGTGTTTTTTCCCATTTATCTGAAGACGCATGTTTAAAATGGATTGATGAGTTTTCAAGGATTTTACGCCCGGGTGGCCTGCTGGCACTAACGACTAGAGGTCGTTGGTTTTTAGACTATTGCGAGTCTTTAAAAGATAAGGATGTGGAAGGTTACTCGGAAGCTTTAAGTGTTTTATTCGATGATTTTGATCTTGCCAGGAAAAAATATGACAGGGGTGAGTTTTTGCATTCAAACATCATAGGCGTATCTGGAGGTGGGCCTTTGGATTCGACTTTTTACGGGGAGTCATTTATTCCCGAAAAGTACGTCAAGAAAATGTATTCGTCATATTTTAGGGTTCTTGATTATGCTTTTGAGCCTGGGAGTTCGATGCATCCGATAATGTTTTTACAAAAACCTTAAAGGAAGTATTGGAGGCAGACATGTTAGAAGAAATTTTTGGAATATTGGGTGAAAAGGTATTTAATGAATGTTAAAGACTGAGATGGGTTCACATGATTGTGTGGGTTTTTTAACCTTCTATTCGTAAGCTGAAATGTGGTAAACTTTCGCTTTCTTTTAATGCAAGTTTTGGGTTCAGGAGGCATCAATAATGAAAAAAAGCATGAATCGGCTTTTTTATTTATTAAAATTACGCATTTGCTTTTTTCGATATTCTTCAAAACGTGTTGTTTTTTTAAGGCGGTTTCTGAGAAAATTGTTTTGGATGAACCCAAAAATGAGCGATTTGATGCTTGGTTTTTTGCTGTTTGGGCAACGGCGGTTCCAAAACCATTATTTGATGTATTGGGGTAATCTCCGGAGTACTGGACAGAAAATTGAGTCGAGACAGGGATAATTTTTTTCTTTGCCTTCAAGATTTTACTACCATGTTGTTATTTTTGCAGATCCAGGTGAACATCTGGTTCATGCCGAGGTGTCGCCAGAGGAGCGGCAGAGGCGAATCAATGATTAACGGTCCAGTTCCTCGGCGCTTCCGAAGGTATGGCTGCTCTTTGCAATGGATTTCTTGTTGACACAATGACATTCGTTGCGGGCGAGTTGGTAATACTCGACTGCGGAAACGTTTTTGTTCTTTGCTTTAGTCCTTCACAGATACGCGATTGCTCTCGCCAATACAATGTATGTCCAAACATGTAGCCAGAGAAGTTCTGACATATATGCCTACAGGTTTTGGCGATTTTGGCCGCATAAGTACATGTAACTACATGAGTGGTGGGCAAAATGGTGCCCAAATACGCCTGTGAAACTCAAATGTAAGAGGTTGGAAATAATGGAAAATTTTGACTTATTAAAACAAATACTCAACAATTATCAATCACGAAAAATCCACCAGAATATTTCACCAAATGATGTTATGAATAATGAATGGTATTTTATTGTAGGAAAAAGTGCGGTTGACGTTATTTGTTTAGCTTGTATGGCTGGAAACCTTCAGTCAATAAATCGTGTTCTTGATATTCCTTGTGGATATGGAAGAGTGCTTCGCCATCTAGTCAATATGTTTCCCGATGCTATTATTGATGCATGTGACTTAGACGCTGATGGTGTCAATTTTTGCACCTCTACTTTTAAGTGTAACCCAATTTATTCCCAAGAAAATTTGATCCATGTAAATTTTAAAGATAAATATGATCTAATATGGATTGGCTCTCTGTTTACACATACTTCCCCGGAAATCACTCAACTATGGTTAACGCATTTAAGTAAAGCACTAAGCGATAATGGAATTATCGTTGCTACAACTCATGGTCGGTGGGCGGAACATGTCCATAAAGTCTCCCCATATATAAATCAAAGTACCTGGAATGATATAATGAAAGATTATCTAAACTGTGGATATGGGTACAGAGATTATTCTGCAAAGGAAAACCACGACTATATCGTTGGCAGTTATGGCATCTCAATTGCGAAACCTAGCGCACTCATTCGGTTATTAGAAGAAATCCCAAATACTCGTATTCTGACCTATATGGAACGTGGTTGGGCAGATCATCAGGATGTTTTTGTATTAGGCAAACCCGGTTTTGACCAGAAATGGCCAAATATGATAACAGAATGATTATATGAAAAAAAGGGACGACCGCAAATAAGGCATTTTAACTTCTGCATTTTGAATGTAAATGACCGATTGAGGTCAGCGACCTGTATTTTTCTCGGCCTCTTTATTTTGAATCCACTCTATAGAATAAACTTTAATAACAACGTCAAATCGATATCTTAAAATGAATGCCCAAAACCCTAATATGCTGCGTGTAAAAAGGTCGAATTGCGCTGTGCTCATCGTCAACTGGAATTCCTGGGATGAATTGTCTCGTTGTTTCGATGCGCTTTTGAGACAGAGCTATAAGGACTTCAGGGTATTTGTCGCCGACAATGCAAGTGAACGGGCTGCTCCGGACGGCATTTTTTCTAAAATTCCCGATCTTGTATTTGTACGGAATGGTTTTAACTTCGGTTTTGCTGAAGCTAACAATCGCCTGTTGGATTTGGCCGAGGATTTTGAGTGGGTTGTTTTTCTGAACCCGGATGCTTTTCCGGAATCGTGCTGGCTGGAGCAATTAATGATGGCTGCAGATAGATATCCTGATTATTCTTGTTTCTGCAGTCACCTGTTGATGGCCGATCGTCCCGACTTGATAGACGGTGAGGGGGATAGCTACCATATTAGCGGTTTGGCCTGGAGGGAAGGGCATGGGCGGGGCGCATGTCGCGAAAAAGGAATCCGACAGGTTTTTTCCGCATGTGCTGCGGCCGCCATGTATCGATCAGAGATCCTTCGTAAGGTCGGGGGGTTTGACAGCGATTTCTTTTGCTATTTCGAAGACGTTGACCTCGGATTCAGATTGCGTCTGGCTGGCCATCGATGCCTGTTGGTCCCTTCAGCGGTCGTCCATCACATGGGGGCCGCCACCAGTGGGGGGCAACAGAGTGATTTCTCAGTGTATCATGGACATCGAAATCTGGTGTGGACCTACGTCAAAAATATGCCTGGCCTCCTTTTTTGGGCTTTTTTGCCTTACCATTTTTTGCTCAATGTTTTTAGCATCATTTGGTTTTTTGCACAGGGGCAGGGGCGTGTCATCGTGGGGGCTAAAAAAGAGGCGATAAAGGCGATCCCTTTGATGTGGAGAAAACGAAGAAAGATTCAATCGAACCGAAGAGTCTCTTTGAGTGACCTATTGTATGTCATGGATAAAGGCTTGATACCTGGTCATGCTTTTGATCGAATTTTAAGGGCGTTTTGGCCTTAGTCGATTCTCTGCGTGGCACATCACCCAACGAAACCGGCTAAACCTGAATTGCGGGATCGTTTCGGACGCCTTTCGACATGTTTTTGTCTCGCCACGCCTTAAGATAAAAGATAACGATGCGATATCCCAAGACATAAAAAGCGAAAAAACATCCTTCGCTTTTTATGTCTTGGGTCACGCAGTGACTAGACTTTTCTAATTTTTCTTTTGAGTCCCACAAGACCGATCAGCCCGGAGCCCAGGAGCCAGATGGCAGCCGGAACAGGGACGGCGTTTATTGTGCCTTCAATGTAGAGAGGGCTCGCTGGGTCGCCGATCATCAACTGCTTGAAGTCGTAGCTACCCAGGTCAATGCTGGCAGGGAGCGCGTCAGTTGTAATGTGGGTTGCTGTGGAGTCATAAAAAACCAAATCACATAATTCTCCAATGTCCAATGAAGGAAAGGAGGTTATATTAGCGTAGCTCCTAATATGGTGGAGGTCGGTTTGGTTCAACCCTGGATTACCGTCAAAAATATACCATCCTGAATGATAGCCATCTGGAAGTGTTGGAAGTGTTGGATATGTTGGATCTGTTTGAAAGGTATCCCCATTTATATTCACTATCATTCCAGTGGTCGCACCTGTAAATCCGTACCAAGCCTCATTAACAGCTGATGGGGCGTAAGTATCTAATGCTCCATCATCGAAAGTAAAAGTAGTTGAAAAGGAATCACCGACTGAGATAGCGCCACCCATTAGATTCCCTGTATCTTTCACCGCGGTAATTTTACCTGTGAATTCAAGTGTAATCATCGCGGCGTGCGCCATCCCGACGGGAAAGGCAATCATAAGCAAAAAGGTCAATAAGATTGATATTCTTCTCATAATGTTTTCCTCCCTAAATCAGCGTGAAAAAATTTTATTTAAAAGATTAATATGGCAACTGAAAATTTTTTATGCCTGATTTTTGGCAATTTTCTCCAGTGAGAGGTTAAAGTGTGATGGGAAATGTGAACTGCAGCGCATGACCTAGAGTGGCATCGCTATGATTTAGAGCCCGCGTAACGAGTTAACATTATGCAAAAAAAAAGCCAATTCAATATGGATTTTCTGATGTCAAAGATTTCAGGTAATTAGAGTTTGGGACTGGTATGTGCATTAAATGTATGTAAAGAAATGCTACCGTAATGCGTAAATTTTTGCAACTTAGTCGCGGTATTTTACATATACCGAATGCATTTATATTTACAAGCCTGTTGAAAGTGGTAAATTAAAAGGTATATCATCTATAATCTTATCAGACGATCTTTAGACAAAACAACTTTTTTTGAGTGCCAGCCGTTTTTTTTGAGATTGATGTGCTCGCTTGAATGTAAGAATCAGGTCGAGGCGATGGATTCATCGCTGATCGGAGAGAATCGATGCTACCGCGCGATATCCATGTATCCGTGATAAGTCATGATGATGATGAAATTTTGAATCAACTGCTTGGAGACCTCGAAAAATTGGATATCGCAGAGCGGTTGCAGAGTACGATTACAATAAATCTTCCCGGTCAAAAAAGCGAAATCCATTCTGAACGCTCCTTCCCAGTTGATGTCATTAGCAACGCTTACCCCAAAGGATTCGGCGCAAACCATAACGCGGCCTATCATCGGGCCCCATCTCCTCAGGAAAGAAAATTTTTTTTGATAATGAATCCCGATGTGCGTGTGGTCGAGGACGCCATCAGTCCGCTTGTCCGAGCGGTAGAATCAGACCCGAAAATAGGGGTGGCTGCGCCTTGTGTTAAAGGCATGCAGGGCTGTCTCGAAGATAGCGCAAGGGAGATACCCACTCCGTTCAGACTCTTTCTCAAAGTGTTTGGAAGAAAGGGGCAAATGAACCCTGACTTTAGCGGGGGCAAATGCAGGCCGGATTGGGTCGCCGGAATGTTTTTGCTTTTTCGGTGCGAGGCGTTTGACCTTATGGGTGGCTTTGATGAAAGATACTTCCTCTATTACGAGGATATAGACATTTGTTGTCGGCTCTGGCTTGAAGGTTATTGCACGCACTGGGACCCGAATGTTTCAATTGTCCATGCAGCACAAAGAAAAAGCAGACGAAATTTACGATATATGCGTTGGCATATCGCAAGCATCATGCGTTTTTTTCGTTCCGATGTTTATCGTCGGGTACGGTATTTACATTCAACGCGTGGCCCGATCGACAGCGTATAGTATTTTAAAAGCTATGGCCCTGTTGAATGGGCATATTTGCTTGCGGTGCCAGAAGAACCTCCAATAACAAATGAGGTTTAATCGCCTATTGGTAAGATGGGAACATGCAGAGATAATGATGACATTGGCCGATCAAAATCGAATAATTTGCGCATTACAAAGTGAAAGAGGCATTTGAAAAAGAAAGGGACGACTCATGTATATAGAACAGAGAGCCACAAATGTCTTCTGGCACGAAGGGGGAATTACCCGGGCCGACCGCGAGAGGCTGAAGGGGCATAAAAGTTTTACAATCTGGTTTACGGGTCTTTCCGGTTCCGGAAAATCAACTTTGGCCGTCGCCACCGAAAAGGCCCTTTTTGAAAGCGGGTACCACACCTATATTCTGGACGGCGACAATGTTCGACACGGTCTTAATAAAAATCTGGGCTTTTCCTCTCGGGATCGCGAAGAAAATATCCGAAGAATAGGTGAGGTGGCCAAGCTTTTTAGAGACTGTGGCATCATCAATATGACGGCCTTTATTTCACCCTATCGAAACGATCGACAACTCGCACGGGATTTGTGTGAGGCCGGTAACTTTATTGAGGTCTTTGTAGACTGCCCTTTGGAGGTCTGTGAAAAAAGAGATCCCAAAGGCGTTTACCAAAAGGCACGAAAAGGCATTATTAAGGAATTTACGGGAATCAGCGCACCCTATGAAGTCCCGGAACAACCTGAAATTCACCTGCGAACGGATGAATCGTCCGTTGAAGCGTGTGTGCGGAAGATCCTGAACTTTCTTGTTGAATGTGGGTATATACCGGAATGAGACCGGTTCAGCCCCGCATCGATGATAGCGAGTGCCCATCCGGGAATGAAATTCGGGCACAAGTGAGTTTTCAATTAAGCCCCGCCATGGCGGGATTGCAAGTTCAAGGAAAACAAGAGGTTGCGCGGAGACGTACGAGCAGTACGTCGCACAAGAAACCTCGCAGTTTGACGCGGACCTGTCCCGTCGCAAGCGGGGAATTGCGAAAAAGGGCCATTTCTGGATGAAAACTAGCGAATTTCCTGTTCCCCCCAGTGTCCTGATCCAATCAGCGCAAGGTCATCTGCGTCATGACTTATCTCCTGACTCAATATGACTTATAAAATGCCTCAAAGGGGGTGAAGGACAAGGGCGATGGAGAGGGGATAAGGGTTTCCGTGGAAAATTGGGAGGAAGCTTTGAAACCTTTTGATGAAAAACTGCTCAAATAAGGAGGGCGGCATCCATTCCTCAGTTGTTGACAAAGGCACAGGTCGATGCTAGTTTTTTATATATCGAAAGGTTTTTAGAAAGGAGAGGACATATGTCTGATTTATTGGAAGTAACGGACGATAACTTTGAGTCGGAAATTGTGAAGTCTGATATTCCGGTCATGGTGGATTTTTGGGCCGAATGGTGTGGTCCATGCAAAATGGTGGGTCCCGTGGTTGAGGAACTGTCAAAAGAATATGCAGGTAAGATCAAGATCGGAAAAATGGATGTAGACAAAAATCCGGGAACCCCAGCCAAATTCGGCATCCGGAGCATCCCTACACTCATCCTTTTCAAGGACGGCGAAGTGGCACAGACCATTGTGGGGGCACAACCCAAAAGCTATCTTGAAGAAGAACTGAAAAAGGTCCTGTAAATGTACGATATCATTATAATCGGCGGGGGGCCTGCAGGATTGACTGCAGGCCTTTATAATGCCCGGGCGCGTGTGAATGTCCTCCTCCTCGAAAAACTCAGCCCCGGGGGTCAGGTCCTCACGACAGATTGGGTGGAGAATTATCCAGGTTTTCCTGACGGGGTTTCCGGATTTGAGTTGATGGACCGGATGCGAAGGCAGGCTGAAAAGTTCGGCCTTACGATTCAGGGGGAAGAGGTCCTCGGCCTGGAGTTTTCAGGGAAAAAGAAGGTCGTCATAACAAGTAAGGGGAGACTGGAGTCCAAGTCGTTGATCTTTACCACCGGGGCGACATGGAAGAAACTGGGCATTGACGGTGAAGACCTGCTGATCGGGAAAGGGGTCTCCTTTTGCGCCACGTGTGACGGGCCTTTTTACCGGGATCAGGAGGTCGCTGTGATCGGTGGTGGTGATACGGCGGTTGAAGAGGCCATTTTCCTGACCCGTTTTGTGAGTAAGGTCCATCTGGTCCATCGACGGGACGCATTACGGGCCACCAAACTGCTTCAGGAAAGGGCCATGGCCGAGGAGAAGATTGAGTTTGTATGGGACACCGTGCCGCTTAGAATTCAGGGCGAGACCGCGGTGGAGGGCATTGAACTCAAGAACGTGAAGACCGGGGAAGTCGGCCAAAAGCGTGTCAAAGGGGTTTTTGTCTTTGTCGGGACCCTTCCCAATACGGAACTGGTCAAAGATCTGGTGGACCTGGACGAGAGGGGTTTTATTCTCACGGATAATGATATGCAAACCTCCGTTCCCGGTGTCTTTGCCGCCGGGGATGTCCGATCCAAGCTTTTTCGTCAGATTTCGACCGCAGTCGGTGAGGGCGCGGCGGCCTCCTTTTCGGCGGAAAAATATCTGGAGAGCCCTGAACAGGTCGAAGGTGAAAGTCGATGAGGAAATTATCGTTTTTTTTTAGTCGGTTAGCCATTTTGGTAATGATGATGGCTCTCCTCGGAGGGTGTTCGTCCATTGACAACCTCCTGTTCGGAGAAGACGAAGAAATGAATCCGGCCGAACTCATGACGCAAGGCATGGAAAGAATGGACAAGGCGCAATACAAGGGGGCAGTCGATTCCTTTCAGATGATCAAGGACCGGTTTCCCTATAGCAAGTATGCCACCCTGGCCGAGCTTCGAATGGCCGACGCCCTGTACCGAACGGAAGAGTATGATGCGGCCTATCAGGCCTATGACGAATTTGAGAGGCTTCATCCCAAGAACAAGCAGATTCCTTATGTGATCTATCAAAGAGGCATGAGCCATTACAGCCGGATGAGTACGAATGACAGGGATCAGTCCCACACCTTCCAGGCAAAGGAGGAATTCGAGAGGCTTATCCGGCGATTTCCAAGAGATGACTATGCCCACAGGGCCCGGAAGAATATCAGGAAGTGCCTCATATTCCTTTCCGAATACGAACTGGTTGTGGGGCATTTTTACTTCAAGATGGGTAAATATGGCGCAGCCCTGGCCAGGTACAGCTATATCGTTCAGAATTATCCCGATATGGGGCAGTATAACGAGGCCTTGGAATACATCAGTATCTGTAAACAAAAGCTTGCCCAAGACGCGGTGGAAGCAGAAGAAGCCTCTGAAGAAAAAGGATGACAATGAAATAGGGTGCTTTTCCTGAAAGAGCGCCCTCTCTGCGAAAAGAGTATGATAACCCCGGTCGAGCGAAGTATTCGGCCGGGGTTTTTATTTTAATTCAGAGCTGTGTATGTCTGGAGAGCGTAGCGAACAGGCGACCCACAATTTTGTCCCATTGGGGTCAAAGGTTTTCGATGATCTCAGGTACCGACTCGAGGGCCTTCCGTATGTTCTCGGGTTGACTCCCGCCGCCCTGTGCCATATCAGGACGCCCGCCCCCTTTTCCGCCGACCATTTGGGACAACCGGCTCATAATTTGACCCGCCTTAAATCGATTCCGAAGGTCCTGAGTGACGATACAGATCAGGAGGGCCTTGTTGTCCTTTTTCGCTCCAAGGACGGCAATACCCGAAGAGAGTTTTTCCTTGACCCGATCGGCAAACTCCCTCAGGTCTTTTGGGGAATCCACCTCCACTTCCTTTGCCAGGACCTGGACCCCGGCCACTTCCCGAATTCCTGCCAGCAAATCGCCGGACTGGAAAGAAAGGATCTTAGCCTTGAGGGACTCGATCTCTCGATCTCTCTCCCTTTGATGCTGAAGGAGTTTTTCCATTCGGTCTCTGACCTGGTCCGGCGAGGTTTTCAGGAGTGAAGAGACCTCTTTGAGGTCGCTGTCCTGAGCCTGGATGAATTCCAGTGCCGGCCGTCCTGTCAGGGCCTCGATACGGCGCAGGTTGGCGCCGACGGCGCTCTCGCTCAATATTTTGAAGAGCGCGATATCTCCGGTCCTGGAGGTGTGGGTTCCCCCACAGAGTTCCATGCTCAGCCCGTCGCCGACCCGAACCAGCCGTACTCGTTCCCCGTATCTTTCTTCAAAGATGGCCATGGCGCCGGTGGCCATGGCCTCTTCTCTGTCCATGACTTGGGTGGAGAGGGGATGATTCTCTCGAATATAACGATTGACGAGGCCTTCAACTTCCTGCAATTTTTTCCGGTCAACCTGGGTGAAATGACTGAAGTCAAATCGAAGCTTGTCGGATGAGACCAGAGAACCGGCCTGCTTGACGTGGTCTCCCAGAATTTCTCTCAGTGCGGCATGAAGGAGGTGGGTGGCCGTATGGTTCCGGGCCGTGGCTTTTCTCTTTTCTTCGTCTACTTCACCCGTGACCTGATCTCCCAAAGAAATCGAGCCTTCGAGGATTCTCCCCTGATGGACAATGAAATCCTGACCGAATTTGAGCGTACGGGTTATTTCCATCCGCATGCCGTTCCCGGTAAGCCACCCTGCATCTCCGACCTGGCCCCCGGCCTCACCGTAGAAGGGGGTGCTGTCAAGAATCACCTCGATTTCCTCTCCCGCCTCCGCGGACGACACCTCTTCCCCGGCCTTAAGGACCGCCAAGATTCCGGCCCCGGAAATCAGTTTTTCATAACCCAGAAAACGGCTTCGCAGACCTGCCGCCGTCAGCTTGCGATAGGCATCGGGGACCTCTTCTTCGCCGCTTCCTTTCCAGGACTCCTGGGATTGCCTTCTTTGTCTGGCCATGGCCTGCTCATAGCCGTGCACATCCACATTGAGTCCCTCTTCTCTGGCCACATCCTGCAGGATATCCGCCGAAAGTCCGTAGGTATCGTAAAGCTTGAAGGCCACATCGCCCGCAACGGTATCATCACCCTTGCCCCGCAGTCTGTCGATTTCCTCCCTCAAGACCTTCATGCCGTAGTAGAGGGTGTCGGCAAAACGTTTTTCCTCATTAATGACCACACCTTCGATGAAGCTGCGGGAGGTGACCAGATCCGGAAAATCCGGGCCCATGGCATCGATTACCTTGCCGGCCATGATGTGGAGAAAGGGTTCACGGATTCCGAGGACCTGTCCGAAGCGGATGGCCCTTCGAATGATCCGTCTGAGCACGTACCCCCTGCCTTCATTGGAAGGCATGATGCCGTCACCGATGAGAAAAGAGGCCGCTCGTGCATGGTCTGCGATCACTCGAAAGGAGACATCTTGTTTGTCCTCTTCGCCATAGGCCTTTTCGCATATTTTTTCGATCCGTCCGATGAGGTCCCTGAACAGGTCTGTGTCGTAGTTGCTTTTCACACCCTGAACGACGGCGGCGACCCTTTCGAGTCCCATGCCCGTATCGATGCTGGGTCTGGGAAGAGGTTCGAGGTTACCCTCCGCATCACGGTTAAACTGCATAAAGACCAGGTTCCAGAGTTCCAGATAACGGTCGCAATCGCAACCCGGGGCGCAATCGGGTCTTCCGCACCCTATGGATTCACCCTGATCAATCAAAATTTCGGAGCAGGGACCGCAGGGCCCCGTGTCGGCCATGGCCCAGAAGTTGTCCTTTTCGCCCAACCGGACGATCCTTTCCGGGGGAACACCGATGTTCTCTTTCCAGATTCTATAGGCCTCGTCGTCATCCTTGTAGACGGAGACATAGAGCTTGTCCGCCGGGAGGTTGTATCCCTCCGTGAGGAGTTCCCAGCCCCAGGCAATGGCCTCTTCCTTGAAATAGTCTCCAAATGAAAAGTTGCCGAGCATTTCGAAAAAGGTGTGGTGTCTTGCCGTGTGTCCGACATTTTCCAGATCGTTGTGCTTGCCGCCGGCCCGAACACATTTCTGGGATGTGACAGCCCTGCGGTAATTCCTTTTTTCCGCTCCGAGAAAGAGGCTCTTGAACTGGACCATTCCCGCATTGGTAAATAGGAGGCTCGGGTCATCCCGCGGTATAAGAGATGCGCTGCTCAGCCATTGATGCTCTCGAGCAGCGAAAAAATCAAAAAATTTTTGTCTGATCTCTCGGAAATTCATGCGTTAGTCCTTTTGGGTAATAATTTATGACTCATGTGATATAGGCACAGGATTTGCGTTTCATCCTGCCGTTGATTTCTGGATGGTGCGGTCAGCGGTCAGCGAGCAGCACTAAGCTTAATTCCCTGTTTCTTTATGGTTTTTTCTGACGGCTGAACGCTGATTGCTGTTAGCCGGAATCCGGAAATGACCATTTCCGGCTGAGCACTACTTGGCCGGCTTTTTTTTCTCCTCTTCTGCTTTTTCCTCGACCTTAAGGAGTCCTGCTTTTTCTTTGACCATGTCCGCAATGCGCATCTTTATGTCCGGGTTTTCGGCAAGAAACCGCTTCACGTTTTCCCTGCCCTGGCCCATGCGGTCACCGTCAAAGGAATACCATGAACCACTTTTCTCGACAATCTCCAAAGGAACGCTCAGGTCAAGGAGATCTCCTTCCCTGGAAATGCCTTTGCCGTAAATGATATCGAATTCCGCTTCCTTGAAGGGCGGGGCAATCTTGTTTTTGACGACCTTGACACGGGTCCTGTTTCCAATGATTTGATCCCCTTCCTTGATGGCGCCGATACGGCGGATATCCAAACGCTGGGAAGCATAAAATTTCAAGGCATTACCACCGGTGGTGGTCTCGGGGCTTCCGAACATGACCCCGATTTTTATCCTGATCTGATTGATAAAGATGACGCAGGTGTGGGATTTACTGATCGTTGCCGTCAACTTTCTCAGGGCCTGGGACATGAGGCGGGCCTGAAGGCCCACGTGCTGATCGCCCATTTCTCCTTCGATCTCCGCCCTCGGTACAAGGGCTGCGACGGAGTCAATAATCAGGACATCGATGCCCCCGCTCCTTACCAGGATCTCGGCTATATCCAGGCCCTGCTCCCCTGTATCCGGTTGGGATACCAGAAGACTGTCGACGTCAACGCCCAATTTTTTTGCATAGCCCACATCAAGGGCATGCTCCGCGTCAATAAAAGCGACCATCCCCTGCATGGCCTGGGCCTCGGCCGCGATATGAAGGGCAAGGGTGGTCTTTCCCGATGATTCGGGTCCGTAGATTTCTATGACCCTGCCCCTGGGAACGCCCCCGATGCCGAGGGCGACATCAAGGGCCAGCGATCCGGTTGGAATGGCCGGGATGTCCATGACCTTTTCGTCGCCCATCTTCATGATTGACCCGCGGCCGAATTGTTTTTCGATCTGTGTGATGGCCTGGTCCACAGCCCTTTCACGATCCACTCGTTCTACCATGCTGTTACTCCCTCCATGTGTACTGACGGTTAGTCGTTCGATACGGAAAGTTCGTTGTGACGAGTGACAAGTAATCGGAGATCGGTCATCCACGGTCCCTGAAAAATGGTGAACCACGGTTAATCGTGAGCAGAATTGTCAACTCGCAAAGCGCACCCCGGCCTTTGGCGTTATCGTTTCCCTTCGACCGGCCATGAGGCCAGTTTCGTATAGGCCGCTCCGCCCGGTTTCAGGGTGCTCTTGAAAAAAGTCAGCCGGTCCAGAACACACTCTGGACTTTTGACATCCTGATGCTTTTTCAGAATATCTTCAAGCACCCCCCCCATATTCCGGGATTTCCTGAATCGGCCGAGGGTCAGGTGGGGACGAAAGGGTCTTTTTTCTTCCCGCACGCCAAAGGGCGCCAAGGGCTTCTGAAGGGTGTTCCTGAATTCGGTCAATCTCGCCATGTCGCCTTCCAGACCAATCCAGAGGACCCTCGGGCTGCGACTATGAGGAAAGCACCCCATCCCGTTCAGGGATACCGAAAAGGGCCCATAGCTTCCGCAAATTTTTTTGCAGGCCTCCTTAACGGGCTCGATGTCCTCGGTTCGAATGTCGCCGAGAAAGATCATCGTCAGATGAATATTGAGCTCCTTGACCCACCTGACATCAAGGGTCGTTTTTCGAAGGTCTTTCGAAACCCGAAGAATGACGCTCATGATGTCTGTCGGCAATTCAAACGCCAGAAAGGAACGGATTTCCATCCAGGTACCTTCTGATCCAATCCAGGGCCATGATGGCCGTGTTCTGTTTGATCTGGAGCCTGGTGCCCCAGAAGCGGTATTTGTGAGTGAAAATTTCTTTTTCCCCGGCCAGTGCAATATGCACCGTTCCCACAGGCTTTTCACGACTCCCGCCGTCAGGCCCTGCGATTCCCGTAACGGCGAGCCCAAGGTCCGTGTTGATTTTTGTCTTTACGCCACGGGCCATTTCCCGGGCGGTTTGATCGCTCACTGCGCCGAGTGTTTCAATGGTTTTTGATGGGACGTCAAGCAGGTCAATCTTCGATTGATTGCTGTATACCATGAAGCCGCCCCGAAAATAAGATGAACTGCCCGGCACGTTGGTCAGGAGATTCCCTATGAGGCCGCCCGTGCAGGATTCCGCGACGGACAGGCTCAAGTTTTTTTTCCTGAGCATGCGCCCGACCACCTCTTCCATCTTCAGATTCCCCGCAGCAAAGACATAAGGTCCTATGACCTTTCGGAGTTCCTCTTCCATTTTGTCCAGTTCGTCGGTCACCGTGATTTCATCTTGACCCCTGAGGCTCATGGTGATGTGGTTTTCGGGAAATTGCGGGTAAAATCCCAAAACGACGTCATGTGTCCTGTTGAGGCGGTCCTTGATGATGTCCGCGATACGGGGTTCGTTGAGGCCGTAAATCTTCAGGATTCGCTGCCTCAGGACGGGGAGCGTGTCGCAGTGGTCCAGGATTTCAGGGAGGACAAACTTGTCCATGAGAAAGCGCATCTGATCGGGCACTCCCGGCAGGAAGTACAATCTGACCCGTTCTTCTCGAAGAGAGAAACCGCAGAAATTCCCATCAGGGTTGAGAATTTTTGAACCTTCTGGCATCCAGGCCATCTTTTCCAGGGAAGGTGACAGTTCGATCTCCCTGGCGTCCACGTAATTTTTGATTAGTCGAAACATCTGGTTATCAAAGCACAGGGGCCTTTCCAGGGCATTGGCCACGATCTCGCAGGTCATGTCGTCCATGGTGGAACCGAGCCCCCCCGTGACGATAATATAACGGGAACGGCTGATGGCCTCGGTCAGGGTCTTGGACACTCTCTCAGGATCGTCACCGACCGTAGTAATGCGCGTGACCTTCAAACCTGAGGCCGTGAGTCTTCCCGCGGCATACCAGGCATTCAGATCCAGAGTTCTGCCCGAGATCAGTTCGTTCCCGATCGTTATGATCTCTCCGTACATAGGCTTGATCCAGCGAAAAAGTCATCAAAAAAGAAAAAAGAGAACCCTCAGGGCCAGGTTGGCATAAAGGCCCGCCATAAGGTCATCCAGGACAATACCTTTGCCGCCGTTTATCTTTTCCAGCCTTTTTATGGGGAAAGGCTTGAAAATATCAAAAAGCCGAAACAGGATAAATCCCGGGATCAGGGTGCACCAGGTCAGGGGCAGGAGAAAAAAGGTCACGAGCAACCCTGCCGCTTCGTCTATAACCACCTCCCCGGGATCCTGGCGTCCCAGAAGCCTTTGGCCCAGACCGGAACTCCAGACGGCTATGAGGCTGAAAACGCCTATAAAAAGGGCCGATGACACCGTTCCAAGAATCTGCACCCCCAGCACAAGGGGAATGGCCCCCAGGGTCCCAAATGTTCCCGGGGCCTTCGGCAAAAGGCCTGTGCAGAACCAGGTTGCCAGGCATAAGGCCACTTTTCCTGAAATATCGGCCTGTTCAAAGGCGTTGCGAAAACTCAAATTATCAAATTGAGGTCCAGACATCAAGAAAGTAATCAGTCTCCTTAGTGTTGATTCAAAGACAGCACCCAACCATAGACGTCCTTTAGTGGGATGTCTCTTTCCCTTGCGATACGCCGGCAGGCCTCATATTCCGGAAGGTAAGATGGGATCCCGTCCGGACGGATCGCTTTCTTTACCGTTATCTTACCCCAGGGACTGTCCACTGCTACGGACGATCGGGAAAGAACCTTCCTTTGGATTTGCTGGAAACGAATCCCGAAGGTGGTGCTCTCCTTGAAAA
Source organism: uncultured Desulfobacteraceae bacterium (assembly GCA_964644375.1). Lineage (GTDB taxonomy): Bacteria > Desulfobacterota > DSM-4660 > Desulfatiglandales > HGW-15 > CAYNYM01. The sequence continues at coordinate 6,433 of CAZXWJ010000003.1, read as the reverse complement.
GGATCGCCATGAGCCGCTCTTTGTCACGGGGTTTGGTCATGACCTGAACCACGGTGCCGGGCCGATTTTTTTTCATGAAAACCGGACAAAAGACCACATCCAGGGCGCCGGCCTCAAAGAGCCGATCCATAAGAAAACCCAACCATTCCGGATGGGCATCGTCCATATTCGCCTCCAGAAGTACCACGGTATCCCCTTCCTGATCGATACTCTCCCGGCCCGTGATGATGCGAAGAAGATTGGGCCTGTCCTGTAAATGCCGATGCCCGACACCGTAACCGATATTTTCCACGACCATGGAGGGCATGGGCCCGAAAGAGTCGGCGAGCCCCTTTGCAAGGGCCACTCCCGTGGGCGTGACGAGTTCATAGCTCAGGCCGGAGTCATAAACAGGGACACCCTTCAACAGGGCCATGGTAGCGGGGGCGGGAACGGGAATTCTTCCGTGCTGGGTCTCTACGAATCCGGAACCCAGGGGCAGAGATGAGACGACCAGAGAATCGATGCCCAGTGAATCCATGCCGAAAACCGAACCGGCAATATCAATAATGGAGTCTACGGCCCCGACTTCGTGAAAGTGGATTTCATCCAGAGGGCGATGATGAATCTTGGCTTCCTCTTGGGCGATAGCCTCAAAGATACGGATACTCCTATCCCGGGTTTTCCGGCTCAAATTTCCGGCCGACAAAATATTTTTTATGTCCTGTAGTCCCCGATGGGCATGGCGATCCTGTTCAACCTTGACCACAAACTGCGTTCCGTAAACCTGGTTCCTGCCTTCCCGCGTTGCTTCGAGGCTGTATCCGTCGAGGGGAAGGGAGGCGAGAGCCGCCTTTAGCTCATCAAAGGGCAGCCCGGCGTCAATAAGGGCACCCAAAAGCATGTCTCCGCTGATACCGGAAAAACAGTCAAGATAGGCAATTTTCATTTGTTTTTTCTCGTATGAAAATGGATTTATTGTGATTCGAAAATTCTGGCCCTTTCCCGTGGAACGGGGTCTTGGAAGGGCCGGTCGGAACTCCGGCAGCGCGGGGGGAGACCATAGGTTCTGCCTTAGCGCATTGCATTAGAGTTCGCAACTTAAATGCCAACCGCCTTCACCAAGGCTGCGGCGGGTCAAGATTTCCCAATGTCAAATCAAATTCAACATTTGACCTTAGCCCGGCACCCTATCACACTCCATTCTCGACTCCAAGAGCCAACCATGGAAACACGCGGTCACGGCACGTGGGTTTTTTGATATGATTAACCATACAAGGCCAATGGCATGAAAAATAATTTTAAGTTAGGAATATAAACAGCCTGCCGGTTCCGTGTCAACCGCGGAATTCGGGATCCTGATCCACCATCAAGGCATGATATGCTCATGAGTCGGTGGATTCAGGCAGGCCGGGAGCACGCATGTGGAGGTCAGGCCTCCCGGGTTCCCGAGAAGGGGTGGGTGAGGTGAAAATCGGGCATGAATGGGGAGGGCTTTTTTTCGTTTGTCCCTTCTAATGCCGGGAACTGTACAAAGAGTTGCTCAAAGCCCAGATCCAGCGCATGCCGGTAGACCCTTTCGAACTCATTCCGGGTGATGGATCGGTTGAGATCATCGTCTGTTTGAGGGAGGGCGGGGGTATACTGGGACATGAGGCTGAGGGGCAGGTGGGGGCCGAATTCCAGAAACAGCGAAGTCAGGGCGTTTCGTGAATTCTCAACCTTGCCCGGAAGGATTAGATGGCGGACAAGCACCCCTCTACCTGCCAGAGGTGCTCCGGTCTCAATGGCATTGAGAAAGCCTTTCTGACGGACCATTTCGGAAATGGCTTCCAGGGCCGTTTCTGGATAATTCGGACATCTTGAAAGTTTCACGGCGAGAGAGGAGTCGGCATATTTAAAGTCGGGCAGATAGATATCCACAAAATCTTGAGCCGTCCTGAGCATGTCCTTAGACTGATAGCCTGAGAGGTTGAAGACCATGGGAAGGGTATATCCCTTTTTCCGGAGGAGGGTGACCAATTGAAAGACGTGAGGAAAAAAGTGATCGGGCGTCACAAAGTTCACATTTTGGACCCGGTCCACGGTGATCATCTTTTCTATCCTTTTTAGTACGGCCTTGAGGGTCGTAAGCTGTCCCATGCCACCGCTGGAGATTTGATGATTCTGGCAGTAAGAGCACCGGAGAGAGCAGCCCGTGAAAAATACGGTTCCGGAGCCGTGCTCTCCGGTGATCGGCGGTTCTTCTCCGAAATGAGGACCTATGTAGGCGACACGGAGATCTGCACCTTCCATGCAAAAGCCGGAAGGGGTGTTTTTCCCCTTTCTAAATCGGTCGATGCCGCATCCTCTGGGGCATAAATCACATTTTTTATAATGATCGAAATAATCCATTGAAGTTTGAGCCTGAGCCTTGTTTTTTTATGTATATGCGTTTAGCCATTTGAAAAAATGAAGGTCCCCCCGGGTCTCTCCTACCCTTCAACACCTTACCATAATGAATTTTTGAAATTGAATCAAAATTGAGCGTTAGCTTGGACCTTGAATCAGGGTTTTTCAGGAGGCATGACATCTTTTTAAAAAAGGACTTGCTATCATAAACTTTTTGACCTAAAAACAAAATGTTATCAGCAGGAGCATCATTCAAGCACTCAGCCGGCCGTGACATTTGAATTTTAATCCTTGAGTTTGATTCCCATCATACAGAAGAATTAGCCCGTTGTCTTGAATGCATATCTATATCTTAAGGCGATGAAAACCTGGAGGATATCGACATGGAGTATTCAGTAAGTCCCGGGGGAGAGAAATTTACACTACCGGATCAAGAAGACTACAGTAAAGAATTTGAAAGGCTCTCTGAGCTTGTCAGCCGTGAAAAGGCAGAAGGTCGAGAAATCGTGGTCGTCATGGGTCTCGGTTTTGTCGGGGCGGTCATGGCAGGCGTGGTTGCGGATTCCGTGGATAAGAAAACGGGCAAACCTAACAAATTCGTCATCGGCATGCAGAGACCGAGCACACGAAGTTTCTGGAAAATCCCTTTGTTCAATAAGGGCGTTTCTCCTGTCAAGGCGGAGGACCCTGCAGTCGAGCCGATGATCGATCGGTGCGTGAATCAAAAGAAGACGCTCATGGCTACTTTCACATACGATGCCCTGAAGCTTGCCGATGTGCTTGTGGTTGACGTCCAGTGCGATTTTCTCAAACAGGATCTGGGAAACCTGAGAACAGGACATGCCGAGATCACCGCCCTTGAGGAGAGTTTTAAAATTATCGGACAAAAAATCGAGCCCGACTGTCTGGTCCTGATCGAAACCACCGTGCCGCCCGGGACAACGGAGTATGTCGCCTATCCCCATATCAAGAAGGCCTTCAAGAAACGGGGGATTCGGGAAGAACCCCTGTTGGCGCACAGTTTTGAAAGGGTGATGCCCGGCCGCAATTATGTGGGCTCTGTGAGGGATTTCTGGCGGGTGTGCAGCGGCATCAACGAGGAGAGTCGAAAACGGGTCACCACCTTCCTCTCCGAAGTGCTCCATGTGGAGAAATTCCCTCTGACCGTCCTTGACCGTCCCATTGAGAGTGAGACCTGCAAGATCGTGGAAAACAGTTATCGGGCCACTATCCTGGCATTCCTGAACGAATGGAGCCTCTTTGCAGAGACCAACGGCGTGGATCTTCTCAAGGTCATCAACGCCATAAAGGTCCGTCCGACCCACAACAACATGATTTTTCCGGGCCCCGGAATCGGCGGGTACTGCCTGCCAAAGGACGGGGGGCTGGGTCTTTGGGCCTATAAGCATTTGCTGGGTTTTGAAGACGATATTTTCAAGATCACACCCGAAGCGATCAATATCAACGATACCCGTGCGTTGCATGCGGCCCAGTTGGTGCGGGACGCATTGAGAAATATGGGACTGATCCTTGCGGCCTGTCAGGTGACCGTCCTGGGCGCATCATACCGCGAGGATGTGGGAGACACGCGGTATAGCGGGTCGGAGATCATCGTTCGGAAATTGACCGAGATGGGGGCCGAGGTGAAGGCCCATGACCCCTATGTCCAACACTGGTGGGAATTGGAGAAGCAGGAGACCTACCCCGCGGTGGGAGCAAGTTGGTCCCGGTTTTTCCGAAACCAGGAACACCTCAATGAATTCAAGATGATCCCCGATTTGGCAGAGGCTCTCCGGGGGTCGGATGCGATTGTTCTTGCGGTCCGTCATCAGGAATACCTCGATCTTGAACCCGACGAGGTCGTAGAGATGATCGGCGGGCCTGCGGCGGTAGTGGATTGTTTCGGTATCTTGGATGATGACAGGATCGAGCGCTACTTTCGGTTGGGCTGCGAGGTAAAGGGCCTGGGAAGGGGGCATATCAACAGGATCAAGGATCACGTGCGAAAAATAAGAATGAGCGGGCAGGATTTATAAAGAGTGGTTGGATTTATTACTTATTTTCGCAGGTTTTTTGCTTGACCGCTAATAGGGCATTGATTATACTCTGCCACCAAATTAAACCTTGAACAATTTGCAGCGATTTGCAAAGGCAATGGGGGGTAGGGCTCTGTCGGTGGGTCTGATGCAGAGCGGCTGCTTGTCAAGAAAAACATAATCTACTTTTGAAAGGGAGATCTGCAATGGCAAAAAAAACTGTTTTTTTTCTTGTGATTACCCTGTTCGCGGCATTTATCTGTGTGGGTGTGCAGGCAGCTGATACCATCAAGATGGGTGTCGCCGGACCCCACAGCGGCGACTTGGCGTCCTATGGTCTGCCCACGGTGAAGGCCGCCGAACTCGTGGTGAAGGACATTAATGCCAAGGGCGGTATCCTTGGAAAAAAGGTGGAACTCATGGTGGAGGACGATGTCTGCAAGCCTGAGGTGGCCACCAATACGGCCACAAAACTGGTGTCTCAGGGCGCCCACGTGGTCCTGGGTCATATCTGTAGCGGCGCAACAAAAGCGGCCATGGGCATCTATAAGGATTCCAAAATGATCTCCATGTCGCCTTCCGCGACCAACCCCGGCCTGACCCAGAGTGGCGACTATCCTAATTTTTACAGGACCATCGCCTCCGACGACGCCCAGGCGAGACTGGAAGTGGATTTCGCCCTTGACGTCCTGAAGCTGAAAAAGATTGCTATTCTTCATGACAAAGGGGACTACGGCAAGGGCCTGGCCGAGTTCGCAAAGAAATTCCTGGAAGAATCGGGCAGGGGGGAAGTGGTCCTCTATGAAGGGGTTACCCCCGGGGCGGTCGACTATTCCGCAGTGGTACAGAAGATCAAACGCTCCAAGGCCGAAGCCGTCATTTTCGGCGGGTACCATCCCGAGGCCTCCAAGATTGTGGGGCAGATGCGCAAGAAAAAGATGAAGGCCGCCTTTATCTCCGATGACGGCGTCAAGGACGACACCTTTATCAAGGTGGCGGGTAAATATGCCGAAGGCGTCTACGCCACGGGTCCCAAGGATGTTTCTCATAACCCCCTGGCGATCAAGGCCACCGAAGATCACAAAAAGACCTACGGTAAGGACCCCGGCGCCTTCTTCCTGAACGCCTATGCGGCCGCGCAGGCCCTGCTCAATGCCATTGAAAAGGCCGGATCCACAGATTATGAGGCTATCTCAAAGGCCCTCAGGACCGAATATGTGGAAACACCCCTCGGCAAGATCCGATTCGACGATCGGGGAGATGCCATCGGCGTAGGCTTTGCCATGTATCAGGTCAAGGATGGCGTCTACTATGAGATAAAGTAACTGCATGACTGTTTTTGCGCCGGGGGCGGGGCACAAGGGCCCTGCCCCCGGATTTGAAGAATGACAACGCATTTTCGGTACTCTTTTGGGATAAGTGCCTTATGTGGGTCTGATGAAGAGATACATTTAAAATGGAGTATTTTCTTGAGCTTTTCCTCGGGGGACTTACCAGAGGAAGTATCTACGCCCTGATCGCCCTGGGGTACACCATGGTTTACGGGATCATCCAACTGATCAATTTTGCCCATGGTGAGATATACATGATCGGGGCCTTCACCGCGCTGATTGTCACGAGTGTCTTGACCATGATGGGGATGAATCACCTCGCCGTCATCGTCATAGCTGCGGTCGTGGCGGTCATCTATTCCTCGGCCTACGGCTACACCATCGAAAAGATGGCCTACAAGCCCCTTCGTCATGCACCCCGTCTTTCCGCCCTGATCAGTGCCATCGGAATGTCCCTTTTCCTCCAGAATTATGTGCTTCTGGCGCAGACCTCGGATTTTCTTCCCTTTCCGAGCCTGATTCCTGAATTCAAGTTCATGGCGCCTTACGAGCATATTGTCAGCTCTCCGGAGCTCGTCATCGTCCTCAGCACAGCAGCTGTGATGATCCTGCTGACCTTTCTGATCAAATTTACGAAGATAGGGAAGGCGATGCGGGCCACGGCCCAGGACAGAGACATGGCCATGCTGGTGGGGG
>CAZXWJ010000002.1:0-53873 GCA_964644375.1 uncultured Desulfobacteraceae bacterium | reverse complement strand
AGAACCGGCCTGGCACAAGAGGTCGCCGGCGACGAACCACCGCTGCGATCGGAACTGTTCAGCAGAGAGCAGATGAAGGGGCACGGCAAGGCGTTGGCGGACTCGCACAAACTGAGTTTGGGTCGTGCTTCGGACCGACTGCTGACGCGTCTGGCTGAGAATGAAGGTGTCCTGATTGGAGCCCACAACCTGCTGACGGAGGCCGTTAAGGCCAACCGCCGGATTGTGCCGGCCGGGGAATGGTTGCTCGACAACTTCTATCTGATCGAAGAACAGATTCGCATGGCCAGGCGGCACTTGCCCGAGGGTTACAGCCGGGAACTGCCACGCCTGCTGAACGGCCCATCGGCCGGGCTTCCACGCGTGTACGACATTGCGCTGGAGATTATCTCGCACGGCGATGGGCGGGCGGATCCGGAAAGTCTCGGCAGTTTCGTGGCCGCCTACCAAACGGTGACCATCCTGAAGCTTGGCGAATTGTGGGCCGTCCCGATCATGCTGCGCCTCGCCCTGATCGAGAATCTGCGTCGCGTTGGAACCCGGATTGCCGCCGACCGGGCTGAACGCAACCGCGCCGACTACTGGGCGGATCACTTGACGGAGATCGCGGAGAAAGACCCGAAGAGTCTGATTCTCGTGATTGCGGATATGGCCCGGTCGAATCCGCCGCTGGTGAGTTCATATGTCGCGGAATTTTCGCGGCGGTTGCAGGGACGAAGCACTGACTTGGCCTTGCCGCTCACCTGGATTGAGCAGCAGCTCTCCGAATCCGGCCTGACGATTGAGCAACTGGTGCAGGCGGAGAACCAACAACAGGCCGCCGATCAGGTTTCCCTAAGCAACAGCATCGGCAGCCTCCGATTTCTGGGAGCGATGGACTGGCGTGAGTTCGTCGAGACGATGAGCGGTGTCGAACAGACCCTGCGTTCGGATCCTATCGGCGTCTATGGCAGTATGGATTTTGCCACCCGGGATCGCTACCGTCACGTCGTTGAAAAGATCGCAAAGAGCAGCCAGCGATCCGAAAGCGAGGTGGCCCGTGAAGCGATCCGATTGGCCTGCGAGGCCGCAGCCAAGGATAACAGCGCCGATCGAACAGCCCATGTCGGGTTCTACCTGATCGACGAGGGGTTACGGCAGCTCGAAGGAACGGTGCAGGTGCGCCGATCTCCCCTTGAGGCTCTTCGGCGATTAAGCCGTCAGTTCCCTTTGTTCTTCTATCTTGCCATAATCACTCTGATTTCGGCTATTTTCACCGGGAGTTTGTTGGTGAAGGTGCATAGCATGGGGTACCGGGATTGGCTCCTTGCGCTGATAGGTCTCCCTTTGTTGTTGGGCGCAAGTCATCTGGCCGTGGCGGTGGTGAACTGGCTGGTGACATTACTGGCGACGCCGCGCTTGCTGCCGCGAATGGACTTTTCCGGAGGAATTCCTCCGGAATCGCGTACCCTCGCCGTGATCCCGACGATGCTCACGAGTGCTCAAAACGTTGAGGACCTGGTCGAGGCGCTGGAAGTTCGATTTCTGGCCAATCGAGACGAGCATCTGCACTTCGGTTTGCTGACGGATTTCCGGGACGCACCTGAGGAAACGCTTCCAGAGGACGAACCTTTTTTACAGTTGGCCCAAAAGAGAATTCAAGAGCTGAACGAAAAGTACCGAGGCCCAAAAGCCGACACGTTCTTCCTATTTCATCGTCCGCGCCGTTGGAACCCTCGGGAGCAAATTTGGATGGGTTACGAGCGGAAGCGAGGAAAGCTTGCTGATTTGAATTCGTTTCTACGCGGCGACACAAGGGACCGCTTCTCCCTCATCATTGGGGATATTTTTGTGTTATCGAACGTGAAGTATGTGATCACCCTGGACACGGATACGCAGCTTCCCCGCGATTCGGCATGGCAGTTTGTAGGAGCCATGGCGCACCCGCTGAATCGGGCGCGGTACGACGAAGGCAGGCAGAGAATCGATAAGGGGTACGGCATCCTTCAGCCCCGGGTGGCCGTGAGTCTGCCGGGAATGAACCGGTCGCGATATGCACGATTGTTCGGGAGTGAGCCGGGCATCGACCCGTATACCCGGGTCGTCTCCGATGTCTACCAGGACCTGTTCGGTGAAGGCTCATTCATCGGCAAGGGGATCTATGATGTCGATGCGTTCGAATGGGCACTCAAGGGACGTTTTCCCGAGAACCGGATCCTCAGTCATGACCTTGTGGAGGGATGCTACGCGCGGGCGGGGCTGCTCAGCGATGTGCTGTTGTACGAGGAATCTCCATCCCGCTACAGCGCGGACGTGAGCCGTCGACACCGCTGGATTCGCGGGGATTGGCAAATTGCCCGCTGGTTGATGCCGTTCGTTCCCGGCCTCGGAGGAACTCGCCGGAAGAATCCGCTTTCCGGGGTGTCCCGATGGAAGATTTTCGACAACCTTCGTCGGAGCCTCGTATCGGTAGCACTGACCTTGTTATTGCTCCTCGGCTGGACCGTCTTGTCCCCGCCTTGGCTATGGACCCTCGCCGTAATCGGAACCATCCTGGCCCCCCCCGGGATAGCCTCTTTTCTGGATTTGTTCCAGAAACCGGGCGATTTGCGGCTGCGTCAGCATCTTGCAGGCATGTTGCGCTCGGCCGGCCGGCACTTCGCTCAGGCGGCCTTTTCTCTCACCTGTCTCCCCTATGAGGCCTTCTTCAGTCTGGATGCGATTGTGCGCGCGGCCTGGCGAATGTGGGTCACCCACAAACGACTTTTGGAATGGAACCCGTCGAATGACGCCGATCGCCAAAGCCGTACGGACCTCGCCGCCTCTTGGCGGACAATGTGGTTTGCCCCCGTCCTGGCCGCTGCTGCGGGGATTTATCTGACCGTTTCGAGGCCGGCCGCCCTCGTTGTGGCCGGGCCCATCCTGGGCCTCTGGTTCGCCTCTCCTGCTATCGCCTGGTGGATCAGCCGGCCTCTTGCTCGCCGGCGAACAAGGCTGACGGATGAGCAGACCCTCTTTCTTAAGAAACTTTCTCGAAAAACCTGGGCGTTCTTCGAGACTTTCGTCGGCCCGGAAGATCATTGGCTGCCGCCGGATAATTATCAAGAGCATCCAGCTCCCGTGGTCGGGCATCGAACGTCGCCCACCAACATGGGACTTGCGCTCTTGGCGAATTTGTCTGCGTACGACTTTGGCTATATTTCGGCCGGGCGACTCATCGAGCGAACGGGGAATGCGTTTCACGCGATGCAAAAATTGGAACGGTACCAAGGCCACTTCTACAACTGGTATGACACCCAGTCCCTGAAACCGCTGCGACCGACCTATATCTCGACGGTGGACAGCGGCAATCTAGCGGGCCACCTGCTGACCTTGCGGCCGGGGCTACTCGGACTTATCGATCACAAGATCCTGGGAGCGCGTTTGTTTGAGGGCCTGAGTGATACCCTCGGGATTGTCACGAATACCGCGGCCGCCACCCCGGAAGAATACGCTCCAGCCCAGCTCACTCAACTTCAGCAGGATCTGGAGTCTGAGGCCCGCTCCCTTCCCACCACGCTCATGGCTTCGCGACTATGCCTTGATCGGTTGGCAACGTCCGCCGCGGAGTTGGTCGCCGGCATCCATGCTCTCGATGCAGACCCCGAAAGCCAATTGATGTGGTGGGCCCGTGCGTTCGTCGGACAATGTCGAGACGCCGTCGATGAACTCACCTCTCTCGCTCCGTGGACAGATCTCTTGTCTTCTCAGAATGGCCTCGGAGACTTTCCCGATCTCGACGAGGTCCCGACACTGCGCGAACTGGCAGCACTGGACATGAAGCTCCTGCCGACCATCGAGCAGCAACTGAGCTCTGCCGCGCCGTCCGGGGAAAACGCACGGCTTGATAAGCTTCAACGCCTCATCACCCAAGCAAGCAGTCGAGCCAAAACAAGGATTGTGGCCATCGAAAGCCTGGCGCGGCAATCCGGCGAAATGGCCGATATGCAGTATGACTTCCTGTTTGACAAGACGCGTCATCTCTTGGCGATCGGCTACAACGTTGCGGAGCGACGCCGGGACTCGAGTTACTACGATCTGTTGGCTTCGGAAGCGAGATTTTGCAGTTTCGTGGCAATTGCTCAGGGAAAACTGCCTCAGGAGAGCTGGTTTGCCCTGGGGCGCCTACTCACCACCGTCGATGGAAAACCGATCCTACTTTCGTGGAGCGGTTCGATGTTTGAGTACCTCATGCCGCTTCTGGTGATGCCGACTTATGAAGACACTCTGCTCGACCAGACCTACCAGGCCGCGGTGGAAAGGCAGATCGAGTATGGAAGGAGCCGCGGGCTACCTTGGGGTATTTCGGAATCCGGCTACAATACAATCGACGTTCATCTCAGTTACCAATACCGCGCCTTCGGCGTGCCCGGCCTGGGGCTCAAACGCGGGCTCGCTGAGGATTCGGTCATTGCGCCCTATGCCTCGGCGCTCGCCCTGATGGTGGCACCCGAGGAGGCATGCCTGAATTTGCAGCGACTCGCAGCTGAAGGGCTGGATGGGAAATACGGCTTCTATGAAGCCATCGACTACACCCCATCGCGACTGCCGCGCGGGCAATCGAGTGCAGTGGTCCGGTCGTACATGGCCCATCACGAGGGCATGAGCTTCCTCGCCCTGGCCTATCTGCTCCTGGACCGTCCGATGCAAAAGCGATTCGATTCGGACCCGTTGTTCCAGGCGACCACGCTATTGCTCCAGGAGCGTATTCCCAAGCCCTCGGCGTTCTATTGGCACACCGCCGAGATCTCCGATTCACGGACGACATTCACGGTGCCGGAAACGCCGGTGCGCATCTTCCGCAGTCCCGACACTCCGATACCGGAGGTGCAGCTTCTGTCGAACGGCAGTTACCACGTGATGGTCACGAACGCGGGTGGTGGGTACAGTCGCTGGAAGGACATGGCCGTCACGCGCTGGCGAGAAGACGGTACCTGCGACAACTGGGGCACCTTCTGCTACCTTCGCGACATGACCAGCGGGGAGTTCTGGTCGACCGCCTATCAGCCGACGCTCAAGCGAGCGGACCCTTACGAAGCGATTTTCTCGGAGGCGAGGGTGGAATTCCGCTGCCGCCACAGCGAATTCGATACACATACGGAGATCACCGTTTCGCCCGAGGATGACATCGAACTACGACGCATCACAATCACCAACCGTGCCCGAACACGCAGGGCGATTGATGTCACGAGTTACGCGGAAGTCGTTCTGGCCTCGGCGGCGGCGGATGCCCTGCATCCGGCGTTCAGTAACCTCTTTGTTCAAACCGAAATCCTCCGCCCGCAACGGGCGATTCTCTGCACTCGCCGGCCTCGCTCCCTGGACGAACAGGCGCCATGGATGTTTCATCTGATGGCCGTGCACGGGGCGGAGATCGGAGAAGTCTCCTATGAGACAGATCGTATGCAGTTCATCGGCCGCGGCAATACCGTCGAGGACCCCCGGGCGATGAACGGGCCTGCTGCGCTTTCGGACAGCGAGGGCTCCGTGCTCGATCCGATCGTCGCCATCCGGTACCAGATCAACCTCGACCCGGAAGAATCGGCGACGATCAATATGGTCTCCGGCATCGGCGAGACCCGCGATGCATGCCTGGGCCTGGTCGGGAAATACCAGGATCGGCGTCTCGCAGATCGCGTCTTTGATCTGGCGTGGTCACACAGCCAGGTGGTCTTGCAGCAGATCAATGCCACCGAGGCAGACGCGCAACTCTGTGGGCAGATCGCCAGCTCGGTCCTTTACGCAAATTCTTCGTTGCGAGCCAATCCTGGCCTCCTCATCAAGAACCGCCGCGGGCAATCCGGTCTTTGGGGATACGCCATCTCCGGCGATTTACCGATTGTGCTGCTGCAGATCGAAGATCCGGCCAATATCGAGCTGGTGCGCCAGCTCGTGCAGGCCCATGGGTACTGGCGTCTAAAAGGACTGGCGGTGGACCTGATGATCTGGAACGAAGATCACGCCGGTTACCGGCAACTCCTCCACGATCAGATCATGGGGTTGATAGCCGCTGGCATCGAAGCCAACGTGACCGATCGACCCGGCGGCATCTTTGTAAGACCTGCGGACCAGATATCGAACGAGGACCGCATCCTGATCCAAACGGTTGCCCGGGTCATCCTCACCGACAGTCGGGGGGCCCTGGCGGACCAGATCAATCGGCGCAGTCTGGTGGAAACTGCAGTGCCGCTCCTTTCGCCGACCCGAACCCGCCGATCCGAACCCCCGACAGTGGCCGCATTGCCTCGCCACGATCTGACGTTTTTCAACGGGATGGGCGGATTCACCCCGGATGGACGCGAGTATGTTATTACCACCGCGCACGGGCAGGTGACACCGGCGCCGTGGGTGAATGTGCTGGCCAACCCGCACTTCGGTAGCGTCATTTCAGAAAGCGGAGCTGCCTATACCTGGAGCGAAAATGCCCACGAGTTTCGTCTTACCCCCTGGAACAACGATCCCGTGAGCGATTCGAGCGGAGAAGCGTTTTACCTCCGTGATGAAGAGAGAGGTCACTTCTGGTCGCCCACGCCGCTGCCATGCCGCGGGACGACGCCTTACGTTACCCGACACGGGTTCGGCTACAGCGTCTTCGAGCACATGGAACGCGGCATACGCTCAGAGGTGTGGGTTTACGTGGCCATGGACGCAGCGATCAAGTTTACGGTGCTCAAAGTGCGAAACGAGTCGGGCCGATCACGCCGGCTATCCGCTACCGGATACGCGGAATGGGTGCTCGGCGACCTGCGGCCGAAATCGACCATGCATGTGGTCACCGAATTCGACCCCGGGAGCGGAACGCTCTTCGCGCGGAACCTCTACAACACTGAATTTGCCGATCGGACTGCCTTCTTCGACGTGGACGATACGACTCGCACCGTAACCGGCAATCGGACTGAATTCCTGGGACGCAACGGCACGCTACGCTCTCCTGCCGCCATGACGCGCATGCGCCTTTCCGGCAAGGTGGGGGCTGGCCTGGATCCCTGTGCCGCGATCCAGGTGAGCTTTGATCTGGCCGCCGGGCAAGAACGTGAGATCATCTTCAGGCTCGGCGTAGGGCGAGACGCCGACGATGCCAGAAATCTGCTCAAACGCTTTCGAGGATCAACCGCCGCGCAAGGCGCTCTCGATGTGGTGTGGCAGCACTGGACGCACACCCTTGGCGCGGTAAATGTGGAAACACCGGACCCGTCCCTCAATGTGTTGGCCAACGGCTGGCTGCTGTACCAAACTTTGGCGTGCCGCCTTTGGGCCCGAAGTGCAACCTACCAGTCTGGGGGTGCCTTCGGTTTCCGCGATCAGTTGCAGGACGTGATAGCACTCATCCACGCCAGGCCGCATCTCGTGCGCGAGCATCTGCTCCTGTGCGCGGCCCGTCAATTCCAGGAAGGAGATGTTCAGCATTGGTGGCATCCTCCAACGGGTCGGGGTGTGCGTACCCACTGTTCGGACGATTACCTCTGGCTACCGCTCACGACGTGCCGCTATGTCTCCACCACAGGGGACACCGGCGTGTTGGATGAGACCATCCACTTCGTCCATGGCCGCCCGGTAAAAGCGGATGAAGACTCTTATTTCGATCTGCCCGGGCGCTCCGGAGAAATGGCGAGTCTTTACGAACACTGTGTCCGCGCCATCCTGAACAGTCTCAAATTTGGTGAACACGGCCTGCCGCTCATCGGTTCAGGTGACTGGAACGACGGTATGAACCTAGTGGGCGAACACGGCAAAGGCGAAAGCGTATGGTTGGGGTTTTTTCTTTATGAAGTGCTCATGCAGTTCACGGAGGTTGCCCGCATGCGGGGTGACCTGTCTTTCGTCGAACGTTGCCGGAAGGAGGCGGCTCAACTGCGCCGGAATCTCGAGCAGAATGGATGGGATGGAGGGTGGTACCGCCGCGCCTACTTTGACGACGGCTCGCCGCTTGGGTCGGCGAGCAACCCTGAATGCCGGATTGATTCGATTGCGCAAAGCTGGTCTGTTCTATCCGGAGCAGGGGACACCGGGCGCTCCCGCCTGGCCATGGAAGCTGTGGATCAGCGCCTCGTTCGCCGCGACAACAAGCTCATTCAGCTTTTGGATCCGCCGTTCGACAAGTCGAATTTAAATCCCGGCTACATCAAGGGATATGTCCCGGGCGTAAGAGAAAATGGCGGGCAGTATACCCATGCGGCCATCTGGGCGGCGATGGCGTTTGCTGCATTGGGCGACAGCCGTCGTGCGTGGGAACTATTTACAATGATCAACCCGGTGAACCATGCAAAATCTCCTGAGGATGCTGCGATCTACAAAGTAGAACCCTATGTCGTTTCGGCCGACGTCTATGCGCTCTCGCCGCATACCGGCCGCGGTGGCTGGACTTGGTATACCGGATCGGCCGCCTGGACGTACCGCTTGATCGTGGAATCGCTCCTGGGTCTGCGGCTGGAAGTAAACAAGCTGCATGTCACGCCTTGCCTCCCTGTGGATTGGGGGGCGTTCAAGGTGCACTACCGATATCGGGAGACCGTCTACCACATTGATGTCCTTCAAACGCGCGAAGACAAAGGCGGGGCCGGTGTAACTGTTGACGGAGTCGAGCGACACGACAAGGCTATTCCCCTGATTGACGACCATCAGGAACACTCGGTCGAGGTAAGAATACCCGTTGTGTAGCGCCTTACTGTAACAAGCACCTAACATCACAACCCGGACTGCGGGCAGGTTGTTGTCATGTCCTTTAAAGAGGACCTCAAAGCCAAAATCAAGCTCGACAGACTTTTGCGAAAATTGGTTTCCACCATTAGAGAGCCCCCCGGAAGGCGGAGGGTGGACAAGGTTCGCATGCAGGAACTTCTCGATATTACTGATCTTGAGCACAAGAAGTTCAGGGATCTCCATCTTTACATACGTCCTCTGGAGGGCGAGATCATGGAAGTCTTGGTTTTCGACAATGAATTGCCCATCTATCACACAACTTTGACTGACGTTGCCCTTCGCAAAAGCCCGCGCTGGCAGGAAATGTTTAGCATTGGAAATATCAAGAAAATCATGAATGATCAGGACGTAATTGTAAGTAAAGGGAAGGATTCCCTTAAGAGATTACACGCCGACGCTTTGGCGCTGCTGGATCTCACCTATACCAGGGATGACCTGGTGCCTCTCCTTGAAGACGCGCGCCAGGGTCTTGAGCGAGAATCCCTTGAAAAAATACAGGAGCCTTTCGATCTCTTCTTGGAACTACTGGATTTCCAGTCCGTTTCTCTTGGGGTTGCGGAGCAGGATTTACAGATCTTTGCAAGGCCAATGCTTAACGCCGGCGTTGTTCCTTCCTTCGAGCATCTCCTCCTCTTCAGCGAAGAAACCCTGTCGTTAGGCCTGAAGAAAGGACCTTTTTCACCGAAGAGTGATTCAGATCTGGCCTGGGTCTCGCGATATGTCCGAGGTGAGGAACCAGCCGATCTCATGGGTATAGATGTTTTTAAATTCTTGGTTGAACTGGCGCTGACTAAGCGCTAATCAGATGGAGAACAAAGCAGAGTCGATACCCGGTGTATGGTTTTTAAAGCAAACTGTTTAAGAAGAGCCTAAGTTCTGGAAATTGTGCATTTCCGGATGGGCACTAGATAAATCTTACGATCCTGATATCAATACATCCCCGGTGGATTTGTCTCCCTGATCTACCCAGGTACCCCTGGCATTATTGCTTGATATCCTCGTTGTGTAGACTACGTTTAGGTGAGCCCCTCCTCGTTTAATTGCTTCCTCTTCTTTGAAATTCATTTTACTGCCATTTAGTGTGCCACGGATTAAATGAATGCTATTTAATGTATTCCAGGTAAGTTCCCCGACAAAGGAGCCTGTAGTTTTGTTATAATCTGTAATCCGGATCGTAAAAGGCCAGGATTTACTGCCTTGAAAAGCCTTTCCACTATGAACCTTCCCACTGATAAACCCATCAACCCAATTACCCGTATTATTATCTGTAGGACTTGAAATTGATCCACTATTAGATGACGTTGAGGACGACCCATTAATCGGCTTTCCGAACACCTCCACAAAACCAAATCCCCCGGATCCGGAATTTTGAGACCAAGTTGCAGGATCGGAATCGGTAATGGCATAAATTCCAGGCTCCAGTCTAATATTCGGATGTACCGTCCAGTTTGCATTTGGAGTATTGTGCATACCAGCCCATCCCTTTGCCTGCCACAACCCCACACCTCTGATACCAATTTTACCTGGAGGTGTGCCCTTCTGGTCATTCCAATGATACGTATCGATCCTTGTGATGACCATTGGTCGTGTTAATTTAAATGTCGTAGTTTTGAGGTTATGAACTGTATTTTTGTTACTGTTGGAAAAAATTTTAACATCACTGGCATTAGCTAATGGTACATAAATGAGTCCCAAAAAAATTAAAAGTACCATTCCACAAATTGTTTTACAATTTCTCATCATCACGCGCCTCTTGGTTGATTAAAATATGGTAGAAATTTTCCTTGTGGGATTATGGTTCTTACCACACAATAACACAAAAATCCGCAACAAAGAGAATCGAAAAGATGGTACGATATTCTGAAATCATCGACCGGGATGATCACCTCTTTCGGGTTGCTTGTTCAGCAACAAGGTGTCTTTTATCGATGTCCAAAATATAAACCCCGCTGTTTTAATGATTGAAAAAATTGGGTATATTATTATACTGTTTTTTTGATAGTTATAGCCATTTAAAATAAGGGGGATGGACATGCTCGTAAGGATGAGCGTATTTGGAGTTCAAATTTATCCGGCAAAAAATGGGCCGATGGTCATTCTGGCAAAGATGTCAAATAATCCAACACTAAATTCAAATAACCAAGATAGAAAAAATGCCCTCGCTATATATACAAGTATTACCGAAATATTAACCATTGCGTTCCTGATTAACCCGGATAACAAAAATAGTGCATTAGTCAAGGAATTCACAGGCTCTTTTCATGAATTTGTGGGAAAAGATATCACCCAAATCGAAATCAAGTCCGAGGCTGATTATGTTGGCCTAATCCACTCGACTCGAGATGAAAAAAAACAAACGCTTAAGATTCGGGCAAGTGATGCAATAAGTCTTTCGATGATATTAAAAATGCCAATCTACACAAAACGAAAATATTTAAAAAACCTTGATGAAATTTATGGATGCCGCTCAAATGTGTTGGCATTTAGATAGTTTTCATCCAGTCCCGCTGAAGTCCGCGGGACGCGCAATCCATTGATTTGAACTGAGGGCCGTCCTTGGCCCTCAGCCTAACGTGCGGCCTGTGGCTGTCCAAGGTCACTATCAGTGACAATTGCCATGTCGACCCTGTCAAGGCGTGACCATCAACCTTAAATGCGCCAAGCCGCGTGGGCCAGAGCCTCGTTTATGTCCTACCCTACGAGTTGCGGATACCTTTCCTATATCTCTTGCTTCGTATGCCCTGCGGTCATCGCAATCATTTGCCGTTGAGTGACCAGTCGTATTCAAGATATTGGAGTTTGATTTCCGCCTGTTTTTTTTTCAATGTCTCCATGAGACTTCCCCTGGCGTATTTCAAGAAGAATTCTATTATGTCATCTTCGAAATCCTCGGCGTACCACTTGAAAATGCTGCTCACATAAAGGGTGTTCCCCTCAATGCGGTTGCTCTCAGGATCATTGATGAACGCTTCAGTCATTTCTGTGAGTTGTTTATTCAGCACCTCTTCCTGATAGGGTTCCGACCTGAGAGGAGGGCAGCTTTTGGCCGCACAATTGACGGCAAAATGAACCCGCGGGTCCTTGAAGCGGGGACGGAGGATGTCGTGTTCAATGTTGTCCAAGGAAATGACATCCTGATCGATACGGGCAATCTTTTTTTTCCATGGGCTCTTGAAAAGGCTTCCGAGGTCCTTGATCGATTTAAGGTCTGGATAGGCGTTCAAGATCAGCTTGATGGTCCAGGCATTGTAAGCGTTGATATAAAAGGCGAACTGCTCGTTTCGGAAAAGCGTTTTTGTATCCGTCTTCTCTAGAAACTTCAGATACTGATCGAGCTTGGCTTCTTCCGTTTTGAATCCTCGATAGTCCACCACGCCGCTCTTGACATATTTCTGCAAAAGCTCGCCGTACAGGCCGTGTTCAACTCTGTTATCTGATGCGGCAAACACCTCCCCGGAAAGCAAGCCTACAGTCAAGAACACAACCACGCCAATGATTCCTCTATGATCTGATTTTTTCATGCAGGCCCTCATCGGTTTTTCATTTTGGGTCTAGATCGGCCGGGACAAGCCCACCTTACAAGGTGTTGCCACTGTAAATAATTTGTCCATGTAACTCGGCGACCATCATGACTTTCGCGCCGAAGGAATCTTCCGGACTGTACTGACAGCGTAAAAGTTCAAGTTCGGGATCAGAGAGATTTGCCGTCATGCAAGGGGTTATCTCGAGAGCCAGGGTGGATTTCTTGAAGGAAGGGCGAGGGTAACTGTTCAGGTTGTTTAGGCTGTAGGCTAAAGGCTTCGGTATTTGATTTGGGAGAGTCACCGTAACCCCGCTATTTTATTTGTCAAACCTGAAAAAAGGCAACGGTTATCAAAAGGAGGGAGATGATAACCCGGCCCGAATGATTATCACCTTCGAATATGATTCGAAGAGGTTGAGCTTTTCTGAGAAGGTCCAATACGAGATTGCACGGATGCTTTATGGAGCCTATCCCCCTCAAGCCTCCATAAACTATGTTTGGTCTTCAAAAATACCGGTGGGCCTGGTTGTACCGAATCCTTACACCGATCGGTCCATGATGATAGTGGTCGAAAGCGGGGAAAAGAATCTGAATACATGGTGCAATGAAGAAAGGAACCTTTACCAGGATTACCGGAATGCTTTCAAAGATGAGCCACCCATGATTTCCGGGGTGGTGATCATGACCGATACGGACGATACCAGGGAATCCGCGACCGCCTATTACGGTGATATTCACTTCCATAAAAGGCGCCGATGACAGGAGCACGGCTCGTGACCCTAAACAAATAATAACGCAAGGTTTGAGCCTTTTGAAAAGAGATCGTCCTGATCAGGTTTTATAAGAGCAAAGGCTGGCCCGAACATCGGCCGATCAGGTCGAAGCAGGCCGTCCCAAAAGTTTAGACACTTTCGCCCGCACTCTCCAACCAGCTCGTTCGAGCGGCCGTCATCCGGAATAGGGTTTCTTTTCGGCTTTGACTCCGATTTTTGCACCGGGAAAAGGGTGGGCCTACTCCACCCTTATGGTGGAATCACGGTTCAGGTCATACTGCACGCCGAATAGCGCACTCACCGGGATGATATGGTAGATGTGCTGCATAAATTGATCGACCTGCTCGATGGTGGTCTTCGGCACATAAACGATATCATAGGGCTTGAGACGGACATCCATCAACTCGCCGGAGATGATCTTGTTGAGGTCGATGATGTGGGGATCCGGCTTTTGGCTACCGTTGTTTCTGATCAGCAAGACATTGTTCAACTGGGCGGTCTTGAGCGCCCCACCAGCAAGGATCAATGCATCCAGACTTCTCAATGTCCCCTGTATAGTGATCATCCCGGGCTTGGCCACCTCTCCCCCCAAATAAACCTTCTGTGAGGCCGATGCTCTCAGGGTCACGGACAGTTCGGGAACCTTATATTCTTTTACCATCACCGTAACGGCAGGGGCATTCTCCGTTTTAAGAAGATAGGCGTACTTCTCGGTTATCAGGGCATCCAGCTCGGCAGGGGTCAGACCCGCCGCTTTTACATCGTCGATGAGATTCAAAGAAATTTTTCCGTCCGGGCGAATGGGCACCTCGTCGTTAAGCTCACTGTTGTAAAAAAATTTTACCGCAATTACATCCCCGATGCCAAGGGTGTAAGTTTTTTTGGAGTATCCAAGTGCGTTATAATATTTTTCAGTGAGCAGGGTATCGAGTCCTGCCAGGGGTAGTCCTGCTGCTTTGACTTCGCCGATGAGTTGCGGGGAAATCTTCCCATCGGGACCGATGGTTAATTGATCATCCAGAGCGGCGTTGTAAAAAAATTTCAATTCAATAACGTCCCCCGAGCCGAGTATATAATCGGTTGGAGTGGATCGGGCGTTGAGGTTCGAGATGTCGGAAGATGTCAAAGCCGGGCCGGGGCTGGTTTGACATCCCATGGCGGCCAGGATGATCGAAAAAAAGCATGTACGCATGAGATATTTTGCTGCCTTGACATGGAAGAAGACGGTCTTGAACTTTCCAGATACCCTCATTGTTTTTTGCATATATCGTGCGCTTTCTGAACGGCCCCGTTCTCAGGATGTGGCGGTTTAAAGGGTCGACACAGGTGACCTCATGATATTTTCACAGTCATTATGACTGAACTTTATATGAAAATGGTTGTTTTGTCAATTTTTTGATGAATTCTGGGCAGTTGTCCCTGGCCTCCCCGGTCATCAAATAACATTTTTACGGCTTTTTCTGCCGGTGGAGCGACGGGTCGACCATTTGGACCATCTTCCTCTCGTCGAGCCGTCGTCCCAAAAATTGATTCATCCTTTGTGTCTGGCCGAAAGGGTCTTTTATCATATCGATATGATGGATATAGATGGTTTCCATGTCCGGTTGCTGCGACAACCAGGTCATGATATATCTCAAATGTTTTTCGTACATTTCAGCCATCTCAGAGGCATCGATGTCTTTCCCGCCCAGTCGGGACGCCATTTTTTTTTGCGAGGCCAGCACCTCCGCAATTTTTCTCTTGATGAATATTACGCGGTAGTGGTTGTCGTGCGGCAAGTATTCCAGAAGGGGCGAAACGATTTTTACGGCTTTACCCCGGCAATCGTGCAGCCAGGACCTGTCCCCATTCTTGATATTCTTGACAGGCTCATATTCATAATATCCATGGGGATTATCTGCGTCCGGTTGCCGAACATGGTCGACAACCACCGGCATCCCGCCCGCATCCAACATCTGCATCAGCATTGACGTGCCTGATCGGGGCAGTCCGGAAACAATAGTAACGGCGCTATGGGCGATTCCAGTCTGAATATTCGAATCATAAGGATAAGGTGCCACGGTTATCACCTCGCTCTATTTAGGGTTGAGGATGCACGTCTTTGAACGCGAAAGGAGATATTTTATTTGGAGAGTGGGTCCTCTCTTGCACCATCAGGTTTTTTGGCCGCATTGAGAGTCAAGAGAAACGCGGCTCGCAAGAACAAAAGGCCACCTGCAGCGATACTTCGCGGGTCCAAAATGCCGCGGGTGTAATACTTGCAATAAAAACGATAGGCGCCTTTTTGAAATTCGATGATTCGTGCTGGGCTTTTTTTTCGCGAATCTTTGTTTTGATCATGATGGATGATGGTGGCCGCAGGAACACTGTAAATCAGCCCACCATGGACCTGGATTTTTTTACACCAGTCCGAGTCCACGAAATAACCGAAATATTCTTCATCCCAACCCCCGATTTCATCAACTATGGATTTGCGAAACAGCATGCAGCATGCGCCGACCTGTTCGACAGGGTAGGGATTCTGCCTGTTTGCAAAATCCCGGGCGAGGTACCGTTCGGAAAATCGATTTTTTGGAAAGCGTCGGGTCAGCCAACTCTGACGCCCGAAAATGCCATTGATTGCCCTGGGAAACCTTCTGTTGCCCTCCTGGACGGAGCCATCGGTATTATATGTTTTCGGTGCCACCATCCAGACTTGGGGGTGTCCGTCCAGAAAAGCCGAGAGGATGCTTATGGAATCCCGCGCTACGACGGTATCCGCATCCAGCAAAAGGACCCGGTCTCCGCGTACCATTCGTAATCCCTGATTTACGGCACGCACATGGCCTCTGTTGACGGCGTTTTGAATATACCGAATAGAGGGGTGCTTTTTCCTGATTTTTTCAGCCGTCCCGTCAACAGACGCGTTATCCAAAACAATAATCTCAAAAAGAGGGAACTCTGTATCATATAGGCTTTGAATGCAGTGATTCAGGTCTTCCCAGCAATTGAAGCTGATGATCAACACAGATATCTTGGAATGTCCGGTCTCCATAACCCTCATGCCATATACCCTAAATTTTTCAACTGTTGCTCCAGGGTTTCCCGTTCTTGTTTGCTCAACCGGTTTTTCCCCGATAAGCCGTCGGATTTTTCCCTGTTGATGTGCAGGGTTGTTTTCGCGATAAATTCTTTGGAGAAGATTTCCGTTAAAACCCTTCCGTCCACATCAGCGGGGATCCCGATATCCATTGAATAGAGAACGGTCGGCAGAATATCATAAATCTGTGCATCCATCTCGGTGGGTTCAATCGATTTACCATAGGCCATGCAAATACCATCCAAATCATGATTGCCCGTCATCTGCAGATTTCCGAATCTGGTATCTGTCACGATGTCTTTCCAGAACTCGGTCACAACAGAGAAACCGTCGTGGCAGAGGATGATCAAATCGGGCAACTCATGGCCATAGGTCGTATTGTAAATCTCACTGCCCAGAAAAACGGACCGGACAATCTTTCGTCCCGTTGCCGGGTCTTCTACTTCCAAGAGCCGTTCTTTGATGAAGGTGCACAGATTTTTGTACTCATCTTTGGTAACGATACCCTGGGGCTCCCTGCCCACCAAATTGATATGGATCAACCCGTACCCAAACAGTGAGAACACCTTCGTTCGTGTCCAGTCGATTTCATTTTCAATACTGCTTTTATTGGGTATGAATTTTTTTAAATGGTTAAGAACCCATAATGGCAAACATTCTTTCAAACGAATCAGACCTATTTTATGGAGTAGGCCCTTGATGGAATCCCCCGTCATCCCGATTTTCGCCAGCCTCTTTTGGGCATTGAATTGTGATTTCAATGTGGCTAAGCCCATTTCCCTGAAAAAGCTGTTGATGCAGAATGCCCGTCTACCATCCGTAAATCCATGATCCGAAACGACAAATAACATCGTTTCCTCGTCCATTCTTTTTAAGATATCGCCGAGGATGTCATCGAGTAATTGATAATAGGCGACACAGTTTGGGGCCTTGGATAGGATCTCGTCCCAGAAAAAGTGCTGGATCCTGTCAACTCCGACAAAAGTGGCAAAAAAGAGATCCCACGGCTTGTGATCAATGAAATGGTTCATCAATCGTCTTCTATCTTTCGTGAGATCCTTAATGGCTTTCAAAAATTGGTCTTTATCTCGCGAAATCAAAAACATTTTTTCATCGATGTCGATTTTGTAATTCGGAATTATTTCGAATATTTCACGCTTGATATCCGCCGGATAGGTAAACGGCGATTCAATGCCCGGTGTCATCAAACCGGAAATCATAATGCCATTCAACTCATCAGGGGGGTAGGTCATCGGAACATTGATAACGATGGCCTGTCTTCCGTTTCTGCTGAGAATGTTCCACAGAGGCTCGGCGTGGATTGAGGTGTTTTTTGTAAGAAAACGAGAGGTATAACCTTCTCTTTTACGAAATTCAAAAATGCCGTGCTTCCCGGGTTCCTTGCCGGTGGCAAGAGACGCCCAACCCGGCCCTGTCACGGGTGGAATGGTCGACCGCAGTCGGCCATGAAAGCCTTCGGCCATGACCTTTTGAAAATTTGGCAGCAAATGAGCATCCACATATGGCTTGACAATTCGCATTGTCATTCCGTCCAAGCCCAGAATAATCACTTTCATAGCTATCGTCCTCTTTGCTGAGACATGTGATTCAAAATGTTCTGTTTGAGCGTCGCAAAAATAAACCGATCCTCCTCATAAAACCCAAACCAGGCAATCATTCCCGCATACAGGAGAAGCAAAGCGGCACCCCAGCCCATAAGGCCCAACCCTGTATCCAGTCCGGGGAACAGGCAATCAACGCCATACATCACGCCATATGTCATCACACCAAAAAAAATGATTTTAACAAACTTCTTATTGTGGGGATGCATTCCTAATAAGAAATGAACTTGAAAAAGCATGCCAGCGTTGAGTGCAACCAGCGAGGTGCCGGTAGCAACGGCCGCCCCCAGAATTCCGTACATCGGAATCAGGATGCCGTTGAGTGTGACATTCAACAGGCAAGTGCCAAGGGTCGTGGCCATCAGATGCTTTTGGTGTCCGGTCATCGCAAGCATTAAGCCCACCGGACCCACGAACCCGTTAGCAACCTGGGCCAGGGAAAGTAAAATGAGACAACCGGAACCCGCAACGAACTCGGGACCAAACAAGCCCGTGATGGTTCTTGCACGCAACGAAATACCTATAAACACGACCAGGCTGATGGTAAACACCCACCGGGTAATGATCTTGAGCATGTTCTCCAGCTTTTGAGTTTCTTCTTTATGGTATAGGTCGGAAATGGTGGGTGCAAATATGATATTGAAGGATAGCAAGAAGACGCTCGTGAGCAGAGCGGTCTTCATGGCTGCGGCATAAATGCCGACCTCTTCCGAAGCGTTGAAGTACCCCAGCATCAAAGTATCGGTCCAGGAGGCGATAAAATTCAAAAAAACCGTCAAGGACAGTGGAAAGGATACCTCAAAAAGCCTTCGCGTCTCCGGGATGGACGGCGCCGAAACGATTTCCGGAAAGGCCCGTCGGACGCAATAGAGGGCAAGAAGGGAGGCTGAGATGATCGAAACCACTTGGGCTGCGACCACTCCGTAAATATGGAACCCCAGGTATAAAAATAACACGGCAAGGAGAAGATTTGACAAGGGCCAAAACAGGTTTTGAACATAAACCCAGTATTTCATGATTTTCAACCCCATGGTGAATCCTAGGGCGATGAAAAGGAGAGAAGTAAAAGGCAGGGAAACCGACAATAATCTCACGATATTGACCAGGTCGGGTTTGCCGAGGCCATGAGAAATGACGGGTTCTGCAAAAAGGCACAACAGACCACCCACGGCAATGGAGATAACGAAGGAATACTTCAAGGCATCGTTCAGGGCGCCTTTCATCCGGGCCTTATCGCCGATGCCCTGGTATTGAGCCGCAAATTTAATAATACCGTTGTCCAACCCCAGCCGGCATAATATTCCGGCAAGATTGATGATCGTCAGCCCCAGTATGAACAGGCCGAAAATCTGGGGCCCCAACATCCTGGCGACAACAACGGAATAAAGATACAAGATGCCGGTCCCCAGGATTTTCCCGATGAAATTAACGGCCGCTCCACCGGCGACGCCCACCAGTTCTTTTTCAACGGAGGCCAGGCCTGAGATATGATTTGACTCCCTCAGGAGCGATTCGGTGGTCGGATTTGGAGATATCGTTGCCATTTAAATTTGTGACTTCCGTCTCTCTGAAACACGGTTTTTTTTCAGGGAATCGCGAATGCCCTTATGAAAATGATAAGAGGCGACCTTTCCGGTCAAAAAGGGGACCATAAAGGTCAAGCCGGGCTTACGCTCGGCCTTCCGAATCAAGGGATCGGCGATCCACGAGATGGTCAATCGATTGACGAGTAAGCGGCGCAAGGTCCTCTTGAAGTAGGATTTCACCAATAAGCCCTTACCGTCACGCACCATCACATGCTCCGACCTCCGTCGGATCCACAGATCGGAAACGGTCTCTTCAAAATAGTGCCAGTTGTAGCCGTGCATGTAAGATCGAGCGGCCACGGAGTCAAGGGTTTCGGCATGGTGATGATATCCCAGTGCCCGAGGATTAGAAAAAAGCGTCATGCCGTTTTGAAACAGGCGATGCCCCAGTTCCACATCTTCATGGGAACCGGCCGGCCAGTTTCGAAACAGTCCGCAATTCATGATGAAGCGTCTTTTAAAGGACAGGTTGCTGACCAGAAATCCCCCGTGTTCAAGGTTCTTTATACGCCCTGAAAACAGGGTATTGGCGATCGTGTTCCAGTTTTTTTGGAAAACGGTTTCCGGAAGTTCCTCGGACTGTATCAATCGGCCCACCACGACAACGGATTCCGCGGAATGCGCCTCATGGCTTTTAACATGCTCTTCAAGCAATTGCGGGGCGGGAAAAATATCGTCGGCCAGCATGAGCACGAGCTCTCCGTGGGCTTCCCTGATCCCCTGATTATGTGTCGGTCCCGCGCCTCGATGATCGTGTGAAAAAAATCGGACGCGATAGGGCAGAGAGGGCGCCAGCGAATCCACCATTTCGAGAGTGCGATCCGTAGACCCGTCGTCGGATACCACCACTTCGAATCGGTCTGCGGGATATGTCTGACCCGCCAAATGCTCGAGGACCTTACGCAGGACGTCCTTTCGGTTGTAGGTGGAAATCTCTACACTCAGCTTCATGGGAATCTATCCTGTTTTTATTCCGTATAATTGTGTCCTGCAAAAACCTCTCAGATTGTGGACGGCGCCTTTTAAAAAAAAGTGAAACAGGACACCTCGGTACAATTGCGGATGCATGAGTTTTGCTAGCTGCGGAAATTTTTCCGCTCTGAACATAAGGGGCAGCCACAGGAAGGGAACAGACATAAAATTAAAAAACAGGGCATGCGCCACGTGGCGAAAAAGGAGCAAAACAGGGTTTCTGTCCACGCCGAGGAGGCGGTTTGGATGTCGAAACGTTCGCATGTAATCCTTGAGCGTGTGAATGCTCAAAACATGATAATGCACCGTTATTTCGGGGTGATTCGCACTGCGGCGAAATTTGGGCCAGGTCTGACCCTTGTGGTAGTATTTTCGCAGCGCATCTTTCAGGGTCACGATATGATAATGATATCCGAGGGCCTTGTTGCTGTAAAGAATACGAAGACCTTTTCGGGCGAGTCGATAGCCGAGTTCAACATCTTCATGGCCGTCGGCCCCTCCCCGCACCAGCGATTCATTGAACATGCCGTTTTTGATCACAAAGTCCTTTTTGAACGAAATGTTACAGGCCCAGAAATAATAATAGGGCAGTTCATGGATATGCTTAAGGGTCTTAAATTTAAAGGGGTCCCAATTCCTCAAAAAAACGGATTCCGTGGCGAGTTCGTCCGATTGCAGGACCTTACCCAGTATGGCAATATGTGGGTCGGGATGGCGCTCATGTCTGTCGACATGGGCCGCCAATGCCCCGGGGACCAGTTTGATGTCGTCCGGAATCAGGAGAATAAGCGGTGCCCGTGCGTGGCGGATACCTCGGTTTTGGGTATAGCAAATTCCCCTGTTTGCATGTCTGAGATATCGCAGATCGTACGGATGGCGTTCCATAGCAGATCTGACGGCCCCCTCGGTGTCATCCGGGGAGCCGTCGTCAACCACAATCACCTCGTAATCCGAGGGATGTAGGGTCTGTTCGGCAAGGCAGCGAAGGGTGCTGGGAATCGTCATGCTGCGGTTGTAGGAGGCGATCACGACGCTTATTTTCAGCCTCCTATTCATGGGGTAACCTCCTCGTTGATCGGTTTCACGGATAGGGTGCCCTTTTCCTCCACGACTCTTTTTAGGGACATACTGATGCCGATGTACACCCACAACTGGTAATAGGGTACGACATTGCGACCCAGCGGACTCGTCAGACCATCGAGAAGATAGCCGATAAATGCCGTCAGGAGGGCGAGCGCCACCCCCCTGATCAGTCGATCGCTACAGCCAAGCATTTGACAGCACCGGAACATGGCCAAAAAAATGATGCCATAATAAGCGGTCACGCCAAACAATCCGATCTCGGCCGCAATCAGAAGAACCATAACATGGGCGGGAAGCTCACCGGTGTCATACTGGGGAGTATCTGTGTTTTCGATATACGGCATGTAGTTTGCTGCCCCGCATCCGAAAAAAAAATGACTTTTCCATACGCCGAACGCCGTTTTCGACTGATCCAATCGTTCGGTGATCAGTTCCCATGGAGCGCTCTGGAAGCGCTGGTGGATTTTTTGATAGCCCTGTGGGTAAAAAAGACTCAAACCCAGAAGAACAGCGAGGAGCATAATAATGGCCCGGCTCTGCCTCCATAGGAAGATGATGACGCTTAGAGAAAAGGCCGAAGAGAGGGCAAAACAGATCCATCCGGAGCGTGTAAAGGTGACTAAAAGACCGATGGAACCGATAATAAAAACCAATCCCGTTGCGACCTTGTAAGGCGTTTTTAAGAATCTCATGGCTGTGAAAACCAGGGGAACCGGCAATAGCATGACGAAGTATAGGCCGAGAGAATGGGAATCCGCAGTTGTCCCTTCTGACCGAATGACATGCTCGATGCCGGGGACAATGAACTGTGTTCCCAGTCCCTCGGCACTCCCTTTGGCATTCCCAATCCCCACATTACCTGTATAGCGTTCGTAGACTCCTATCGAGCTTTCAAGAAAAATCGCAAATAAAAAAATAAGAATAATGCCCGTTAAATGACCGTATTTGATCTTTCGGGCGATAAAAAAATAAATCAACGCATGCTTGATGTTGTAAACGATATCGAGAAAACTCAGGATTTTTTTAGGTGCACCGATCATGGACATCACCTGACACAGAATCAGCAAGAGGATGAGATATTCAGCCTTTTGAAACCTTGGCATCGATTCTGTACGGGAGATGAAAATTTTTGCATACCATGACAAGTAGGCCATCAAAATGATTAACTCTGCAAGCCCCACACTGATGCCGCGCGCAAATACGATGTCCTCTCGCTGGGGCAACATCCATTTTCCGAACTGCGCAAAGGTCACATTGAAGATCAGAATATAGATAAGGTAGTCGTCCAAGCGCTTGATCAGGGCCAACCCTGCACATAATACAACGATGCCCCCGATAACGGCGAGGGCGTACCGAAACTCCAGCCGTAAAATCTGCCAGGCGGCGACGGCAATCAAAGCGCCTGAAAGGGAGGTCATGCCATATTTCAAAATTAAAGTGGAAGCCTTATTTTGCACTTTTTTTGAGTCTGCTCACGGGTTGATTTAAAAACATTCACGCATAAACGGGTCTTGCGCCGATACGGCGCCATCCAATGCGAAGACAGACACAAACCCGTCATGCCGTCCTGATTCTTATCTTTCGGCCGGTTCAACAGGGTCCTTTGCTGCCATCATTTGGCGTGGGCCGTCATCGTTTACCACTTTTGGTATATCAATAAAGGCAATTTTAAAACCCTTGATGATGAGTCTGAGAGAAATTTGTAGAGCGTGAAACGGGTGATTGCCGGTAACACAGGCCTGCAGAGTGGGATTCAAAAACATGGTCTTTCTGGCGACCGTCATGTTTAAAAGTTCGGGACTGGAAATGGAGGATATAACAAGGTCTTTTCTGTGGCACAGCCTGGTGAGAGACAATAAAAATCGGGGGAAATAGTGGAGAAGATATTCTCGATAGTGGTCTGCAAGGTGTTCTTCCCTGACGCCCCTTATCTCCGGGAACTCCTCCCATTGAATGTGAGCGAAATGCCTTTCCATCGTCTCTTTGATGATCCGTTTTCGTCCTTCATCGCCAATTTGGTTGATAATGATGCTTGGGTTTTTCGGAATCAGGTCTTTTAGCCTTCGACAGGTTTCATCGATGCCGGAGACGGCCAGGTCTTTCGTCCATGGAGAAAAATCCTTTGTTGAAAAAGATCCTTTTAAAAAATCATCCACGCCTTCCACGCATGCGCGAGGGAAATTCGGTCGTCGGGTGAAAGTTTCCGCCACAGCCTTCATATAGCTCTTGAAGGCCAGATGTCGAATGCCGGTCACCGTGTGCCTAGGACCGTGCCGATGGTTGAAAAGAAGTCCACCGCGAATGCGATCATACAGAAGTCGGGAGTAGCCAAAATCGGGCTTGACATGTGCCCAGTTTCTGTGCCAGACGCGAGATTGCAAGTGGCAGCAGATCCGGAACCCGCTCTTTTTTGCCCGGATGCACCAGTCGGTATCCCCCCAGTAAAGCCAGAATTTCTCGTCCCAAGTCCCCATCTTACGGAAAAGTTCCGCTCTGACAAGCGATGAACAGGCCGCATTGACATCCACATCCAAGAGCTGTTCGGCATTTTCGTCTTCGGGTCTGCGAAAAGTCAATGTGGCCCTTTTCCAGTCGACGTCAAAGCCCGCAGCAACCAGGTGTTCGGGCCTGTCTAAATCATAAACCGCAGACCCGACCACGGCGATATTCGGATCTTTTTGCGCCACCGCTACCAGTGTAGACAAGGTTTGATTCTCGATTTCGGCATCGTCGTCCAAAAGCCATATATACGAATAGCCCCTGTCGGTTTTCAATGCCTCCAGAATCGCCAAGTTGAAGCCTGCTGTAATGCCTACATTTTCGCTGCCTTCATCGATGTGTACTGCCGGAAAAAGCCTGCGGACCTGTTGCGCCGTTCCATCATTGGAGGCATTGTCAACCACGTATGCATCGATCTTTCCGATCGGATAATCAAGGTTCCGAATTTGGGATAAGAGGCTCAGTAAGGCCTCGCAACGGTTCATGGTTACAATGGCGATAGCAACAGCAGGCAGGTCATTTGGGAATACTGTTTCCAATCCTACTCTCCTTCGATCGTGATTTCAGCGCCATTGTACTCTGCTCGCCCATCGAAGACCACCTACTCGAAAAGGGAAATAGGATTTGTCTCTCAAGTCGAAGATATCCGCCGCGCCTTGTTTGCGCCAAGCATCGTTCATAGCTGAACCGTATCGACATCACCTCTCTGCAGTAGTTGCAGGGCCATATCCCTGCCGCTGAGAATCGCTTCATCAGTCCACTGATATTCCCAAGCGCCGTAACGGCCGCATGGAAAGATGTCCAGCGCATTCAGATACCGGTGAATCGTGTGCACGGCCTCCATCCTATGGTGGTCATAAATGACATAGCCATATTTCAGGAAAAGAACATCTTTAAAAACCGCATGATCTGAAGATTTTAGGATGCCGACTTTAATGAGATCCCGGTGAATCTGATGGGTGAGTTCCTCTTTGTCGGGCGGTGTGGTGGTCTCGTAAGAGACTTCCGCCTGAATCGTACTGGTCCCTTTCGGGTTGAGGCCATCGCAGAAATTACTCGGGAAGCTGATCCGGAAAAAACGGATATCGGGATCCGGATAATGAATCCAATGATTCGGATCGATGATGGATCGATTCAGCCCCAAATTGACGATGGCAATGGAATTGAAACGCAGGCGATCGATCGCCCTTTTCACCTGCAGGGGCGGATCTGACAATATACCGATCAGTTCGGGCAACGGGAGGGACGAAATTATCTTGTCATACCTGATGATAAAATCGCCCCCGTTGAAGATAATGACCTTGTTCCGGGGGTCTATGGCCGTGGCCTTCATGTTGTAATGAATATCGTCGATCTTTGACGAAAAGGCTTCTGCGATACCGGCAAAACCCTCACCCTGTCTTGATGGGTAGGAAAATTCGGCATTTGGCCCGAACCCGCTATTCTGATCCCGGAAGGCCCCCTTGATCACATCCATGGTTCTGGGTTTGGGTACTCGCTGCTGTCCCGTCCATTCATGCGTCATTTCACGGGGTGATATGCCCCAGAATTTTTTTGAATACGGAATTAAGAAATATTCGGCAAACCCCGCCCCGAAATTTTGAATGATCCAGTCCTCATAACTGTGGATGGATGCATGCCTTTTACGAAAGAGATAACCGAGCACACATTGTAGCCGTAGCTTGAGAGAAAGATGTGAGGTATTGACCTGGAAAGGATATGCAGCGTAGGCGCCATAACTGTAAATCAACCCCCTGCGTATATGTGCAATAAATTCGGCACCGATCTCTTGCATCAGGGTATGAAAATCGGGGTTCCTGCTGTGGATCACGTGGATGCCGAAATCAAAGACATATCCTTCCTTTCTTACGGAACCCGCAGTCCCTCCCGGCGCACACCGTTTTTCGAAAACCGGATACCCGGAATGATAGGCGGCACTCAAGCCCGACAACCCTGCCCCGAGGATGACGGTATGATATGATTTGCCTTCCATTTGATAGACTGGCCTTCTTTACATGCGTTTTCCTGCAACAATATCCCGCTAAGGACCAACGGTCACCCACTCAGCCGCGTATCCCGGACCTTGGCCAAGTGGGCCTTATCGGTTTTCTCTCAAAGTAAAAGTTCCACACCAAGCGTCCTTCGCTCTCTCATGGCCGGTTTGATTCCATCGACTCAATCGTGCCTATTTCATGTAGCTAAGCGAATGCAACCCCAGGCGGATCAAAGGAATCAGCTTTATATGCTGATTTTTTATCTTTCCGATAATAAAACTGAGCCTAAAAACATAGTGAAAAAATAAATTTTCCGGAAGTTTTACGATCTTCCTGACTGTACTCGCAGGCACCTTCATTTGAATGAATACCTGCATGAGCTTTTGAAGATTAGTGATTTCCCTTTCATTTTCCAATATGATTTTGCTTGTTGCAAAAAATGACGCGTTTAACGTTATCTCTCGGTCGGTCTGTCCATAGATGCCCATTTCTCGAACATAATCGTTTATTTTCGTCCCGGGATATGGCTGCAGTAATGAGCACTGCGCGAAATTCGTGCCGATTTCCCTGTTCAATTGATAGGTCTCCATGGCGTTTTCGAAAGTTTCTCCGGGGAGCCCGAGCATGTTGTATGTGCTCAGGTTCATGCCGTATTTCTTGATGCTGGCGGCCGCTCTTCTAATCTGCTCATTGTTGACTTTTTTGTTGAGGACTTCTTTCCTCAGGGTATCGTTTCCGGTCTCAACTCCCATCCTTACACAAATGCAACCCATTTCACTTACTTTTTTTACAAGATCGTCCTTCACATGAGTCGCTTCGACGTTGATGATAAAGGGTAAGTTTACATGCTTTATATAAAGAGGGTAAAACTCCTCGAACCATTTCGGAAAAAGAAAAAAGGAATCGTCTACAAAGTTGATCTTTTTGACTCCCCACTTTTTTTTAGCCCTAACAAGCTCCTCGATCATCACCTCAGGGCTTCTTTTTCTTAAATACCGGCCGCCTTTTCGGTAGAGGTCACGGTAGGCCTTGTTAAAGCAGTAACTGCAGGCAAAAGGGCATCCTCGACCGGTCATAACGGGGAACATCTCCAAGTTGTATGGTGTCATGTAGGGGTATTTGGTATAGATGCCAAAATCCGGCAAGGGAATGTTATCGAGATCACGAAAGAAGGGCCTCACCTCCGTTTCATGAACGTTTCCCTGCAAGTCTTTTGACCAGATGTTTCGAATCTGTCTGATGGCGTCAGGTCGATGGAGAACCGAAAGTAGTTCGAGGAGGGCCTCCTCCCCCTCGCCTCTGCAGATGTAATCGATGTGAGGATTATGGATCATTTGAGGGAAGAATGTGGTATGGGGGCCGCCCACGATGATGGGCGTTGAGGTTTGCTTTTTGAGCCTCTCAGCGGTATCATAGACCCATTGCTCTCCTCCGGTCGTACAGGAAAAGGCGAACAAGTCTGCACCGCTCGAAAGCGCCGAAGAAAGAAATTGATTTTCGCCGGACTCGATATAGAGTTCGCATGCATGCCCGTTTTGCTTTAGAATACCGGACAGCAACTCGATGGAAATCTTTACAAATGAATCTCGTTGCAGAAAGACGACCTTCATAATCATTGATCCTCGTCTATTCACTAACGGTATGAAACCCGAAAATTCTTAGCCCTAACCGTGCATCATTACCCATTTGTATGGGTATAGAAAAAATACATCGTGTTACGGCGGAGGGGTGAAATCCAGATCCAGTGCCTCATCCCATGCGGGCTTAAATGTTCCATCCCGATTGCATAATCCCATTCCGTTAAATCGGTCAAACAGTTTGTCAATATGGATCCCCAGGCTTTCGATAAAATCTATTGTGTCCTGGTCTAGGTACTCTTTTTGAAAAAATCCGGTGTCATGAAGCAGGGTCCAGACCACAAGGTCAGGCTGTACATCCACCATCAATTCCGGCAGTCTCGAAACAAAAATGGCCTGTTCTTCCGGGCTGCTGTGCTCCCCAACACTAGGCCATCCAATTTCGGAAAAGACGATGGGAGTGTTCGGGAAAACCTCGCGGATTCGGCCGTAATACTCTGCGGGGAGTTCGGCACAGGAATTAAAGTAACCTTTCTTCACCCACCAGTCCGGATAGGTTGTAAAGGCGATGAAGTCGTGGGGACCCAAAAGAGATGGCAGATGAAATTCTTTGTCAAATACGAACAATCTGTACAGGTAAGTCACCCCCACCTGCGTGCGCGGAGAAAGTGATTTTGCCAAACCATAGGCTTGGCGGTAAAGAGAAATATAATTTTCGAATTCACCCGGATGAAAGTAATACATCAAATTGATTTCCGTTGCCAGAGCGAGGTAGTTTGGTTGCAGCCTGGCCATGCGTTCAATATCCTCGAGATATTTTGCACGGACTTCGCTGTCTGCGTAACTTTTCTCTGAGCCGACGCCATATGGAGGTGACGGGGCCCCTAAAAAATTAGGGGATACCTGCGCAAAGCTTTTCAAGCCAATGGTATGCATAAGCGGAACAAGAAGTTCATAGCGTTTGAATCCTGCCTGAAAATTCCAGGTCCAGATAAAAGAACCATGACTTCCGATTGCGCCTGTCTTTAAAAGCGCTCGCCAGGCATCTTCCCCAGTGTCGTTTGGGAAATTGGCCGGGTTGATCGAGACTCCCCATGGGGTATCCGGAGGTCGTGCATATCCATCAAGCGGAAGGCCCCATACGATGGCTATCAGGAGTAAAAACAGGACATGTATTCTATTGAGGCTATGTTGAGTAGAGTGAACTTCCATATCCCTAGCTTCCAATTAATGATTGAAAAATTTTACTATGTCAGGCCAACTTGCATAATAGTTGTTTCAATCCTCTGGGGTAAATTCATCTAGCCGGGAACAAGTCAACCTTACGTATAGACTCAACACGAATCCTTTTCAAGATTGACAACTCTGTCTTCATCATCCGATGCTTTTTTTTGCTATAACCAGAAGAATCGGTCTAAAGTCAAAAGAGGCGCCCAAGCGCCTAAATACGCGGTGAGTCATTTCAGCATATTGCCTGAAGCTTAACGATAGGGGACGATCCGTTGGGATCTCCGATCTATAGTTGCGAAAGGTAAGGGTTTTGCCATGCTCAAATCCTGAATGGGAGAGGGCACTGATAAGCGTTGTGTGTGTCCAATGAAACAAGTGATCAAAGGGGCCCCATGGAAGATCATATCTCCCTGTGATTTTACAATAAATTGGGGTTAAAAAATTAAAGTACCGTTTAAGGTAGTAATAGGTCAGATAGTTCGGCGTTTCAATAAAGAGGAGACCCCCATCGCGAAGGATTTTTTTGGGGGAGGGTAAGTAGACGAAGCTACGACCCTTATCTTCCATATACCTGTTATATTTGGGGTCATAAAAGCGTTTCTTCCAGTCTTTGGTGGGACGCGGGTTTGTGTGAATAAGCCCGCATTTTTTACAGCGGACGATTTGAAAATTTTCGCCAAAAATTGATTGATTGGCCATAATATCAAAATTTTCGGACTGACAGTTAGGGCAGGGGATGTCTTCCAAGGGGCCGAAGGACGAAATCTTCATAAATCGATTTTTCATTGACATCCGTTTTGCGGTTCGGTCTTTCACGCGGAGCCCTCTCTCTTTCAGGTGCTTTAGGTGAATAGTCGGTCTGCCGTCGATAAGATCAATCGTTGTGGTAAGATACCGTTCCATAATAACGTCTGGAGCCTTTTCGGGGGCCTGTATGTTTATGGATGGAACATTGTTTTAGTCCAAAAATTTTACTTTCTCTGTGCTGAAAATAATCCTCGTTTTCGGCGACGATCCCTCTTCGGGAAAAAAGTTTGGCTGCGGACTGTGCAGCACACCTCGGGGAAGAGGAATCAATTTTCTGCCTGTCCCATCAGGTTTTATGGTGTAAATGCCGTAGTCTTTCAGGTTTTTTAGATTCACATGCCTAAAGATCAGCAGCCTTCCATCACTGGACCAGTGGGGCACTCCCTCCGCAACCTCTTTTGGCGAGATATCTATCTCCTCTCCTGAGGCAACATCGATGACAACGATGTGATAGATATCCTTGCCATAGTTCCGCATAACGGCTACTTTTGAGCCATCCGGAGAGAGCCGGGGGTCATAATCTCCCAGATGCTGAGGGCCTTTGGCCTTTGATAATCGTTTATTTGGCGGATGAGTCAACTGTCTTGCCTGGGTGCCGTTTTTTTTCATGATCCATATTCCGGAGGGTTCCGGTCCGGTGGAGGGCGCCGGGAACACGATCGTATCATCCACTTGATGCGGATCGGACACTACTTTCAGTTTATCCGGGGTAGGGGCTAGGGTTATTTTCCCGGTCTTTAGGCTCACCCAGTAGAGCCGAGGCCTCTTCTTCGGGTTGTCCGTTGAAAGATAAAGGATGCTTTGACCGTCCGGTGTCCAACTGCCGTTACAGTTGAGCACCCCCGGTTTGGGGCCCACGATTGTTTTCAGTTCCGTGCCGTCTAAACGCATGATGCCTATTTCCGTGTTTTTATATCCGCCTTTCTCGTAAGCATATCCGTCTTTGAGCATTTTGTTGTACCGCGTAAACATGATCCACTTCTTGTCCGGGGAAACACGGGGATGAGACATCTGCCGCTTTGGATCAGATAACCGTAAGGTAAGATTCTTCCCCTCCAGGGTGGCCGTCCATATGCCGAACCGATCCGATTTATTCGTTCGAATTTTTCCCGGCCTAAAAACGGCCGTTCGCGTTTCGGTGGAGACCTCTTTGGATGAATCCGTCGTGGCCTTGAGGTCGGCCATGATTTCGTCAAGCAAGGCATCGGCATCGTCAAGTCTTTTTTGGTCGGCAAGTTCTTTTACTCGCCTTGCTTTGACAAGGGCATTCTGAACATCCTGCCCTTCGGAGCGCCGGAGTTCGATGAGTTTTACCACCTTGTCCGCCTTGCTCTTTATACGTAACGCCTTAAAGAATTGGGCATGGGAAGAGGGTTCCGGCGCAACGATACATGAAATCAGCAGTAACGAAAACAGGCATATCATAATTTTTTTTACTGTATTTATATGAGAAGAATATTCCATTACAGGACTCCTCATGCCGGATTTTTTGTCATTTTAAAATGCACCTTGCCTTGTTATCACCTTCCATACCGTTACGGCCAAAATTTTCAGATCAAGAAACACAGACTTCTTCTCAACGTATTCCAGATCGTAAGCCACTGTCCTCTGGAAGGTCAACCGTCCTCTTCCGTTGATCTGAGGCAGGCCGGTTATTCCCGGTTTAACCGTAAATTTTGTCATTTGATGGGGCCGATAATTGGGCAGCATCTCCGGAATTTCAGGCCTGGGTCCGACCAGTCGCATATCCCCGGTTAATACATTCCAAAAATTGGGCAATTCGTCCAATGTCGATGATCTCAGCCACTGACCGGCCCGCGTTATGCGGGGGTCCTTTTCCACTTTGAAGGGAATATGATCGATCTCCTTTTTTGAGTAATTATAATTGTAAAGTTTTGGAAATCTCTCTTTGGCATCCGCATACATCGTTCTGAATTTGATGAACCAGAATGTTTGAGGAACATAAAATATATTTTCGGAATCACCAGATGAAACGGGACCACCGTCCTTTTTATTCAATGATCTTCCCTTGGCCAGTTTACTGCGACCGACCCTTTTTTGGAAAAAAAGAGCAGGGCCGGGCGAGTCCAGTTTGATGACAAGCGCAATGGCAAGCATCACCGGAAAAAAAATAATCAGAGCCGTCAGGCTGGCCAGGACTTCTCCTGCCCTGTAAAGGGTCCTGAGTGTTTTTTCCCTCAGGGGCATGTCCAGTCCATACACTCGGCCGGCGGGCAGACAGAAAATTTTGCCCTGAGTTTCCTCTTCATATTCTTCGTCTGATTCAACGAAAACAAATTCAGCCCGTAGGCTTTGATCGTTAAACAGTATCTTACGCTCCGAGTCACTTCGCATAGACCTTGCCCTCATGCTTTGCAAAATGAACCATCTCATTCATGGAACTCGTGCGGTATGGATGACATCCGTCACTTTTTTTTCTTTAGATATTCAATGACTTCGGCCATTTTCCGCTGTAACGACGCGCTGGGTCCGTACCCTAAGGCCTTTTCAGCCCTTCCGATATCGGCCACCGAATATCTCAATTCCCCGGGCTGAGAAGCGGCATAGACGGGACGAACGTCCGGCGCGATCTCATGACAGAGCATCTCTGCGATTTCGTAGACAGATGTGCCTCTCCCGGTGCCAACATTTAGAATCCCGATGGGAAGATCAGCCTGCATGGATAGGATGTTGGCTGAAACAATGTCGCTCACATGCACAAAATCACGACGCTGTTTGCCATCGCCGAAGATCACGGGACTTTTTTTCTTTAAAAGCCGGTTGATGAAAATGGTAATGACACCGACATAAGGGGTGAAAGCCTGACCAGGACCGTAGGTGTTGAAATATCGCAGCACGTTGCATGAGATGCCGGTTTCCCTCGAAAAATGAAGACAGTACTTTTCGCTTGCCAGTTTTGAGATACCGTAAGGCGATATGGGTTCCGTGAGATAATCCTCTGTTATTCTAGACGAGGCATCGCCATCCGAATAAACGGCCATCGATGAGGCGAATATGACTTTTTTGACATCACTCTGTGCGCAGCATCTCAAAAGATTGAGTGTTCCCATCAGATTTGTTTGAGCATCCTCATAAAATTCCCTCACGGAAGTTCGAATGCTGACCCGGGCAGCCTCGTGGAATACGATATCCACACCGTCGAGCACTCGGGAGACATCTTCCTGAGAGCGGACATCTCCCCGGACAAAGGCAGCATCAGCCGGAACATTTTCCATCTTTCCCATGGAAAGATCGTCAAGAATAACCACTGCCACCCCTTGCGAAAAAAGCGCTTTAGACAGGTGCGATCCAATAAAGCCGGCGCCCCCGGTAACCAGTGCTTTGTTATAGGGTCCCATTCCATTCCTCTGCGTTGAATTGCCGGCAATCGATCTGATGCTCCGGTGTCATGATGAATTGTTCGACGTCGTGGCCGGTGGCCACAAGGGTATTCGGGAAAATAACGGAATTCGAAATGTGTATGGGATACTGAATCACTGCGCCCTTTCCGACAACCGAATTTGTGATCTCCGCCCCTGGATGGATCTGGGCCGAATCGCCTATGAGATTTTTCTCGCCAAGCCTTTGCAGCTGGTGAAGATTGCAGGCCAGTACATCTCCGGGGACGGTGACGTTCATGTCCCAGCGAACGACTGGCGAGATATGAATGGGCAGCCCATCGTCGACCATGATTTGAATGGTGTCGGTGATTTCGTATTCATCCCGCATGGCGGTTCGTGGTGTTCGCCTTATGGCGTCGAAAACCTGCTGGTCAAAAAGATACAAACCGCACCCTTTTAGGCTGTTGGTGAGATGCCGTGGCTTTTCGACGACTCTTTTTACCAAGCCCTTGTCGTCCAGCCGGATGGCGAAATTTTTTTTGATGGCTTCGGCGTCCTTTTCGTGTTTGACGGCCAGCACGGCGGATGCCTCTCTTTCCAGCATGATTTCTCTCATGCTTGACAAATCCTCGGTGACAAAGAATATGTCTCCAAGAAAGAGAAAGATGGGAGAGGAAATATGAGGCTCCAGCTTCCCGACCGCATGTGCGATGCCCAGGGTTTCCCTTTGCTCGATGTATTTGAGGGCAACACCATACTGACGCCCGTCGCCAAAGGTCTGTGCAATTTCGTACCCGAGGTGGCCGATCACGATAATAATTTCTTCGATACCGATATTTCTCATCGATTCAATTTGATAGTGCAGTAAAGGCTTGTTGCAGATCGGCAAGAGGGGTTTCGGATATCGGCTGCTGAATGGCGCCATCCTTGTCCCCTTTCCCGCTGCCAGAATAATGCCCTTGACGTTCTTCTGGTTCATTGATCTTCGTCCTGTTCCGGTTGAATGGGGTCAAAAATTTTAGTCTGTAAGTGTCATTTCGAAACCTTCCTTCATTTGGAGAAAGATCAGATCGGTTTCGTTTTGGCTTTTTCCCTCAATACCCCAATTTGTTGAGGAAATAGTAGCCCAAGGCAGACAACACGGCACCGCAGACCCCTATCGACGAATATAGAAGGAGTGATGCAAGCCGGAATTGTTTTCGTCCTTTTGAGGGAAGTTTTGTGCGCCGCATAGATGGTGCATAAATCTCGGTAAGATCTTCCTCGTTCATGCTCTGATGTCCCATCAGGTATGTGCGCCAAATGGTCAAGGCTTTTTGTTTATCGTCATAGGTGAAAGGGGATGATGTTTTGTTATGGAGCGAAACCATGGCAACCACTTCCCCTGAAGCATCTATCATGGGCAATGCAATCATCGATTCATTTTGATAGCCTTTGCGGCCGCTTAATCGCACATCTTTTTTTCCGATGAGATCATCCGTAATGATCGGCTGTCTTTTTCTCAACGCGTGTTCAAAAATGCTGTCAGATTTGAGCGGAAAGGGGATGAGCGCAGGTTTATGGCCCCGATCAAGGGAATGGGCAAGCTCGAGATGGTTTTCTTTTCGCAGGAAGAGACTGCCGCCTTTTGCATCCAGTTGTCTGGAAAGATCTTCAAGGAGCCTTTCTGTATGAGACGGATTCAAATTCGCCCCAGTCAATTGGGACGACCCGTCGGGGCCTTTTGTGAAACCTTTCGATGATCTTGTAGAAACGAAGGTCCGAATATTTAAAAAATCGAATAAAAAGGCCAAAGCAGTTGAAATGCCAAGGCTCAGAAGCAGGGATAAACCGACATGGTAAACTTTGATGGGCTGAACAGGCTTGTCCGGCACCACGGCCTTGTTAAGAATTTGGGTACCGTCCTGAAAAGTCAGCACTTGTGTAAGCAATTCAGTACACAGATCCCGGGCATGCTCGTGAGCACGAGTGGCTGAACCGATCTTTGTTTCCACTTCGTCCATCTTTGTCTTCAGGGCCGGAAG
Source organism: uncultured Desulfobacteraceae bacterium (assembly GCA_964644375.1). Classification (GTDB taxonomy): domain Bacteria; phylum Desulfobacterota; class DSM-4660; order Desulfatiglandales; family HGW-15; genus CAYNYM01. The sequence goes on along the minus strand of CAZXWJ010000002.1, from coordinate 19,045 downwards.
TTCCTGTAGTTCTCTTTTCAATCTTGCGATTGAAGTTCTCAGATGTTGCCTACCGGCTATCAGGCCCTTGAGTTCGATTTCTTGAAAAAGTCGGTCGGACTTCATCTTTTTGAAGTCTTCCGACTGAACATAATCTTTCGCGCCTTTTCGAAGCTCTGCTTCCAGTTCTGCGATGCTTTTTCTTTTCTTTTCAATTTGAACGGAAAGATTGATTTCCTCAAGTTCCATACCATAGAGGTTGGAGAGTCCCTCTGAGGTTTCATTCGGTATGGAAATAAATCTATTCCCTTTAAATATCTCTTCGCGTTGTGCTCGAAGCTCACTTAATTCTTGTTGTTTGGCTGTCACCTGTTCAGTGAGCTGTGTCAATTTCCATTTGGTCGGGTTTTGATATTCCCCTTTTAGAAAATTTTCCAGTCCTTCACCAACGGCATCGACGATCATCGCCGCCCTTTTCGGGAATTTATCCCTGACAGAGAGGACGTAGATGTATGAGTCTTTGGTCGAGGTGATATTCATATTTTTTCTCAGTTTTATTATGGCGGCCACGGTAGGGTCCTCTTCAATGAGCTTGCCATATTTGAGAAGCGTCCAAAGATCTATAATTTTGGTTTTTATGTAGTCCTTTGACTCGTAGTACCAGCGTTGATACCGGCTTTCATATTCCATCTCCAATGCTTCGTCCAGTCGGAGTGCCTTGACCACGGGTCGAAGGACGATCTCATTTTTTGCAGCATCCCGGAGAGTCTGGATAATCACCTTAAAAGGCGGAGCAGGTACCGGCGCCCCGAAGGCCTCGGTACTTTTCTGCCTGATCAAGCTGATCTCGATAGGACGATAAAAGATCGTAGTACCGGTCTCATATTTTTCCGAAATGAAATAGGTGATACCCAGAGAAAAGAGCATAGCAGAAAGGCAAAATACGATGATGAACATTTTCTGCTTTAAAAGGATATCGACATACGTTCGAATGTTAATTACATCCTGATTTTTTTCGATTTCATGGGAAAGCATGCTTCAAATTGGCCCCTCGTATCATTCACGTGCACATTAAAAAATCGGATTTAGGTCAAGTCATAATTGTAAAGTTCTCCCCAAAGGATATTGATATATTTCTTTCTGATATAATGATCGATCAAACGGTGCCTGAAATGACGATCCAATTCTCTGTCGCGCTCAAGAAATATTTTTTCCGCCTCTCCATTGCGCCAGTGGTCGTCTGATAATCCATCAATCTCTCTTATGTTTTCCCTATAGACTTTCTCCGCGCCATTGGCGAGAAAGGCATTCAGATGCCAACGGAACATCACGCGTATTTTTTTAAACTCAAGGGGAGGAAGAAATTCATCCTTCAATACCGAATCCTCTCGATAGGATTCAACAGAATCGATTTTCGATTGATTTATCATGTTTTTTTCAAGACACTTTTTGTAAAGTTCCGTACCGGGGTATGGATTAAAGGTCGAAAGCCATACGATATAAGGCCTGAGCAGGGCGTTAAGGCGCACCGTTTCCATCATGTTTTTGAAAGTTTCGCCGGGAATGCCGATCATGTTGAAGGCCTGTGGTTTGAGGTCGAATTCTCTTGCGATATGAAAGACTTTTTCCAGGTACTCGTTGCTTATTCGTCGGTTTAACACAGTCCTTCTGATATTTTCATTTCCCGCCTCAATACCCATCTTTACCACTTTGCAGCCTGATGCTTTGAGCAGCCTTGCCAGGTTTTCGTTGAAAAGCAGAGGCTGGGAAGTACAAGCGTATGGAAGGCCGATTTCATCGGCATAACGTTCGGCAAATTTTCTGAACCAAGGACTGTCTTGGGCCATGATATCGTCAACAAAAGTGAAATGTTCAATATTCGGATAGCCCTCTTTCATCCCCTTTAACATTGAAATCACCGCATCGACGCTTCTCCTGCGGTTCGTAAATTTTTTTGTGTCGAAATGCAGGCCTTCGATTTGCTCGAATGTCCTTTTATAGTCATTTAACAGGGGTTTGTTGAAACAATAGCTACAGGGATATGGGCAGCCTCTGGTCACAATAACCTCTGCCCATCCATTCCGCGTTTCGACGATTTTCCCAAAATTGAAGATCTCATGGTCTTCAACGGGCAGGGTGTCCAGGTCCTCCACCCAGTCCAGGATACGTTCGCGAAACACTTGGCCATTTCGTTTGTGAAAGATGTTGGGGATTCCGTCCATAGGTGTTCCCGCCTCAAGGCGCCTGACAACTTCGGGCAAAGCCCTGTCTCCTTCCCCGCGGCAAAGCAAGTCAATCCACGGTTCCCGAATGACCTGCTCTGGATCCGACGTGGGATGGTGCCCCCCGACGATGATGGGAGTATTGCTGTTTTGTCGGACACTTATACCGATTCGCCTGGAGGAAAACCAATGGTTGGTGGTAATGGAGAAACAGATGAGGCCGGGTTGAAAATTATGAATATCCCGGTTGATTCGAAGATTGTCCAATGGATAGCCGATTTCGTCTGATACATGTATAAGCTTTGTCTGGTGGCCGTTTTTTTTTAAAATGGCGGACAGAATGCCGATGCCGGACGAGTATCCAACTTCTGAACTTAAATCAGTGTAAATGAATAAAACTCTCATCCATCGTTTCCTCGTGATTATAACTCATCATGACGTATCTTTCTCTTCGGAAAGTATTATTAATAATAAGAGGAAAATTTTTTATGAAAAAGTACATCCGGCTCTGAATACGCCACTTCTCTCGTGGCGGACCCATTGAACGGTTGCGCGTTTGTGTTTTGTGGGTAGCGCGCCCTTATTTAGGGTGATATGTTTGCCCATTTTAAGCTGATCAAACACATACATACAAAATCCCGAGTCACTGATGTCGATAACGATGCCTTTGGTAAGGTTTTTTGCGTAATGATCCGGTTGTCCGTTTAAAACCGCATACTCAACCGTGGAAGGATAGGTATGACGAGTCGCTCGCCGTCGCTCCGAGTCCGGTGAGTTGTCGTGTAAGTTATAGGGGCTGGGAATATGAGGAGTTTGAGAATCCGATGCATTCTTTCCGTCAATGTAATCGGGGAATTGATTCTTGATGTAATCATATAGCGCAGCCTTCCACGACCGCATGTGATTGATCCCCAGCGTGTTCAGGTTGCGGTTTATCATCATTTCGGAATCGGGCCGGGGTGCGAAATATTCCTTGGAAAAGAAATCGGAATGGACAGGGGTGAGTTGGATGTCGTGACGATTACAGAGGCGGATTATTTCCCCGGCGACATCGTAACGGGTAGCCTTTCCGGAACAAACCATGTGATAAAGTCCATATTTTCGGGTTTCAAGAAGCAGAAACAAATTGATTGCAAAATCATATGTGTATGTGGGGGTTCCCCATTTATCTACGACGGCAAAAATCTCCTTCCGTCCTTCCACGATCTGATGAAGTATTTTGTAAGTAAACTTTTTCTCTTTTCTTCTCCCTCCTCCCATCATCCAACCGGCCCGGACGACGAATGATTTGGAACAATGTTCAAGGGTATGCGTTTCACCGGCATATTTGGTCTTTCCATAAATCATGATAGGATTCGGCGGATCTGCTTCGGTATAAAACTCACTTTTTTTACCATTGAAAACACCGGCGGTGCTGATATAGACGAGCGTGGCACCATATTCTTCCGAAAGCTTGGCAATGTTTTTGGTTGCATTTTCATTGGTTTCCCTGGCCTTATCTGGATGGGTTTCACAGAATTCCAGGTCCGTTTCAGCGGCCAGATGCAGCACAATATCCGGCTTGTATTCGCGAAAAAGCTCAAAGAGCTTATCATCTTCTCTTATATCCAGCATGCCCAGCCATTCTTCGTCGATTGTTTTATCCGTGGCCAAGACATGATCATACCAGGACTCGAAATATGGGTATAATGCGTTGCCGAGCATTCCCCCGCATCCCGTAATGAGGACTCTTTCCCTTTTCATCGCCATCTCTCAACGCCTTAGAAAGGTTGTCGGTTGATTGGACAGTGTCCGTTAAGAAGATTGTGTTCAATGCTTTATTTATCAACTTCTCGATTGGAGACACTGCCGCCGATAGGCAAGGAATCATTAAAAGATATTTTTTGTAAACATCACCTTGAAAGCATAAAGTTCGACTCAACCAGACCCATGACGCAGCATGGTGTCAGGTCCTGAAACAGGGGAATATTTATGTTTTCCTAAGTAAAGGCGATATGATAGGCGGCCCCCTTGTCGCACTCAATTGCTCAGATGAGGCTTTCCGAATGGAACCGATCGAAATTCCATATCTATATTCAGGCATCAATGTAATGCGTTGCCGTCCATGTCGTATAGTGTGTGATGATTCACGGAATTCGTATATCGTGCCCTGTCTATCTTGGTGGTGCCACAAAAAATTCGGGTTAAGAGAGCCGGGCGTGAGGTTTCGGCAAAGGTCATTTGCAATAGCCGTGCTGGGTTTTACCTGACCACGTTTACAGAATGAAAAGTTCTAAACCGAATAAAAGTCGTCGATGATTGTGGGTTGCGTTGATGTCTGGCTTGAAAACAAGCAGATCGATTTGAGTGCAGATTGGATGCTTCTCATAGAACAGAATTCGTGTCTTAGCTGGAGCGACATACACCAAATTCAGAAGCATGTTGCATGAGAAAATTTAGTTAATGATTGCAGACGAAACGTTTTGAAATAAAATTCATCTTGTCATTAATAAGCAATATTTAAGCCAAATTTTTATTTTTTATAATTTCAGTAGGTTAGCTTTTTACCCTGAAGCAAGATGAAGATTTATGTAAATGTTTGCAAATATTTTATGTAAAAAAATACCATAAAGTATCATGAAATTACAATAGTGTATTTTGATAACTGAATCCATGAAAGTAAAAATAACTGAAATTTAAAAGCACTATTTTTCAAGACAAGCGTTACCTGTATTTCTATCCTGTTCCATTGAATTTCATCGAGACCTCATTTATGTTGACATCGTATACCCCTGGATTGTAATATTTATTGCTGTAAATTATGGATAAATTTATATGGCCTAAAGCGTAAATGCCTTTTATCTCACGAAAAATATGCGGGCGGGATCCTCACGTTACCGGTCAGATTGATCTTTAGCTCCATTTTGTGCAGTGAATCGGAGCCTCTTCATTCTCGCAAGGCCCTCACAAGAATTCCCGATAAAAAAATCCGGCCAAATCTGTGTTGTCACACTGTCAATTTTCTACAATCACCCTGAATTTCACCATGAGAAGACGTGTTTTTAAAAAGAAATCTCTGTTCTACGCATTTTCATTTTAAGTAAGGACGGGTATCAAAGGAATCAGTGAATCTGAGTGTGAACGGAATCTTTTTTATCTCCAGTAGCTTGGCACGCCGGATTTCCGTTTTGACGGGCGCATAACTTAGGAGTGTGCCCCCTTTAAATCCTTAGAAGTGATCGCCACGGACAGAGACAACGTGTTCCCTTTCAACAAAAATACCAACACCCCATCGTAGATAAAAACTTTTGAAACCCTAGGCCGATAGAGAGTTGGAAGATGAAATCCTTGGTCCTCTTTGTATTGGTATCAGTCGTGCTGATGAGCATCATGGGAGCGAGTTTCGGAGCCGAGCCCGGGTCCGGTTTTAACAGAAGCGGCGCAACGATTTCGCAAGACATGAAGGTGACTTATGAGGATGGTTTTTTAAGTTTTTCCGCCAAAGCTGTTGAGCTTGAAGCATTGCTTTATGAAATTTCAAGTAAAAGCGGCATTGAATTCATCATTGAAGATCCCCTCAATGAAACAATGACCATGCAATGCGAAAGAATTCCTTTGGATTTGGGATTGAAAATGCTTCTGAAAAATCATGCTTATGCCTTTTCATATGCTGAAAAGACTTCAGATTCCGGGAAGAGAAGCGGTCTCCTGTTGAGGCGAGTCGTGGTTCTAAAGAGGCCGGGTCCAGGTGACGGGCTATGGGAGGATGGCCTTGGGACGAGATACAAATCACTTCCGACCAACTTTTATCAAGATAGACGTTTGCTCGAAATGACCGGAGTTTTAAAGAGAAAATTCGCCAACCAGATTTCAGAATCAGAGAGGGAAAGCCTGGAGCAACTCGAAAAAAGAGTTCAGAAAAGCGTCAACTCAGTGTCTCATCTGAATGAACTGCTGAACAGTCTTCAACTTCAGCCTCATCTGGAGAATCAGGATGCCGCAAGGCGTATCAAAAATCATATTGATGCAAACGCTGAGTCCCTTGAGGCCCAAATTGATGAGAACCCCTTGAGGTAACAGGGAACGAAATCAGTTGGTTTTCATCCGGAAATGGCCCTTTTCCGCAACCCGCCGGAGGCGGACAAGTCGGCGGGATTACCTGTGCCCGGAGATCCTTTCCGGATGGGAGCCAGTTAAAAGAGAATATTTATCGAAAGAGTAGAGTATGCTAAAGATAGAAGAAGTTTTCGGTATTCGAGTTTTTATCGAATTTTAAAAAAACGCATTGTGCAGGGAGAATCAAATGACAAAGGGGAAACTGATTTTTTCACTGATATGTTTTGCTTGGCTTTCATTCATCCCCTTTACCATGGCTGAAAATGAAGGGAATGACGTTTTAGCGATAGTGGGAGATGATAGGATTACTGTGAATGATTTTTCTTCGGCCATTGAGTCCCATCCGGTATTTCTGGTTTATTATCGAGGCGAGAGTGGAAAGAAAAGACTCCTCAGAGAGTTGATGGATGTGAAGTTGTTCTCTAAGGAGGCCCGCTCCAAGGGTCTTGATCTGCAACCTGAAGTACAGAAAAAAATAAGCGCCGCCGTTGAAAATATTCTGGCAGAGGAATCCATGGCCTTGGCTCGCTCTTCTATGGAAACTCCCTCTGAAAACGATTTGATTCGTTACTATGAACGGAGCAGAGACCGTTTCCAAGGGGGTGAACAGGTCAGGCTTCGACATGTGATTTTTAAAACGAAAGATGAGGCCAAGAAAGCCCTGGGTCTGATAAAGGCTGGAGAGGATTTGCCCCAGTGGGTGGAACAAAACTCTAGGAATTGTAAGGGAAGGGAAGGAGGTGAACGAGGTTGGATTGGCAAAGGGAGGATGGTACCGGAGCTGGAGAAGGTGGCGTTTTCTCTCAAAGACGGGGAGACCAGTGAAATCCTTGAAATCGATTCAAAGTATCATATTATTCAGTTATTGGATAGAAAAGCGTCAAGGCAAAAGATGTTTTTTGAGGTTAAGAATAGGATAAGGAGGGAGTTGGCAAACAAAGAAAAAGCACGGATCATTGAGATTAAGAGAACCGAACTGGAGAAGAAATACACGGTGAGAGCTTATCCGGAGAGGCTTTCTGATATCAAAGAGTTTTCGTTTAAACCAAAGATGACAGACGAGAGGTTTTTTGAAATTATGCGAGAGAGGCTTCCGTTAAAAATCGGTGAATAATGGTTTTGAAAATTTCCGCTTTCTGACACGAAATACCGGTTTTTGGCACCGCGGAGGCCGGATGCGATTGAGAGATATCCTAATTTTATCCGATTTTTTTTGTCTATCCGGACTATTGAGTTTTCTGCTCCCTCTTGCGAATGGAGGCATGAAAACGTTTCCTTGGGATTTAGAAACCTATCACCTCTGGGCTCAGAAAGGAGGTATTGAGTATGAAAATCCGCATAATCTTAGTCTTTATGGCTTGCATTTTAATGCTCTCCGCAACCGCATTCGGGGTTGACGGCCTGACCCTGTCAGAGGTCCAAAACGCTATCAAAGCCAAAGGGGCTGACTGGGTGGCCGGCGAAACAGAGGTCTCAAAACTGACCTTGTATGAGAAAGCGCATTTGTGTGGAGTTCCTCAGGAACCGCCCCCGGAGCCTGAAGAAATATGGACCCCTCCCCCTGAAACGGTCATCCCTATCGGAACCTTTGACTGGCGAAATGTCAATGGCAAGAACTGGATGACACCGGTAAAAAATCAAAATCCCTGCGGGACGTGCTGGGACTATTGCGCGACTGGCGTTATTGAGGCCCAAATCAACATTGACAAGAATGATCCCGATGTGGATGTGGACCTTTCCGAGCAGATGACGCTCTCCTGCTGGCCCGGACCCGGTAAGGCACACGCCACTCCGTGGTGCTCAGGCGGTTGGCCGCATTACGCGTTTGATCAGGCCAGAAACGAAGGTGGCATTCCCGATGAAGAATGTTTCCCTGATACTTGCAAGACCAACAGTTGTCCGAGTGGCGGCAGACCTTGTACGCCTTGTCAGGATTGGGAGAGCCGAGCGTGGACAATCACTTCTTATCCGGCCGTGAGTCCTCACACCACTGCTGCCTATAAAGCTGCGCTCCAATATGGCCCGCTTGCCGTATGCTTTGAAGTCCCCGATGACTGGTACTTTTACAAGAGTGGGGTCTATTCCCCAACGATTAAATCTCCGGAATGGGCCGAACTCTTTGAGCCCGGGCTGGCAAACCACTGCGTCGTTCTGGTGGGATACTGCGATCCGGGACATGATCCGTTCCATCCACAAGGGTACTGGATAGTGAAGAATAGCTGGGGACCTACCTGGGGGACTGACGGTTATGGTGCTGTACAATATGGGGATTTTGAAAAATATGCGTATTGCTACAGGGCTGTCGGAACAGCCGGACCCTCGCCGACGATCGATCTGACACTTTATTATGACTGGGGTAAAGACGGTACATTCGACTCAACAAGCCTGCAGCTGAATCCGGGGACCTATCCCGTTCCTTTTACCACCGGCACCGGCGCTAATGGGTTCCTCGAGGTGTTCCTCAACACCATGACGCTAGATTTTCAGACCGGTTGTTGCCCCATGTATACCGGCCCCTGGTATGGTTTCATGGATTGCAAGGACGGTGAGTGCAGCAATGAGCCGGGCTGGTTCTATATAGGCGGCCCTACCGATGCGGAGGCTATGGAGCCGACCGGCAGGTCGGATGATGGTTCGCCCTTTCCGTCCTCACAGGGTCAATAACCTGAAAGGAGGTCAAAAATGAAAAGAAAGACATTGATTTTATTGCTGGCCGTCTTGGTTCCCTTGGCTTTCAGTGCGGTTGCCGGGGCCGATCAGATCCCACTGACCCTGTATTACGATTGGGACCGGAATGGGGTCTTTTCCGCCGCCGGGTTGACCTTGGATACGGAGACCATGACGTTTACTACAACCGACGGAAGCTACGGGGATTGGGAGGTGTTCGTCGGTAATATTGCACTGATTTTTAGAAACGGGAACTGTCCGCTTTATGCGGGGCCCTTTCATGGTTTTATGACTCGCAGGATAAGCGCTTGCGAGGAACCCCCAAGTTGGTGGTTTATCGGTCCGCCAGGGGCGCAGGCGCTTTCTGTAGATCCGAATGACCCCTTGGACTCCTCCGGGCAGTAGTCAAGTTGCGTTCTGTTTTACATGCGAGGGCAATTCTACCCGTATTGGTAGGTTGCCCTCGGGGGTTTTGAGGCGGCAAGGAAAGCCCATTGCAACATCTTAATATTGATCGTCCCTTTGGGGTAAGATTTTATAAGACCTTAAAATGTTTCGGGAAACAAATAAGAAAAAATATCTTGCTACCCTGATGGCGGTGTCATGGCTCTTCTCAGGTTTTGCCCGAGCAGAACCCGGAGACAGGACTCCGAGTGTTGGTTTTTCTTCAAGAGGGCTCGAGAAGATTTCCGTGTCTTTTTCCAGAGACCAAAAGCGTTCTTACAAGGGTAAACGATTGCAAGGCAATGTGCTTCTGGACCTGAATCAAATGGATAACTGGGATCGCATATCCCGGATTTTTCGTCTCAGTGAAGGCGGAAAATCCTTTCTATTGAAAAATGGCTTTTTGATGGTGGATGATACTCCTCGATCCGGCGATATGATAAAAGTTTACGGGATATTGAAAAGAGAGGGTATCCCCATCTTTGTTACCTCCGACAGTGTACTCCATCTTCTTCACCTCCAATTCGTGCAGGCGCTTGTGGAGATTGAGGAAAGACATCTCATCCCCCGTTTAAGAGAGATCAGCAGGGCCATGCTGGAAGACGCCCGCAAGGCCTTTGAAACGACGAAGGGCGCGTTGAAGGAGGCCGCAAGAAGGAATGTGGCATTCTTCTCCGTGGGACTCAAGTTGCAGGACCCGGAGGCATTTGTTCCCAAATCCGTCGAAAAGGATGTGATTGGTGAAATTCAGAACATAGAGAACCATCGAGGTTTTTCAAGGAGTAACATTTTTAAATACAGGGAAGACTTTTCACAATATGTTCCAAGAGGATATTATGCTCGGAATGAGGCCCTAAAGAACTATTTCAAGGCCATGTCGTGGTATGGCCGAATGGGCTTTCTCCTGAAGGGAGGCCTCATTTCTAGAGACGATGCCGAAGTCCAGACCCTGCAAGCCTGTCTTATCGCCGCATCCCTTCCCAGGGTGAGGATCGGGGAGCGGACCGCTGCAGAAATTTGGAAAAGTATATACGCCGTCACCGGGTTTTTTGTCGGGTCGGCAGATGATTTGACCCCCGTCGACTATAGAAAAGCCATGGAAGAAGCGGGGATAGATACCTTTCGTATGGCGTTAAATGAAAACAGGGATATCCTGCTCGAGGTGAAGGCGAAATTGGCAGGCCTTGACCGACCGAAGATTTTCGGGGGAACCGGGGACTGTGTCATGAGGCCACCCATTACAAAGGAGAAGGTGGAAAGATGCTTGGGTGAGATGCAAGGAATGCGACTCATGGGTCAGCGTTTTATCCCCGACTCCTACGTGTTTCAGAATTTGGTCAATCTCACATATACGGCAAATAAATCTCCGTTCACTATGGTCAGATCCCATGGTGCGTCAATCAGAGGATTTCCGCGAGGATTGGACCTTATGGCCCTGCTGGGTTCGAACCGGGCCAAGCAGATTCTCAGATTCGAGGGCGACGCCGATTACAAGGGGTATGATGCGGCGTTCAATAGCCTTGAAAAAAAGTTTGGAAGAATTGAAACAACGAAATGGACCCAAAACCTTTACTGGAACTGGCTCTATAGCCTGAAGAGCCTGCTGATGGAAACACCTGGAAAAGGTCATCCTTTATTTATGCAAACGGATGCCTGGCGAGAAAAGCAACTCCACACTGCCCTCGCCTCTTGGGCGCAACTCCGGCACGATACCATCTTATATGCCAAACCCAGTTACACCCCCACCGCCGCAATGCCCGTAAAGGAAGCAGGTCCCCCCGGTTCGGTCGAACCTCTTCCCGAATTGTACGCAAGGCTCCGGGACTTCACGCTTAGGATGGAAAAGAACCTGCTTGCCTGGGGAGTCTTGGAGGATTTGGTAAGAAAAAGGCTCCGGTTCCTGGGTAAGATATTGGACCGACTGGTGCAGATATCAAGAAATGAATTGAAAGGCGAGGCATTGTCAGGTAGGGATTTGGAATTTATCAGGGATTTTGGGGAACTCCTTGAAGGGGCGACTCGCGGTATAGGCCGGAAAGGCAAGCGCACGCTTACCATAGCTGATGTGCATACCGACCTTAACAGCGGTGAGGTCCTTGAGGAGGGAGTGGGCTATGTCAACACCATGCTGGTTGTTCTCAGACGCCCTGATGGCGGCATGGTTTTGGGGGCCGGCCCGGTATTCTCCTACTATGAATTCAAGTGGCCCATGACGGATAGACTGACGGATGAAAAATGGGACGAGATGTTACACTTGGGTAAAGGCCCGGAAAGACCTTTGTGGATTCAGGCATTGATGAATTAAAGCGTATGAATAAGCCTGGAGACTGCCTGATCAGCCCCCGTTGGCCTTTTAAAAAAATCAAGTCGGGACCCTTTCACGGTCCCCCCTGCTAAAAGAAAGTCATCCTGCCCCTTAAACCGGGGTTCGGTGCCTTCGTGTTCCCGTTCTCAACAGATAGGAGTTTTTAAAGATGAGACCCGAATATGTTTTTGAATGCCTCAATGAGACCCTTTCTCGTCCATTGTGGCACCTTCGGTAGAGGTCTCCCATCAGGTAAGGTTTCGGGTGGCTTGAACGCTTCGTCTTCACTCGTGAAACTCTCCGGTGCAGGGGTGGAGGGAATCGCGTCATCCAGGTCTCTGGATATCCCCAGAAAAGGTCCCAAGGTTTCAAGTGTCCCCAAACCGAAGCGCCCCTTGACCCTGCCGTCACCGTCCTTGTCGATAAAAGGATCATTTAAAAAAATCTGATCCAGTAAGGTCTGACTGACCGGTGGAATGTTGATATTGAAATGGTCGTTCATCTTTTTGATAAAGGCCTGGACAATGAGTATGTGCCCCAGATTGGATGGGTGTACGCCATCAAGACTGAATAGACCTCCAAGAAAACGTTCCGAAACAGGGATGCCGAAAAAGGACGGGGGATTTTCTGAATAGTAATGGAACAGGGTATGAACATCGACAAGAGGATGGTTGTAGGACGCGGTTATCTCCTCTATTATCTGATTGAAAATATCGATTCGCTGTTGAATCAGTTCAACTTCATGAGCATCAAGAACAAAGTCGGGGTTCAGGACAATGCTGCCGTCGTCCAGTCCCAGCTTGATGAGAAACATGGCGACAATACTTGTGAAAGCGCCTTCGGGTAATCCGTAGTCAGATCCTAAGAAATGTGTCAGATCTTCCCGATTCATAAGAAAGGCCATGTTTGTGACATCTGGAATATTTGCAAAAATAAGAGGCATGCCCGTTGCATCCAGTCTTTCCACTATCTCCGCAAAGTCGGTATCGAATTCTGCAACAGGGGTCATTTGAGAGGCATCCAGCCGGTCAAAGGATATTGCGGCTGAGAGAACATCGTTATTTCCAATCCAGCATGCAATGAAAGCCGGGATATGCCGGGCAATTTGCTCGGCGATTTCTATCTGGCTCCCCTGCCGAGGGAAGAGCACGAGGTCGGTCTCTGAATCGATCTCCATTTCGGTCGGTGCGTCGGCCCGGTCGTACAGCAAGGAATGGACGTCGGAACCGGATACGGCGAGGTTAAGGGCGTTAAGGGAAGAATCAAGTCGGGACCGAACCGATGTGTCTCCAACAAGGCCGAATGGATTGGTTGAAAGCAGAGGAAGACTGAAAGGAAAACCGGCATAGCTGGCCAGCAGGCGAGGGTAACTGAACATTTGCGTCGCGATATTTGCGTCTCCCGATTGAACACCTTCGCCAATACTGTCTCCGACTGCAATCATGATAAGCTGCGGCTGCTCACCGGGGATATTTTCGGATCCATTATTCGCTTTTGAATGGGACGGCATAACAAAGAGAAGAAATATAAAAAGAGTCAATGAAAAGATTAACCCGGGCTTTAAATGGTTGACGGAGGGATGCGGTTCGTGGCGATCTCTTTTCATTTTAATCCCCCGATATTTTATAGGTGAAATAAGGTAGGTTGAAGGTTGAGTGGCCATTTTGGGGAAGTGAGTGGAAACGGGCGGTATGGGAAAAAATGGCCGTGCCGAGGGGTGAAATCGGTGATGCACTGAAAATTGCGCACTGGCAAAGGTTTCACCGCCTCAACAGATTTCTATCCGCTGGAAAGATCAATGGATCGGCATGAAAAAATTCAGCAGAAAAATTTCATAAATAATGCTAAATCTACCATCTTTTGGGGTGTATTTAAAGTGTTTTATGCCCTCTATTTTGCAATTAATTCGCGAGCTGGTTCCAGAAATTCGATATCTGCAGAAAGCATCGGGATTAAACTATGACTCTTACGGAACAAGGAGCATGAGATGAAACTGACAGGAATGGCGGCTTGCAGGAGGCCCGAAAGACCTTGTATAGGGCGGACAATGTCTGGGAAGGGCTTTATAAATTTATGGTTGAAAGGAGAAGGGCTCGATGATGTCTGACAATGAGAATGAATATAAAGAAAAGGATGACGGTGTTTCAGCATCGTGTATAAAGTCCTCTCAAAGATCGGGGTTCATGAAAAGGTTTTTTGATTGGATTGCGAGAGGCGCAGATCGATCCGGAATGCACGGGGCATCCTGCCCGACCTGAAAAATTAAACGCTAGAGCCCTGCCAGGTGGGCGTGGGTGCGAAGTAAATCACTCCCGTTTTTATGAAACGCAAAGATGCGGCGCATAGCTCAAACACTCCAGTCGTCACTTTTCACTTGTTCGGCATGCCTTACCGGTGAAAAATGAAAGGGTCCTACCACTTCAGCCGGTCACACCAAGACGGTAAATTAAATAAAAAAATATTAAATAGGTTTAATTTAGACGTTTTTAGAGTTTTAAACTAAGCCGTCAATTTTCCAGACTGTTGCCGGTCGCCTCAACAGGGCGATCGATTTCGTTTTATGCCGAGGTCTTTTATGTTGTCTTTATGTCGTAAAAAAAATGTTTTACAATGTGTAAAAAAAGCTGACATTTGTGGAGCTTTTCTGGTATACTCTTTTTGTTTTGATATTCGGATTCTGGAAAAGGAGCGGGGATGTGAAATAAATCAATCCTTTGAGGGTTGAACGTGAAAATAGTGCAGTGTCAGCCTGACCATGTTCATCTGCTGTTCTTTTAGGCCCTGAAGAGAGAACGATTTCTGAGATTAGGAGTAGGTTTTTCAGTGAGAATGAAACAGATCGGTTGCTGTAAAGATTCAGAAGAGGAGGATGAAATGAATTTGCACGCTGATAATATGGAGCATAGGCTCGGTTTTCATGTGAAAAAAGGTTATAGTATTGCTGATTTGGCCAATCAATATATTCGGAAGTGGGAAGAAAGACGATTCGACTGGAAAAGCAAAGATGATTTCGAAAGTCTTCCCCCTGCCATATGTCTTTCGCGAAAGATCGGGGCCGGTGCCCTGGAGATCGCAGAGACCTTGGGTGAGATGATCGGATACCCGGTCCTCAATCGGGAAATAATAGAACATATCGCGGACGAGGCGAAGCTGAGCGATAAGACCGTCCGTCTTTTTGACGGGCGCTACCCGGGAAAGCTTCGGGAATTCATCTCCATGGCCTTCGGGGAAAGATCCTTCGTACAATCAGACTATATCAGGCATCTGTTTGATGTGGTGTTTTCCATGGCGGGGCTGGGCCCTGCCGTTTTCGTGGGCCGAGGGATTCATCTGGCACTACCCCGAGACAGGGTGCTGGCCGTAAGAATTGTCGCCTCAAGGGAATATCGAATCAAGAGAATCGTGAGGGTCGGCGATATCAGTGAGAAGCGGGCCGAAGAGATTCTGGATCAAGTGGACAGGGAGCAGGGGGCGTTTTTCAGAAATGTATACGGAAAAAGGAGCGCACCGGCCTATGAATTCGATCTCATCATAAACGGCGACCATATTCAGAATGCCCATTGCGCCGCTGAACTCGTTTCCCTGTCCTTTCAGAAAAAATTCACAAGTGAAGTCCCGGCCTTTTCCAGGGTCGCCAACTAGAAGAGAGGGATATTCCTCTCGCCGCTATGGTCATTTTGGTCGGTCATTCCTGAATCGGGGGATGACCGACCTTCATCTTCAAGGGACGGCCGCTCGCCGTTTGTCCTGGTCGGGATCTCCATCATCCATATACTGAGCCATAAATGCTTCCTTTTCCATGATGCCGTGTTCATTGATGAAGAAGTCAAAGCGGTTCACGTCCAAGAGGTCGTGGGAATGGGACATCAGGTTGTATTGGCAGTCCTCATCGCAGATTTCTTCATTTGCTTCATGAATGTTGAGCTCATCACAGGTGCCGTTGAAGAAATGATAGGAAGGAGCCAGGAGATAGGCGGGAATCCCGTTCAGATTGCAGGAGTTGACGATGTTCGCGGTGCCGGCGGCCGCCATGACCTTGCGGTCTTTGGTGATCGTGGCCGCCGCGGCAAATAATTTGTTGCTGCTCTCCAGATAATGACCGAGATCGTGAGCCGGGGCGATGATATGTTCGATGCCCACATCTGTCAGCGCATTTATCGCCTGTTTTGATCGCACGACAAGCTGCTGAAGAATGATAACCTTGAATTTTCGCTTCAAGGCCTGTTTGGCCCTGATGAGGAGATTGGTCACCATGTAACTTGCCATGTGAACGACGATCATCTCCCCGTCTTGGACCAGGGGGGTGCCGTTTTCAATAACCCTCTTGATACTGGCCCGGTATGATTTGAGCTTTCGTTCGAGGATCTCGACGGCCTGCTTACGCCGGTCTTGAAGGTCAGCGTTCAGGTAGGCCTTGGATTCCCGCTCAAATTCCCTGATCAGTTGCAAGAGAGGAACAATTTTAGGTTGAGAGCTTTTGACCACGTCCACGAATTCCTGATACAGTTCCCCGACGTTGTCCTCCGAGCACTTCAACGATTTGATGACATCGATCATGGCCCCGAGCGCCACCATCGTGGCCCGGGATGTGCCCAGCACGTCTCCCGAATCCCTAAGCAGTCCGTACAGATTTTCCTTTTCTTCTGCTTTCATAACGATACCCACAAATACCCTACGAGGAAAAGTGATGCGACCGCCAGGGTGAGGATGGTCACCAGGGCGCTCGTTTTCATGAATTCCCAAAAAGTGATGTCCACGTTGTTCTGTTTGGCCATTCCAACGGAAACGATGTTCGCCGAGGCCCCGATATAGGTCAGATTACCCCCGAAGCAGGCCCCGAGTGAAAGGGCCCACCAGAGGATGTCGTTGGGGACGGGGGTGGTTTCCAGCATCAAACGCACAATGGGTATCATGGCGATGGTAAAGGGAATGTTATCCAGGAAGCCTGAAACGATGCCTGATACCCAGAGAATGGTTAGCACAAGGACATAGGGATTGTCGCCGACCCGCATAAAGACATTTTCTGCGATCCACTCGATCACTCCCTTTTCCTCCAGCACGCCCACCAGGATGAACAGCCCTGAGAAAAAGAGAAGCGTGCTCCATTCGACCTCTTCGAGCATGCTTTCCACATCGACCCGGCTGAGAATAAAGAGGATCATGGCCACCAGGATGGCCACCACGCCAGGGGTGAGGCCCGTGACGGTCTGGGTCACGAAGAGAAGAATGGCCAGCACCAGACAGGACAGGGATTTTATAAGGAAGACCTTGTCGATCCTGGTATTGAGGAATCCGAAGCGAATCTTTCCCAGGAGCAGGTGGATCGTGAAGAGCCGGGTAAAATTCGTATCGGCCGGACGAAACTGCTCCCTGTTTGTGATCCAGATGTAGAGCAGCACGACACAGAAGGAAATGATCACGGGAATGGACAGATTGATGACAAATTGATTGAAGGTCAGGCCGACCTTTGAGCCGATGATGATATTGGGAGGATCTCCGATGAGGGTTGCCGTGCCCCCTACATTGGAGATGATGGCCTGGCTGATGACGTAAATCTTCGGGTCCAGCCCCATGCCGACGGTCAGTTCGATGATAATGGGGATGATGATTAGGACGGTTGTGACATTGTCCAGAAAGGCCGATAGCACGGACGTGACGATAGAGAACAAAATCAGGATCTTCAGCGGGCTGCCCTTGGTGAGTTCCGCCACCTTGACCGACAGGATTTTGAAAAAGCCGGATTTTTTCAAAATGGCGACAATAGACATCATGCCGAGCAGCAGCATGATGGTCTCATAGTCAATAAATTGTGCGGCGGCGTGCTCATCGACGATCCGAAAGACAAACAGGATCATCACGCCCAGAAGCGCTGCGACCGCCTTGTTGACCAACTCAAAGGTCAGCGCTAAGTACACCAAGACAAAGACAACAATAGGTAGAAGTGCCCCTTCCATTCAACGTCCTCTATAACAGTTTCCGCTCAGATTCTTCTCAGCAACAAGTGTCGATCCAGAGAACCCTATACCCCGAATGCCTCAAAAATTTTCTCCCTGCTCGTTTTCACTGCCTTTTCAAAAGGCTGGGGAGGGTGCAGAGGCCTTCCTATAGGGTTATGGTCAGCTCAGCAGTAAAAATAACCCACTCAGTAATAAATCATTTCCCGTACCAAACGGGACAAAAAATCACATCATCAAACAACGCCGTGATCCAGCCATAAATTTCGCCCGAATCAGGATGGTGTGAAAATGTTATTGAGTATTAACATGTGTCAGGATTTTTTACAAGGTGTAAAGTAATTTGAGGGGTGTTTTTTTTCGGCTCAAAGGCGCGCTATCCATGGTTGATTCGAAATTGGAACGGGATGGTGGGGTGTGGAAGAAGGCGCCGGTATCGAGGTCCGAGATGTTTATTGAAAAAAAGAGGGCCGTATATCCGTTTTGCAACTCGGCCGATGAATCATTTGTCGTGTTGTTTCCTCTTTTGTTTTGTCCAGATTTCCAGGATAAGGCTGCTCACGAGCAGTCCGATGACGCCGCCGATGTAATAGGTGAACCAACTGATATCGTTGCTGAGATAATACGTAATGAAAATACCAAGCCCCGTGATGATCAGGATGAACAATAAGGGTAGCATGAACCGACTCCTTTGTGTCGGATACCGTCTCCCCACCCGGACTCTTCAGGTGCCTATGAGATATCCGGCAAATGGTTCGCATTATAGGTGGCCTTCCCCGGTCTTAGGCCCGTCCGGTGCGGTTGAAAATGTCCTTTTGTATAGCGTCTTTTTTTAACGCGGCAATTATGCCGCATAAAGTATGAGAAAATTATCCCCGACCGTCAAGGACAAAAAAAGGGGTTCTGAAAATATCATGGGGCATAGAGGTGGCAGCGGACCATATGGGGGCGATCGGACCCGCCGAGCCAATATTCCTGAGGTGCTCGGCTCTCACACAAAGCCGTTGCCCTGCTGCACCGCGTGTGAAAACGACAGCCATCGGGCGGGTTCTCCGGGCTGGGAATATCCCCGTTCAGCACGATTCGTCTGCTCCCGAGATAGGTCGGATCGGGCCTCGGAATCGCCGAAAGCAGGGCTTCCGTGTAGGGGTGTTTGGGATCTGAAAAAAGGGTAGGGCAGTCCGTCATCTCCACGATTTCACCGAGGTACATGACGGCGATCCTGTTGCAGAGGTGCTCTACCACGGCCAGGTCATGGGAAA
The DNA here is from genome assembly GCA_964644375.1 of uncultured Desulfobacteraceae bacterium. GTDB lineage: Bacteria > Desulfobacterota > DSM-4660 > Desulfatiglandales > HGW-15 > CAYNYM01. The sequence goes on along the minus strand of CAZXWJ010000002.1, from coordinate 117 downwards.
TAAAGATCATGGAGAGGCCCAGTTGCTTGCGCAGATCCACGAGGAGGTTCAGGACCTGGGACTGAATGGATACATCCAGGGCCGAAACGGGTTCATCTGCAATGACGAGCTTGGGTT
>CAZXWJ010000001.1:0-82138 GCA_964644375.1 uncultured Desulfobacteraceae bacterium | reverse complement strand
GGATCTTTGAGGCATTCCCGAGCCCCAAGAGAAGCAGAAAGACCGGCAGGAACACAATTTTGGGGATGGGGTAGGTCAAAAAGACAAGAGGTGAAAGCACATCGTCCAGCCGCCTCGAATAGCCCAGAACGATACCCAGTGGAAAGGCCACGGCCCAGGCCAGAAGCATGGCCGATCCCACCCGAAGGGCACTGGTTCCAAAATGCCCCCAGAAATCGAGGGTCTTGATCTCGGTTCCAAAGGCCTGAAAGGCGATTTCGGGGGGTGGTAAGACAACCGATCCCAGGGCCAGGGCCAAAACTTTCCATAGGATGAGAAGAAGGCATCCGGAGATGATATAGCGCCCGATTCCTCTCATTCCATAACCCTCCGCACCTCGTTTATCTTTTCAAAATAGGATTGATTCATGCGAAAGTCTCTTTCACCAAAATCCGGATTGTCGATCATCACTTTCACCCGCGCCGGTCGGTCGGTCAGGACCATAATGTGTCGGCCCAGAAAAACCGCTTCCTCAACGCTGTGGGTCACCAGGATATAGGTGAGAGGTCTGTCCTGCCAGGTGTGGAGGAGGGCGTCCTGCAATCGTTCCCGGGTAATGGCATCCAGGGAAGAAAAGGGTTCATCCATCAGGAGAATGGAAGGGTCGAGGGCCAGGGCCCTGGCAATGGCCACCCGTTGCTTCTGGCCTCCGCTGAGTTGAACCGGGTACCTCTCACCCAGGGAAGCGAGGCCCAGTTCCTCAAGGAGCACGGCCGTGATCTCCCGGCATTCCCTGGTGCTGAGCCCCTTGAGTTCGGGACTTAGTGCTACGTTTTCCCGCACGGTTTTCCATGGAAAAAGTCCGTAATCCTGGAGGATGAAGGCGGTTCTCACATCCGCAATCGCTGTGCCCTCTTTTCCCGTGGTAACTGATCCCGAGGTCGGTCTAAGAAGACCGGCAAGAATGTAGAGCAGCGTCGTTTTGCCGCACCCCGAGGGCCCGATGATCGACAGGGTATCGCCTGGAGGAAGAGAGAAGGAGATCCCGTTGAGCACATCGGCTTCATCGGGATCAAAGCGTTTGCAAAGACCTTCAACGTGTATCATTGTTGGATGCAATGTCCTCATTCAGGAAGCGTCGCCCTCAACACGACCCGGTCGAACGGAAGGCGATTGTCTGCCAGATCGTTTTGAATCAGCCATGTTTGTGCGGCCGCCAGGTCTTTGGGTGCCGGCAGCCCCACAGGCGGGAATGGCGGGATGCGGTAGTGATCTTTGATAACGGCCGGAAAGCGGGTTTTGGCCACCAAAACCCCTTTGAAGGATTCGGAATCTTGATTGATCACGCCTGTGGCCCTGCTGTAGGCCCTGAGGAATCGCGTGACAAGAGATGCATCCTCTTCGACCCTATCTCTTCTAAGGGCAAGCACAGTCAGGGCGGTATCGAGGTCGCGGTCGTCTGCAATGACCCGGGCCCCCTTGCTTTCTGAAAGGGTGACCAGGGGCTCAGGAAGAAGTGCGGCCGGCACCTGGTTGGTCAAGAGCATCTGAAGCCGGATGGCCAATTTCTTGATTTCCAGTTTTTTCACAAAGTCCGGTGCCTTGCCTCGGGCAATGAGCATCCGGTCCAGAAGGTATTCGATGATGGTGGCCCGTGATATGGCCACCTCTTTGCCCTTCAGGTCGGCGAGTTCCCGAATGCCCGATTTCGGGGCCGAGACCAGGGCGAACATACGGCAGTCTTGACGGGTCCGAAAGGCCGTGGTGATGATGCCCAGGGCCTGTCGGGAGCGGATCAGCAACAGCGTATTGAGAATATCGCCGAAGTACCCGTCCAGTTTTCCGGCCTGGAGGGCGGCATCCCGCTCAAGCGCACTCTGGAAGGAAATGATATCGAGTTCGATCCCCTCGTCGCTGAAAAAGCCCCGATCCGCGCCTACAAACAGCGGAAGGGTATCCACCACCGGCAGGACCCCGAAACGAATGACCTGCCCCGCTTGCAGGGCGGCAGGAAAAGACAACAACAGAAAGAGTATCATGCAACCCGAAAGCAATATTCTTTCACAAAACAATTTCCACATATTTCTCTCCTCCGGATGTCGTTTTTGCTATTGCCCCATTTTCGACGGCCGCAACAAATCTTTCTAAGCTCTCGTAAATGTTTGAGATTCACCCAACATACGGAAGGAAGATTCACGGGTCAAGCCAAAAACACGACGGACCGGGTCCGGTCGATCCCTTTTACCAAAGGCTGGATCTTTTCACCGGCAGGCGCGCGCGCCCTTTTCCGTAATCGATCACGATTTCTTCCGGGGTGATCTCGTTCAGGATCAATTCAGTGTCAAGGATTCGATCCCCTGCGCGATAACTGTGCAGGTTGATGAATACAAAACGCCTGGAGGGATCTGCATGGTAGACATGCGCGCTGATCTCGAGTTTCTGAAAGGATGCCCGAATGTCAGGCGGCAGTTCGCTTGCGAGGGGGAGGGCTTCATCTTGAACCTCGGAGAGTTGTTCAACGGCGGTGGATCCCGCATTAGTTTTGTCCCCCGAGGGCTCCCATGCCTCCTCGGCGGTCTCCATGCGGTTTGATGCCGGACGATTCGGGGAATCGACCACGGGGTTTTCAGTGCCGGTTTCCGGCCTCCGGGAACTCGTGGGAGGGGGAGGGACAACAATCTTTGCTTCGGTTTCGACCTCAAAATTTTGAGCCCTTTGAAGGGTCACAGGCCGGTGGCTCCTTTGAGGGTGATCCCCTTCCCTCTCCGCGGTTCGGGGAGAGGACAAGGTGCTCGCATCTCCGGCCTCTCCGGCAGGATCACGGCGGATTCCCGCGGGCGGCTCGAAAGTCTTGCTGATTGTGGAAGACGGGGGTTCAGACCGGAACACCAGCGCGAACAAGGCTCCAACGACCAGCAGGGCCATAAGAAGCCAGGGCCAGCGGCGGGGCGAAGTCCTGCTCTGCATGCGCAGGGCCACGCTCACATCGGGGGGGCGGCCGATTCGCCGCTCCAACTCCGCCTGTTTGAGTGCATCAAGGATCAAGGACATATCGTCATTTCACGCCCTGTGGGTTCACCGGCTCAAGCAGGGGAATAGCAGGATCCTGCATAGCCGTATTCAACTGGATCAATGTTCGTTCACCTACGACACCGTCCGCCTTTAGACCGTGTGCCCGTTGAAAAGCCATGATCCGCCTTTTAAGGCCGGTATCGAAAAGTGATTCGGCAGACGTCGGATCCCCCTCAGACGAGGTGCCCTCCACGCGCGCAAGTACTTTTCTCAACCAAACCACATCGGGGCCGGAGACGCCTTTTTTCAAGAAACGCTGGCGCCATTGAGGCGGTTTCCACAAAAACACAAACTCCCCCGGCCAGTAGGGGTCGATGTCGGTTCTGGGGAGTGTCAGTTTCCGGTCCCCGAAGTCAAGGGTCAAATCCTTGTCTCCCAGACCCGTGACGGCGACATAGCGGGATTGTCCGAATTCTCCGATCAGTTCGAGCATAACAGGACGATTGTGCTGCATGATCATCGCCCAACTGCCTCTTCCGGGGATGCAACGCAGGCCATTGACCTCAGCCCTTTCACAGGGTTTTTTTCCCCCTCGGACCCCGTATTCCACATTCCAACATCGAAAAAGCGCCATGAAGGCCGTTTCCTTGTCCGTGAGGATACCTCCCTCCCGGAGCAGGTCGTCAAGCACATTTTTTCCGGTTTCAAGGATGTTCTTTCCCGCGCCCTCATCCGTTCCCTGCCCCGCGCCACCCGCCCTTCCCGGCACGGAAACGCCTTGAAGCCCCATCGGGGTCTCATGAAATTTTCCCGCTGTCCGGCCTCGAACGTCTTTCGGACCCGAGGTCCGGGGAGCGACGGACAGGGAGAGAGGCTCATTACCCGGACCCTTCGGTATCGGTCTATGCCCCGGCAATTCCCAGGGGATGAAAGGCCACCCCGCTCCCAGCAAAGCCAGCACAAAAACCGCTACGACCCAACCCGCGATTCTCCGGGATTGGGGACGCTTGATCTCCCCTTTTATCTCAGAGTAGGCCTTGTGCACCAGGCCTCTTGAAACGCTTTTTTGCTGCCTTGCATAGGCCCCAAGCAGGGCACGATCGCACAGAATGTTTATGAGTCGAGGGACCCCCCTTGAACGCCTGCACACAGCTCTCAGTGCCCCCGATGTAAAGACCGGGTCCTTTAGCCCCGCCACCTTCAGTCTGTGTTTGATATAGTTCAAGGTTTCCTCACGGGACAAAGGCGTCAGGTGATAGCGTGCGGTAATTCGCTGGGCCAGCTGACGCATCTCCGGCCGATCCAAAATTTTCTGGAGTTCCGGTTGGCCGATGAGAATAATCTGGAGGAGTTTCTGGGTGGTGGTTTCCAGATTGGTAAGGAGGCGAATTTGTTCCAGGGTCTCCGAGCTCAGATTTTGCGCCTCATCAATGATCAGGGTGGTTCGCCGCTGCCCGGCATGATTATCCAACAGATATCTATTAAGACGATCGACGAGCACCTTGACGCTCTCAGTCCCCTTCGGGTAGTCGATCCGCAGCTCATCACAGATGGAGGCAACCAGTTCCACCGCCGTCTGTCTTGGATTGAGGATGATGGCGATATCGACTTCCTCGGGCACTTGCTCCAACAAGGAGCGACAGATGGTGGTCTTTCCTGTCCCCACCTCCCCGGTGAGTTGGACGAAACCTCCACCTTGCGTCATTCCGTAAAGAAGATGAGCCAGCGCCTCCTGGTGCTGCCGACTCATATAAAGATAACGCGGGTCGGGCGTCAGGGCGAAGGGATTCTCCTTGATGTGAAAGTGCGCTTGATACATGTCTGGAAGCATCCGGTCAAAGACGATTATTTCATGTAACTTACATGTAAAGAAACAGAAAATAACTGTCAAGACGAAACCAGGGGACTCAGAAATTGCCACCATGGAGATATGCGAACGATACGACACGATCGATGAAGAGGATACACCGCAGGCCATTGCCGTTTTTATTAAAGTAGCATGAGTTCAGCCCCTTGATAAAAGGAAGGCACTTGGGCAGGGCGATTTTTCTCAAAAAGCAAGTATCCGGGTCCGGAGAAGTAGGCTTTGGTTTAACCCCAGAGGGGGTGATGACAGGAACGGGAACAGGCAATGTCAAAGCGCAAAAATCAAATGACTGCCAAAGCCCAAAAACCAAATGGCAGACACAGCAAGCCTATTCGATTAAAATGCGAGGCCCATGGTGTTCGTTTCCAGGGATGTGCACCCAGCCCTCTCCCGCATTTTGTGGCCTTTGACATTTGGATTTTGACAACGAAATAAAAAAAAACCTACCCAAATTTCAGCAGGTTATTTTTTTGGTGGTGGAGATGATGGGATTCGAACCCACGACCTGTGCGTTGCGAACGCACCGCTCTCCCATCTGAGCTACATCCCCACTTTTTCCCATTTAAAATGCAACCCTATATCAATTATCGCTGATTTTCAACAGATTTTAGGACATTTTTCTGTCCTTCAGGATCAATACCCTCTAATATAGATAGGGAATAAAGATGTCAACCGCCAAGGACGCGAAATGAAGGGAAACTGCCAATAGCCGCCTTTCTTATTTTATAGACTTGATTTTTGCACAGTTTGTGGTAAATAGGCAGGTGTTGCCCCCGTAGCTCAGGTGGATAGAGCACCAGATTCCTAATCTGGGTGCCGCAAGTTCGAGTCTTGCCGGGGGCACCATTTTTTTTTGAGTATTTTTTGTTTGACTTCCTTGCATTGTCCAGCTAAATATAAAAGTTTAAAATTTGGAAGGAGTTAGCACATGTATGCGGTCATAAAAACCGGCGGAAAACAATACCGTGTCGAGCCGGGCGGGGAAGTTAGAGTGGAGAAACTGGAAGGTAGTGTCGGGGACGAAGTGTCCTTTGAGAAAGTCCTCCTGACCTCGGACGGCGAAAAAACCGATGTTGGGAAGCCCTACCTCGAGAACGCCAGGGTCGTCGGACGTCTTACTCGGCAAGATAAAAAGCGCAAGATCTTGGTGTTTAAGTACAAAAGAAGGAAAGGTTACCGGCGAAAAAGAGGCCATCGGCAGGATTTTAGTCTCGTGAAAATCGAGAATATCGAGGCCTAAAGTCATCTCTGGAAGTTCAATGATTTTTTGAGACGCGACGTCGTTTCTGTTGCAAAAAATAATCGCGTCGCAAATGAGATGGATATTGTTGAGGTAAATTATCATGGCACACAAAAAGGCAGGGGGGAGTTCCCGAAACGGCAGGGACAGTGCCGGTCAGAGATTCGGGGTAAAGAAATTCGGTGGCCAGCATGTTCGCGCCGGTAACATTCTCATGAGGCAAAAAGGCACGAAGCTTCATCCCGGTAATAACGTCGGGCTGGGTAAGGACTATACCCTTTATGCTAAAATAGATGGTGTCGTGACCTTTGAACGGCTGGACAAAACCCGAAAAAAAGTGAGTGTCTACGCGCAATAAAATCGTTACACGTCACTTTATGATTTTATCCTTTGGAGAAAAATCCCCCAAAAAAATATGATGCGTTTTGTGGACGAAGCGGTGATTACCGTGAAATCAGGCGATGGGGGAAGGGGCTGCATCAGCTTTCGCAGGGAGAAGTATGTCCCCCGAGGCGGTCCCGATGGCGGAGATGGTGGTGACGGGGGAAGTATTCTCCTCAGGGCCACCAACAAACTCCATACCCTGATTGATTTTAATGCCCGGAGATTTTTTAAGGCCCGAAACGGAGAACCTGGACGGGGTAAGAAACAATCAGGAAAGAATGCCCAGGATGTCGTGATAGAGGTTCCCTTGGGAACCATCATCAGTGATCATGATACGGAAGAAGTGCTCGCCGATCTGATCTATGATAATCAGGAGATCCTCCTCCTGGACGGAGGCAAGGGAGGCAAAGGAAATCAGCACTTTGCCACGTCGACCAACCGTGCGCCCAGGATGGCACAACCCGGACTTCCGGGCAGTGAGATGATCATCCGTCTCACCCTTAAAACTCTTGCCGATATCGGAATCATCGGCCTGCCGAACGCCGGTAAATCCACGCTTCTTTCCCGCCTCACCATGGCACACCCCAGGATTGATAACTACCCCTTTTCGACACTCACCCCCAATCTGGGCGTCATGAATCTGGAAGACGAAAGGACTCTGACCGTTGCGGACATCCCCGGCCTCATAGAGGGAGCCAGCCGGGGTCGAGGGTTGGGGCATCTTTTTCTGAAACATATCGAGAGGACACGCCTTCTTGTTCACTTGATCGATGTTTCGGTGGATTCATCCAAGACGCTTTTGGATGATTTTTATGTCCTGAGAAACGAGTTGGAAAAATATGACGAATCACTTCTCAAGAAGGAAAAAATAATTTTGATCAATAAGATTGATTTATTGTCGTCCGGGTCCGGAGAGATTGAACGAACCAGGAAGATCATCGAAAAAACCGGAGTGGAATGTCTGGCCGTTTCGGCGCTGACCGGAGAAGGAATTGATGATTTGAAACAGGTCCTGGCAAAAAAATTCGAAAATGAAAACTGAAAATGAAAACAAGACGGTTCTAAGAAAAACGCTTCTGCGACCTGTTAAAAGGGCAGTCGTCAAGGTGGGAAGCGGCGTTTTGACAAAAAAGGACGGCCTGAATAAAAAGGTAATTAATAATCTGACCAAGGATATTTGTGCCCTCAGAGAAAAAGGAGTTGAAATCATTCTTGTATCATCCGGGGCCATCGCTTCGGGGCTGAAAAAAGTCGGGCTCTCGAAAAGACCCGAATCTCTTTCTCAGCAACAGGCACTGGCAGCTATCGGGCAGAGTACCCTCATGATGGCCTATGAACAGGCCTTTGGGCGCCAAGGCGTGAATGTGGCCCAGATCCTTCTCACAAGGGACGATCTCACCCACAGGGCCCGTTATCTCAATGCACGGAATACTATTTTTGCCCTGCTGACCTGGAAGATCGTGCCGATTATCAACGAAAATGATACGGTGGTCGTCGACGAGATCAAGTTTGGCGATAATGATAATTTGAGCGCAATGGTCACGAACCTCACAGACGCCCGTCTCCTGATCAACCTGACGGATATCAACGGTCTCTATGACAAGGATCCCCGAGTCTATAGCGACGCCCGCTTCATTCACTTGGTTGAGGGGCAGAGCAGACAGGTGAGCAGGTATGCCGGTTCCATTCCCGGTTTTCTGGGTCGTGGCGGAATGGCAAGCAAAATCAAGGCCGGGCAGAAGGTCGCCCTAAAGGGAGTCCCGGCCATTATTGCCGGAGGCTTCAAAACGGGGGTGCTCAACCGGATATTTGAAGGAGAAGACGTGGGCACACTTTTCATGCCCCGGGATATCCCTCTATGCAGCCGTAAGCATTGGATCGCTTTTACAAAGTCCCCAAAAGGGGAACTTATCGTTGACCGGGGGGCTGAAAAGGCCATTCTGAAACGGGGGAAAAGTCTTCTTCCCTCTGGAATTAAGGGGGTCAGGGGCCGATTCAATCTCGGTGAGGCGGTTGTACTTGTCAACGAAGATGCTGTGGAACTGGCCGTTGGCATGGTGAACTATCATTCCAGTGATATACAGAAGATACTGGGGGCAAAGACTACCCAAATTGAGTCGATTCTGGGTTTCAAACACGATGATGAGGTTGTTCACCGGGACAATCTCGTGATTACCAATGGTGACGACAAGGTAAAGGATGTGTGTCAGTTGAGATCATGATCCGGAATTTGGTCGATGAAAACCGTAACCCATGGGAGGCGGTTTGAAGGCGGAGGAGAGCACTTGAAATTAGGCATATTGGGAGGCACCTTTGATCCGATTCATTTCGGTCACCTGCGTCTGGCCGAGGAGGTTGGCGAGGAACTGGAACTGGAAAAGGTCTATTTAATCCCTGCCGCTTCTCCGCCCCACAAAAAGAAGCGACCCGTGAGTCCCTTTTGTGATCGCCTTGCCACGACCCGAAAGGCCGCCGAGGCTTCACCTCTCCTGGAGGCCATGGATCTGGAAGGACGCCGTCAGGGCCACTCCTATTCTATTGAAACCCTACGGGAATTCCACCGGTTGTACGGCCCCGACCTGGAACTATATTTTATTCTTGGTATGGATGCCTTTTTGGAAATTGGGACCTGGAAGGAATACAAAAATCTCTTTGACTATGCTCATTTCGTGGTCATCAATAGACCGGGGGTATCCGGTGAGGTCCTGGATTCCTTTCTCTCCTCTTTTGGGGTCGATTTCACGAGGCAAAATGATCATAATCGGTTTGCGGCACCATCGGGGAATTTACTAATATACAAGAAAATCACGCTTATGGACATATCGTCCACTGGAATCAGGGATAAGGTTTCCAAAGGAAAATCGATCCGTTTCCTTGTCCCGGAATCGGTCATGGCCTATATTAAGGCAAAGGGGTTATATACCGCCCATGGAGACGCTTGACAAAGCACTGCTGTGTTTAAAAATTATCAAGGAAAGAAAAGCGATCAATCCCCTCATGTTTGAGGTGGGAAAACTGACTTCGTTTTCGGACTATTTTCTTGTCGCAAGCGGGAATTCAAGCAGGCAGGTCCAGGCCATCTGTCGGCATCTGAGCCGAAGAATGCGAGAAGAGGGTTTCAGGGCATACGGCGTGGAGGGTGAGCAGGAAGGCCATTGGGTCCTCATGGATTATGGGGATCTGATCGTTCACATTTTTTTTGAGCCGGTGAGAGAATTTTATGATTTGGAGGGACTTTGGGTCGAAGCCCCTAGGGTGGATCTCAAGGACCTTGATCCCTTGGAGCCATGATCCTATCCCCTTTGAGTGGCTATGGGCCTGACCGAAAATTCTCAGCACAAAGCTGGATTTTTTCCCCCCCGCCCGATCGGAGATCGGATCGACATGGGTGCACTCTTTTTTAGCCTTTTTTTGCGGCGTCATGCGCGGTGCATGGGAGGCGGCCAAGGAGGGTCATGGGGATGAAAAATCCGATACCTGGTCGCAAAAGATCGATATTTCTCTTTGTTGCTCTAGTATCCTGCGTGACGCTTCTCGTTCACTTCGACATGAGCGAGGCCTACGATTTGTCCATAGAGGACGAAAGAATCGCGGGTGAAAATTTTCTCAAAGATGTGAGGAAGTATTTCGATATCGTAGATGATGATTTTCTCGACACCTATATCAATGACTTTGGCCAATACCTGACAGACTCCCTCGAAGTAAAGCCCTTTCCGTTTCATTTTTATATCATCAATGATTCCACCCTGAACGCCTTTGCCGGTCCGGGGGGGCATGTCTTTGTTTTCTCCGGCCTCATTGATATGATGGAGAGCATTGACGAACTGGCAGGCGTCATCTGTCACGAGATTGGTCATGTCTCCGCACGGCACATTGCCCAGCGTATTGAACAGAACAAGAAGATCGGTATTGTCACCCTGGCCGGTATCCTGGCTGCGGTCTTGATTGGTGGCGATGCCGCTGCACCCATGATTACCGGTACAGCGGCAGCCGGGGTGCAGGCACAACTCCATTACAGTCGAGAAGACGAACGGCAGGCAGACCAGTTGGGATTCAAATTCATGGAGATTTCGAACTATCATCCTGCCGGCATGATCAGTGTCTTGCAGAAACTCCAGCAGGGTCAATGGCCGGGGACCGATGTTATTCCGATATACCTACGGACTCATCCGGGGGGACCGGAAAGAATTGCCAGAATCGAAATGATGTTGAACGAATACGCTCCCAGGGGTGAAAAAAGCGACGCAGCCCGATTTCGCAACGATTTTCCCATCGTAAAGACGATCCTAAGGGGAAAATATCATGACCCCTATGAAGCGGAGAAATTTTTTCGGATGGATTTGGCGAAAAATGGTACATCAGAACTGGCCCGTTTGGGACTGGGGCTTGTCTGGATGAGGAGGGCGGAATATGAAAAGGCCGTTGAGCACTTGAAAATTGCGCTAAGGGCCCGGCCTGAGTCCGTTCCCATACTCCGGTATTTGGGGGAGGCCTACCAACTGCAGGGGCGAGATAAAGAGGCGGTTTCTGCCTTGCAGGAGGCCCTTGAGATAAATAACCGGGACAAAAGTGTGCTCTACCTTTTGGCTGCGTCTTATCAGAATCTGGAAGACTATGCCCAGGCCGTTCGTGTCTATGAAAAGCTGAAAATAATCAAACCCGTGAAGGTCGAACTATTCTATAAGCTGGGTATCGCCTATGGAAGGAAGAACCAGTTGGCCGCCGCTCATTACCACTTCGGTCTCTATTTCAAGCAGCGAAATGACAATGAGAAGGCCCAATACCATTTTAAAAAGGCCGCCGAATTTGCCCGCCATGAACCTGCCTGGAAAGATCGAATCGATAGGACCATGAAAGATCTTCATGGGAAGACCAAAATTTCAAAGTGACAGGATGTCAATTCATGCTCTGGAGTAAATTCGGATAAGCCTTTAGGGTCGTGTCATGCATCATCCGTGCGGCCTTCTTCAAATCCTCCTTCGCTTTTGACTCTTCTCCGAGGGCTGCATAGACTATGGCGCGATTGTACAGGAGATCCGCGTCCTTCGGGTTTGTTTTCAGGGCGGCATTGTAGTCCCTGAGGGCAAGATCCGTTTCGCCCGTTTGGAAATAAACGCTGCCGCGGTTACAAAGGGCATCTTCCATGTTGGCCTGCAGTTTGAGCACGCCTGAAAAATCTTCAAGGGCCGCTTTATACTTTCCCAATTTAGCAAATACCAATCCTCTGTTGTACAAGGCATCACTATTATTCTTGTTAAGCATCAGGGCCAGGGAATAGTCTTTCAATGCCTTTTCGAGGTTGCCCTGATGCCCGTGTAACCAACCGCGGTTGTAATAAGCCTCAGGGCGTTGGTCGTTCGCCTCAATCAAGGCGTTTACCTTTCGCATTTCAAAGGCATAGTCGACTTTTATTTCTTTGGAAACAGTCTCTGGTTTTTTAAGTCCCGATGAAGAGGGCCCTTTTGGGCGAACCTGATTCCCTTTTAAGCCGGGTTTTTTAGAAGATTTTTTGACGGGAGGCTTTTTCACCCGTTGTTGTACGACACGGGACGACACAGGCGACTGGAAACCGGGGATGAAGGTTTTGAAGTCCGCAGGGATGAGTCCGGTCGAAAAAGCGACAAATCCGGCAAGGACGGGAAGAAGGATGGTAGCTGTCCATAGCAACATGGTTTGGGTCAATTTCAATCGCCTATGTTTGACCCACCCCCATATGAAGGGGTAAAAGCCGAAAATGATTCCCAAGATGCCCCTGAATACCCCTTCTTCTTTGAAAAGCCTGACCAGAACCACAATAAAAAGAATAACATTCAAAAAAGAAAAAAGGGCAATGCCGGCCAAAAGGACATGTAACATAATTTCCTCCTCCGGTAACGTTATCCGCTCTACAGGTGAAAATTCATGAACCCTGAAAAGGGCTCAGTATTTTTTCGAATCTCAAGACCCGGCAGATCAAGATGCTCACATGATTGAAAAAATGAGTGCACCCTTCCCTTTGAATGGAGGTATTGGGCAATCATGAGAGGATAAAATATCCCCCCTAAAAAATTGGTTACCCTTATACCCTAAAGCATATCAGCTCCCTGTGAGGATTCAAAGAGCTTTATTGCGATAGAAAGTTATGAAGATTTATTGAAAAAAAATTAATTTGGATATATAAGGATATATATTCTATGCCATTCAATACCTATCCTCAGAATTTCTCAAACTAAAAACGCAAACATTTGATAGACCCGCACTGATACATGAATGAAAGAAAGGGGACGCAATGCCTCTCGTACATCCGGCGGCAGACACCTATCTGGGGCTCCCGGGATATGCCTATGGGTGGGTCATTTTTGTTTTCAGCCTGAGTCTGTTCGGTTTTGTGATCTATCGGCGTTATCGGATACTGAATGCCGCGGAGTCCGACCCGCGTTTTTCGTCCATCGCGCAAAGGGTCAGTGGCCTCATTACCTATGGGTTCGGGCAAAAGAGACAGCCTAGGTATTTATGGGCCGGCGTGATTCATATCATGATTTTTTCGGGTTTTATCGTGCTCGGACTTCGCTCTATTGATCTTGTCACGCAGGGATTGGGCCTTCCCTTCCTCCACGCTTTGATGGAAGGGGACTTTGGAAAAGGGTATGATGTGCTGAAGGATTTTTTTGAAATGATTGTGCTTACTGCGTGTGTCTGGGCCATACTCAGACGGGCACTCACAAGACCCGAACGATATAAGGGAAGTCATGCCCTAGAGGCCTACATCGTTTTGGGGCTTATCTCTTTTCTCATGATGACAGATATGGCCTATGAAGGAAGCGGCCTATTACTGAGCAAAGAGCCCGGCGTTCTGCTTCCCGCCGCCCGGGCCGCCGCTCTTCTTATCCACACATCGCGTGTTGAAACGCTTTTTGCGATCCGCAGCGGAAGCTACTGGCTTCACATTCTGACCTTTTTTTTCTTCCTAAACTTTCTTCCTCTTGGAAAGCATTTTCATATCATCACGGCCCTGCCTAATATATTTTTCAGAAAACTTGAAAAAGGATCGCTGAAGCCGGCCAGGTGGGGCGTGGAGAATATAGAAGATTTGGAGACAATCGGGATTGAAAAATTTGAAGATTTCACCTGGAAGCATATGCTTGATCTTTTTTCATGCACCGAATGCGGGCGCTGTTCGGATATGTGCCCTGCAAATGCTGTCGGTCGCCCCCTTTCCCCGAAAATGATCACCCTCAAGCTGCGAGACTATGGTTACGAGCATTTCCCCGTGTTCGGCACGAAGGAGGCTGAGGACAAAGAAAAGAAAAAAGTTTCAATCGTAGGTGACGTGATCACCCCCGAAGAAATTTGGTCATGTACGACCTGTGGGGCCTGCGAAGAAGAATGTCCCATTTTCATCGAATACATCGATAAAATTATCGATATGAGACGTCACCTTATCGAGACGTCCCGCAATCCCAAGTCTTTTAACCAGGTTCTGATGCATTTTGAGAAGACGGGAAATCCCTTTGGAAAACCTGCCGCAAAGCGGGCGGACTGGGTCAAGGAACTTGATGATGCCTCCGTCAAGATACTGAAGGAGGGTGATGCAGTGGATGTGCTCTTTTTTGTGGACAGCTACGGATCCTATGATCCCGCTGTCCAGGCCATCGCTTCGAATATCGCCAGGGGACTTCAAAAGGCGGGCGTGGATTTCGGTATCCTGGGGCCCCTGGAGATGGATTCCGGCCATCAGGTTCGACGTATGGGAGAGGAGGGCCTGTTTCAGATCCTGGTTGAAGCGAATGTGGAGACCTTCAAGAGCATCAGATTCAATAAGATCGTCACCACGGATCCACATGCCTTCAACACGCTCAAGAAGGACTACCCCGTCACCTTGAATGTCCATCATTACACATCCTTCTTCCATTCTCTTTTGGATTCGGGCCGCCTTAGGCCGTCCAAGACCCCTGAGGATGGACATATCTATACCTATCATGACCCCTGCTACCTTGGCCGGCACAACGAGATCTATAATGCGCCGCGACGTTTACTTCGATCCCTGCCGGGCCTTGAATTCGTGGAAATGGAAAGATCGAAGGACCGGAGTTTTTGTTGTGGCGGAGGGGATATTATTCTTTGGCATGAGATCGAACAGGAAGAGATGAGAATGGCCGCCAAGAGAATCATGATGGCCAGGGAGGCCGGAGCCGATACCATTGTAACGGCTTGTCCCTTCTGTCTGATCCATTTTGAAGACGCCATAAAGACCTGTGGGCTGGAACAGGAAATGAGGGTTGTGGATCTTATGGCGTTATTTCTTTCAACCCTTTAGGAGGTATAAGGCATGAAGATCATCGTGTGTGTCAAAAGGGTACCCCTTACGCAGGAGGTGGATCTGGAGATCAATGCCCAGGCAAAGGACATTCGCAAGGAGGTGCTGGCCTATGTGATCAATGAATGGGACCATTATGCTATTGAAGAGGCCGTTCTTATCAAGGATAATTTCGAAGGGGACGTGACGGCCGTCACGGTCGGTAGCCAGGAAGACGAGGAGATCCTGAGACTATGCCTGGCCATGGGGGCCGACAGGGCAATAAGGGTCGATCCGGGAGGGCTTGAGCTGGACGCCTTTGCCGTGTCAAAAATTCTTGCAGAGGTTATCAAAAGACGGAAATTTGATCTCATCCTCACCGGGGTTCAGGCAGATGATATAAATGAGGGTGCCGTGGGCATCATGCTTGCCGAGCATTTGGGATTGGCCCATGCGGCCGTTGTGACCGGAATCGAACCAGGGACGGGCGGGGCCACGGTTCGAGTAGAGCTGGAGGGCGGCACTGACGAGGTATCCAGGGTGTCTTTTCCTGCTGTTTTAAGCATTCAGACGGGGATCAATGAACCACGATATGTCTCCATCATGGGGATACGCAAGGCGGCCAAAAAGGTACTCGAGGTGGTCAAGGTGAAAGATGTTGGCCTGTCGGATCCGGATCTCTCCGTGAAAACGATGGTTGAGGAAATTTTCCTGCCACCTGAAACCGATGGTGCACAGATCATAGAGGGGGATCCCGGAACGGTGGCCGATGAACTTCTTCGAATTATCAAGGAAAAGGGGGTAAGCATATAATGGGTGAAATTTTTGTGGTCGTTGAACATCGGCAGGGTGAAATAAGAGAAATCACCTATGAGATGCTCTGGAAGGCCCGCGAACTTTGCGAGGCATCTTCCTGCAGCCTGACGGCCATCCTGCTTTGCGCGGATCGGACCCCCTTTGTGGATGCGGTTCGAGCGAGGGCCGACAGGGTCATTGTCCTGGAAGACGAAAGGCTGAGACATTACAGCGGGGATATCTGTAAGGAAATCCTGGTGCAACTCCTCAAACGGCGCAGCCCCTTTATGACCTTTTTGGGCCATACCGCATGGGGGATGGATCTCGGCCCCGCCCTGGCCGTCAGGACGGGATTTCCTCTGGCGACGGATTGCGTGGACATTTTTATGGAGGATAGCCACCCCAAGGCGATTCGTCAGATCTATACGGGAAAAATTTTTTCAAAGGTCTCCTTCAGAGAATCCGAAGGATATCTGATTACTATGCGGGCCGGAGCCTTTCCACAGGACGTGGTAGGTGAAGGGGAGGGAGAAGTGATTGAGATGAATATGCCGTCCGGCCTCCCGGAAGAACGCAGACAGTTCGTGGAATATGCGGAAACGGGAGCCGGGGATGTGGATATCACGCAGGCCGATCTGTTGGTCTCTATTGGCCGGGGAATTGGTGAAGAAGATAATTTAGAAAAGATGAAGGCGCTTGCGGAACTTATGGGTGGGATGATTTCCTGTTCCCGCCCCGTGGTAGACAAAAACTGGCTGCCCAAATATCATCAGGTGGGGACCTCAGGCAAGACCGTCAAGCCCAAGGTTTACCTCGCCTTTGGTATAAGCGGCGCCTTTCAACACGTGGCCGGCATCGGTGGGGCCGGAACCGTCATTGCGGTTAATAAGGATAAGAAGGCCCCCATATTCAGAGTAGCCGATTATGGCGTCGTGGGCGATCTCTTCAAAATTGCCGACGCCTTGAAAGAAAAAATCAACGGATAATAATTAATTGTAATTGGAAAGTGTTTTAAAACGCATTCAGAGCTTGATGGGTCGTTCCAGTCTCTTTGAAATTGCTCGGAAAAAGGCTGTCCGGGGATTCTCACAAGATCATCGCCAAGGCGGGCGAAACGTTTCTCCCTCCTTTGCCATGCCAGGTTTTGGACTTAACCTTCCTCTGCGGGTTGCCCATGGGCTCTCAAGGCTTCAATGACGGCCTCGTCAGGTGGCGGAAAGGTGTAACTGGAAAGGTTGTCGGGATGGATCCATCGGTATTCCTGCCCCTCCAAATTCATCGGCTGGCCTTTCAAGTCGCGGCAATAAAAGACGTGGAGGGTAATCAACTTGTCATCGTACTCATGCTCGACGGTGATCAGGTGCCTGTCCGTCCGAACGGTAAGTCCTAATTCCTCTTTCAGTTCCCTCTCCAGACACTCTTCCAGGGTCTCCCGGGGTTCCTGCTTGCCTCCTGGAAATTCCCAAAATCCTGCCATGTGCGTCCCTTCGGGACGCCTGGTAATCAATATCCTGTTTTTTTGCCATATTAGCCCGGCCGTGACATGATAATGGGGCTTATGGTCTTTCTGCTTCACCGGGCAACACCTCCAAGCGCAGCCTCAAATAGGCCTCTTCGGCCTCTTCCTGACCGGGAGACAATTTCAATATTTTTCTGTAGATATCAAGGGCCTTTTTCAACTCGTCCTGTTCTTCGAGATCGGCGGCCCTCCAGAGCAACAACCTGATGGTTGCCTCCTTGGCCTTCTTGTGCCCGGGGGAGACATCCAGTATCCGTTGGTATGTGTCGACGGCGTCCTCTGAATTTCCTCTTTTTTCCTGAAGCTGAGCGAACTGGAGAAGCATGAGAACATCCTTGGGCCGCATCTTAAGGATCTTCTGCATTTCTTGAAATGCCGAGTCTTCTTTGCCCGTTTTCAAGTAAGCGAGGACCAGATATTCTCTGAGATCCATGTCCTCTGATTGAATTTCAAGACCCTTTTTCGTGATATCGATTATTTTTTTATAGTCACTGCGTTCGTTCAAATATTCAACCATATAATAGTAAGATGCCATACCCTTTGGATCCAGGGAAACAAGGGCCTGGGCTTCTTTGAAGGCCAGATCGTCTTTCTTCAACCGCTTGTAGATGTCAAAAAGAAAGGCATGGGTCTCTTTGTCTTTGGGATGGCCTGCCAGGTATTTCTTGAAATAGGGTTCGCTTTTATCCAGTCTTCCCGCCTCATATTCGAGAGCTCCAAGGTTGAAGATGACGGTTTCATTTTTAGGATCAAGGGCATGTATTTTTTGATAGAGTTTCAGGAGCGCATCTTTGTCCGCCCGTTTCTCTGCGATAGTCATCAAAAAAATCAAGGCCTCAAGTGAATTGGGATTTTTTTTGAGAACTTCGTTCAGATACGCTTCGGCCTGTTTCAGTTTCCCCCTCTGAATAAGCCTGCCCGCAAGGCCCAACCGACCCTCTATATCTTCTGTCTTCAGTTCCAGTGCCTTAGTGAGATAACCATCGGCCTTGGCCTGCTGCCCTGATCTTTCATAGAGGTCGGCGAGGTTGTAATAGAGATTGACGTCTTTCTGATCCCCCTCAAGTGCGTTGAGATAGCAGGTAATGGCTTTTTCGGGTTGATCGGTCCGCATATAGAGGTACCCAAGGGTCTTATAAACGGGCACCCTTTCCTCTTTGTCCATGTTTTTTAACGCCGCTTCATAGGCGGTAATGGCTTCCCCCAATTTTCCGGCTTCTTCCAATAAGTCGGCCAGGCGAATCTTGAGGGCGGCATCATCGGGGTTCAGGGGAATCAATCGTTTTGCAACTGAAATAATCCCTTCACGATTGGATAGGTTCTCATATATCTCGAGCAGGTCATTCAAAACCTTGAGATCGGGGCGCTTCTCAGCCGTTTTTTCAAGCGCCGCCGCAGCTTGCGACCATTTTTTGCCGGATTTATAGGCCTCAATCAGTTTCTCTGTCAACCGGGTGTTATCGGGCTCATGGGTCAGGGCCTTTTCAAGGAGGGCAATCTTTCGAACCCCGTCGATGGTTCTATCCGCCTTGGCCAGCCAATCCCCGAGATCGGGTTCGATCAGGATGTTTACATGGCCCAGGGCGCGATTGCGGTACTTCAATTCAACCTTGAAATCATACCGGCTGAAAATATCCCCATTAGGTAAAAAGTCGGAAATGGCCGGGGCATCATGGAGAAAGGCATTCACATCGAATTCTTTGGAAAAGAGCCGTATTCCCTGACTGAGGAAACGGTTGGATGAGATTTTCCTGATCCGGAATTGATCCTGCGGGTTGAGATGAAGGACCTCTCCCTTGAGGAGTTTCAGGGACTGGCCATTCCTTTCGACCAAAAGAAAATTGAACTGAGGAGAGGAGGGAAAGAAATGGGGCCGAAGCCACCAAACAAGTGTCAACGTCCCCACCAGGATAAAAAAGATGAGCCAGGAAACGGCCCTATAGGGTCGAGGTTTTTTTTTCTTTTTTCTAACCAATCACCGTCCCCTGCTAACGGGAACCTTTGTTGACTTTGGGCTTTTCGGAGAACCTGCTCTGAAAAACCAACAATATGGGGCTCGCCACAAAAACAGAAGAATAGGTTCCGACAATGATGCCTATCAAAAGGGCAAAGGCGAAATCATGGATCACGCCGCCGCCCAGGACAAACAGGGCAATAACGACGATCAGTGTCGTTGTGGACGTCAGGAGGGTTCTGCTCAACGTTTCGTTGATGCTGGCGTTCATAATCTCTTCGAAATTGCGCCGGCGGAAGCGGCTCAAATTCTCCCTGATTCGATCGAAGACAACAATCGTATCGTTTAGAGAATATCCGACAATCGTCAAAAACGCCGCGATGATAGAGAGGGAAATTTCCCGATCTGTAAGGGCAAAGGCCCCGACGGTAATGGTGACATCGTGAATCAGGGCGATAATAGCCCCCATGGCGTATTTCAACCTGAGAAGCCAGCAGAGGCCCAGGGTGATAAGGAGCGCGATCAGAATCAACCAGGTAACGCTGGTACCGATGCTTGAGGCGATATACACAACGAGGGCGAGGGACAGGGCCATGGCAATACTCATGAGCCAACGGTGTTCAAATCTTCCTGAAATATAAATCGCGATAAAGAGAATGGAGTAGAAAATCGCAAAGAGGGCCTTCTGCCGTAAATCTTTGCCGACTTTTGGGCCGACCATCTCAACCCGTCTGATGTCCGCACCCGCATTAAAATGAGAGATAAGCGCCTCTTTAACGCTTTCGTCCAATCCCGCCAATTGAATATCCGCGCTCCTGACCCTGATTAGATATTCGAACTGGCCTTCCTCTCCGAATTCCTGAATGATGCTGTCCTGGAGCTGGATGGCTTCAAGTGCCGTCCTGATATCCGAAGGGGCCTGCTTTTTTTCCAGTTTGACCTGAATGAGAATCCCACCGGAAAAGTCCACGCCATAATTAGGTCCGTTTCTCCAAATGAGCAGGAAAACGGTGGCGAAGATGAAAAGCAATGAAAAGGTCAGGGCGATCTTCCTTTTCCCGATAATGTCAAGGTTGATCCCCGGTTTTATAAATTCCATATAATTACCTGCCTTTAAATGATTTCCATTCCAGAAACTGAGTTGACGTCTTTAAATGATTTCCGAACAGACAATAAACAAAAATAATGCCTTACCATGCCTGCTGAGATGGTCATATCCTCAATTTTTTCCACTTTCGAATGATAAAGAAATAGTCGAATACGATGCGGGTCATAAACACGGCGGTCACGAAACTGGCCACAATGCCGATGCTGAGTGTGACGGCGAAGCCCCGGACCGCCCCTGTCCCGAATTGAAACAAAACCAGAGCAACGATAAAAGTCGTCACGTTGGCATCAAGAATGGTCACCAGCGCCTTGCTGAAACCCCCTTCGATAGCCGCCCGTGGCGATTTCCCCAGCCTCAGCTCTTCACGAATTCTTTCAAAGACGAGGACGTTGGCATCGACCGCCATGCCTATGGTGAGGATGATACCGGCAATACCGGGCAATGTCAGAGTCGCTCCAAAAAAGGCAAGTCCGGACATAATAAAGAGGATGTTGAGAAAAAGCGCCATGTCCGCCACCAGTCCCGACAGGCCATAGTATAGAACCATGAACAGGACGACGATGGCGCCGCCTATGATCATGGAATAGAATCCTTTGTCTATGGAGTCTTTTCCCAGGGACGGACCCACGGTCCTCTCCTCCAGTATCTTCACAGGAGCAGGAAGCGCACCGGCCCGCAGGACGATGGCAAGATCCCGCGCCTCATCCATGGTAAAAGAGCCACTGATTTGTGCCTTGCCTCCAGCAATTTTGTCACGGATCACAGGTGCGGAATACACATGGTTATCCAGCACGATGGCCAGTCTTTTTCCGATATTGTCTCCTGTAATGCGTTCAAAGAGTCTGGCGCCGCGGGCATCAAAGGACAACGAGACATAGGGCTCACTGTATTGGGTGTCGATTTGAACCTTGGCATCGGTCAGGTATTCTCCGGTAAGAAGCGTCCGGTGTTTCAACAGAAAGGGGATTTCCTTCTTGGCTTGGGTCGTAGAGTCGACCAGCATCTGTTTCAAGATCTCGCTTCCGGGCGGCATATTTCCCTTCAGGGCTTCTTCCAGGCTGTTGTCCTCGTCCACCAGTTTGAACTCAAGGAGCGCGGTTTTACCAATCAGTTCAATGGCCCTTTTGGGATCTTGAATGCCCGGAAGCTGAATCAAAATTCTGAAGTTTTCCTGGGGTCTGATATCCGGTTCACTTACTCCAAAGGCATCAACGCGGTTCCGGATGGTTTCGAGTGCCTGGTCCGTAGCCATTTTCATGATGTGGGTTTTCGCCTTGGGTTCCAGGATCAGCTCGAAGGCCGGCCCCTTTCCCTCATCGGCCGTATCCTTGATCCCGAAATCAGGATAGCTCCTGCTGACCATCTCCCTGAAGGGGGTTTCATCGTCCTTTCTCATGAGGGTGACGTCAATTCCGTCACCACTGCTTCGTTTCAGATTCTGATACCGAATTTTCTTGGTTCGGAAGTCATGTTTCAAGTCCTCCACGACCCTCTCGAGGCTGCTTTCCACCGCCTTTTTGGCTTCCACTTCCAAGACGAGATGCATGCCTCCTTGAAGGTCCAGACCAAGATGGATCTTATCCTGGGGCAAGAACCCCGACCACCATGGAGGCAAATCTCCACTAAGGGAGGGCACCAGATACAGAAAAGCCGCCAGAATGAAAAAAGCCGCAATGGCGCCGCGCCAGTTCAAATTCCTAGCCACTATTTACTCCTTTTTCCCGGTTTTCCCGCAACCTGCGGGCCCAAGACCTTGTGTTTTCTTATTGGGGATTGGCGTCCGCCTTCTTGATCACACCGCCAATGGATCCCCTCGATATTTTAACCCTCACCTTCGGGGCAATCTCAATGGTCACCACATCATCGGTGATACCCGTAACCAGGCCGTGAAGCCCGCCGGAGCTGATCACCTTATCTCCCTTTTTAACGGCTGCGAGCATGGCTCTCTGCTGTTTCGCTTTTTTTTGTTGAGGGCGTATAAGAAGAAAATAAAAGATGGCAAACATGATGATGAGAGGAACAAAAGCCCCCAGGCCTCCCCCCTGTCCGCCTGTGCCGCCTGTGCCGCCCGTTCCCATGGCATAAGCTAGAAAATTCATTCTGAAACCTCCATTTGGTTTTGTTGAGTACTTGGATAGTTGAGTCGTTGAACGGTGGATGCCTATGACGGACGCTTCCCCTGAAGATCGTCTCTCTCCTTATCTACCATCCGAACATTCAATCATTCAACGATTCGTCTTATTCTTGATGTTGTCGTTCATAGAATTCATGCCTGAATTCTTCCAGTGTGCCGTTTCGAATCGCTACCCGTATTCCCTCCATGAGGCGGGTGTAATATGTCAGATTATGAATTGTGTTCAATCTATATGCCAGGATTTCCCTAGCCATAAAAAGATGTCTCAGATAGGCCCTGGAAAAATGGGAGCAAGTGTAACACCGGCAACCCTCTTCGATCGGCGCGGGATCATTCGCATAACGGGCGTTTTTGATTACAACCTTGCCCTCCTTTGTAAACAGCGTGCCGTTCCTGGCGTTTCGAGTGGGCATGACGCAGTCAAACATATCCACACCCAACAGGGCCGCTTCCACGATATCTTCGGGTTTTCCCACGCCCATGAGATAGATCGGTTTATCCTCGGGAAGGAAAGGGATTGTCTCCCGAATGACCCTCAGGCGTGTTTCCATATCCTCCCCGACAGAGAGGCCGCCCAAGGCATAGCCATTAAAATCCATGGCCACCAGATCGCGGGCACTCCTCTCTCTAAGGTCCCCGTATACCCCCCCCTGCACGATACCAAAGAGGGCCTGGTGGTTATTTTTTTTATGCTCAAGGCATTGTTCAGCCCATAGGCGGGTCAATCTGGCTGCGTTTTTTACGTATCCATATTCAGCCGGATAGGGAGCGCATTCGTCAAAGGCCATCATGATGTCGCTCCCGAGCGCCTGCTGAATCGTCATGGCTTCTTTTGGACCAATGAAATGTGTTGAACCATCCAGATGGGACTGGAAGGTGACACCCTCATCGGAAATAGACCTCAGTTTGGCCAAGCTGAAAACCTGAAACCCCCCGCTGTCTGTAAGAATCGGCCTCGACCAGTTCATGAAGCGGTGGAGCCCGCCGAGTTTTTCAATGAGACTGTGCCCCGGTCTGAGGTAGAGGTGGTAGGTGTTGGATAAAATGATCCGTACCCCAATCTCCTCCAAGTCTTCCGGGGACAGCGCTTTCACGGCGCCCTGAGTGCCGACGGGCATGAATATCGGTGTTTCAAACTGACCGTGCGGCGTGCTGAGTTTGCCTATTCTGGCCCGCCCAGCGTCGTTTTTATGGAGAACCCTGAAATCCAAAGTGTTATCAATCTCGTTGTGATGGTTTCCTTTTGGTTTTAAAAAACAGTCTGCCCGAGGTAATCCTCATCATCATTCGGTCTTTGCGGGCGCGCGTTAATCGACTTTACAGGATCAGCATGGCATCCCCGTAACTGTAAAACCTGTATTTTTTCTCCACCGCCCCCAGATAGGCCTTTTTGATCAGATCAAGGCCTGCGAAGGCGGAAACCAGAAAGAGAAGGGAAGATTGCGGCAGATGAAAGTTGGTGATCATGCCGTCAATGATTTTGAAGGCGTGCCCCGGAGTGATGAGGAGTTCCGTCTTCCCGTTCCCTGGTGAGATTTCTTTCCCTGGGCCAGCCAGTGTTTCCAGTGTCCTGACCACAGTCGTACCAACTGCTATGACGCGTCTGCCTTCCTTTTTACAGCGGTTGATGGCATCGGCCGTTTCTCCGCTGACCATAAAACGCTCTTCCCCCAGTTGATGATTCCTGATATCTTTTGTCCTGACCGGCCTGAAGGTTCCATGCCCCACATGGAGAGTCAATTCCGCCACGGCAATCCCTGACGTGATCAAGTCCTCAATGAGCGTTTCAGTAAAATGCAGACCTGCGGTAGGGGCGGCGACGGCCCCCTTTTCTTTCGAAAACACCGTTTGATAGCGATCCCTGTCCAAAGGCTGAAGACCATTGTCCCTGGCCCTTTTGATGTAAGGCGGCAAAGGCATGACACCTTTGGCGTCAAGGATGGAATCAATGGATATGGGACCCTGGAAGGCTATTCGAACCAGCCCGTCCTTGCCGAGGTCTTCCACAAGTCCGGAAATTCCGCTATCAAATAACAAACGGCTTCCTTTTCGGGGTCGCTTGGAGGATTTCAACAAACACCACCGGGTGTCGGATACAGGGTCACCCCCATGCTCAAGGACCAGGACCTCAATCTGTCCGCCACTGGCCTTGTGCCCGAAAAGTCTTGCCGGAACAACCCTGGTATTGTTGATGACCAAGAGATCCCCTGGCTCCAACAGCCGGGGGAGATCAAAAAAATGATGATCGGAAACCGAACCCTCGTCACGTCTTATATAAAGGAGGCGTGAACTGTCACGCGTCCTGGCAGGGACTTGGGCGATCAGGTCCTCCGGTAATTCGTAATTATAATCCTCAATATTAAACATTTAATAATACTAATTTAAGAAGCGTAACTTAAATAAAATAAGGTTTAAAGTCAAACGATTTTATTCTTTGAATAAATAAGCGATGATCAGGCCGACACACATGGCCATGAATCCCATGATGCGCAGCTTCGAATCAGACAAGTCCTGGATGGTCCGCATCCACTTCTTCATTTTGTCGGGAAAGGCGAAATAGGGGATGCCTTCCAAGATGAGAACCAATCCAACCAGACATAAAAGCAATCTCATGACGACTATCCCCTTTGACCATATGGAAATCATCTTTGATCCCCCCATGGTTCCGCAGAATCGAACTATCATAGTGACAACCTGTATCAGTGTCAACCTCGCTCAGCATATCGGTCTCTTCATGTCATGGCGTAACATAAAGGTTGCTATGGGCTTTTATATTAGATATGTTTCTCAATTTATGACGATCAATGTAGATTCCATAGATCGTGTACAGATGAAAAAGAGGGTACTCGGTTCGTTTTTGTTGCGGGTCTGGTTTCCCGCCCTTCTAGACCGATGAAACAAAAAAACAATTCATCCGGTCATAAATGGTGACCACTCGTAAGATCATAGTCTTTTTAAGGAATACGTATGATGAAAAAAATATTGGATAATCTCCTAATCACCACCCTAAAACGCTGTTTTGCCGATGGAACTTTAAACCAAACCGAATTGCCGAATTATGTCATAGAGGTCCCTAACAATCCGGACCACGGCCATTTTGCTACGAACTTGCCCTTAACTCTCGCGTCCTCCCAGAGGCGACGGCCGCTGGATATTGCCGCGGCTATCGTCGACAAGGTGGAGGATGACGGAGATTTTCTGGAAAAGACTGAGATAGCCGGTCCCGGTTTTATTAATTTCACGATAAAGAGGCAGGAATGGCAAAGGCTTTTGGCCCGAATCATTGAGCAGGGTGATCAATACGGGCGAAGTGATCTGGGACAAAAACAGAAGATCATGGTAGAATTCGTAAGCGCCAATCCGACCGGACCCCTTCACCTAGGGCACGGACGCGGAGCGGCCCTTGGAGACACCCTTTGCAGAATTCTTTCTTTTACCGGTTACGATGTGGGGCGTGAGTTCTACATCAACGATGCGGGGCTACAGATACGGCTCCTGGGAGAATCCATTTACAGCCGATGGAAGCAGATGAGCGATCCTGAGTACCCCTTTCCCGATAATGGATACTTTGGGGGCTATATCATGGATTTGGCTCACGAGGTCTCGCAGGAAATCGATCTTGCTTCCATGGAAAAGGAGGAGGCCATAACCCTTTGTACCGAAAAGGGAAAGAAAAAAATGCTCGCGGAACTGAAAAGGGACCTCTCCGATTTCAGGGTCACCTTTGATGTGTGGTATAGTGAGAGTGATCTGTACGCCTCAGGCCTTCTGGATGAATCTCTTGAACTGGCCGAGCAAAAGGGACAACTCTACGAAAAAGACGGTGCGCAGTGGATCAGGACCTCCGTGTTCGAGGATGACAAGGATCGCGTCATCAGAAAGCAGGACGGTCAGTACACCTATTTTGCCACGGATATCTCCTACCACATAGACAAATGGAGACGGGGTTTTACCAAGGCTGTGAATTTATGGGGCGCGGATCATCACGGTTATGTCCAGAGGATGAAAGCCGCTCTCCAGACCCATGGCATTGACAAAAACTGGCTCTCCGTGCTGCTTATCCAGCTGGTGAAGCTCTGGAAGGAGGGCCGAGAGGTCAAGATGTCCAAGAGGTCCGGGCGCTATATCTCGCTCAGGGAGGTGATGGACGAAGTTGGGGTGGACGCGGCCCGCTATGTTTTCCTCACCAAAAATCACGATTCTCCAGTCGATTTTGACGTGGATCTGGTCAAAAAAGCGGACAGCGACAATCCGGTCTTTTATGTCCAATACGCGCATGCAAGAATTTCGAGTATCTTCAGGAAAGCAGAAGAAGAAGGCATCACATTGCCCGAAAGACCCGATGGGATTCTTGACAGGCTGATATTGGATGAGGAATTGGCTATTATCAGGCTCATGGCCGAATTTCCTCCTCTGCTCGAAGAAATTTCTCTCAATTATGAACCTCATCGGCTTACTTATTATCTGACGGAATTGGCCTCTTCCTTCCACAGGTATTTTAACCTGGGTTCCCGAGTCCCTGAAAATCGAATCATCAATCCTGATCCGATTCTGAGTCAGGCAAGACTTTTTCTGGCGGAAGGGATACGGACAGTTTTAAATAGAGGACTCGATCTTCTGGGCGTTAGTGCTCCGGAGAGGATGTGAACAGGGCATAGTGAGACATGGCCACAAAGGGATCTAAATCCAAGAGGAGAACCCGAAAAACTTACAAATTCGAAATCGCGCCACTTTCAATGGTTCTCTGGGCATTCGGCCTTTTTTTTCTTCTGGCCTGGATTTTTGCTTTGGGAATTTTTGTGGGAAGAGGCTTTTTGCCCGGAGCCGTGACCGCACTATCGGATCTTAAGGGGCAAATCGGGAAATTGCAGGAAATGGTCATTGATGATACCGGGGGCGAGTCGGCCACTGTCAAGAGTTCCGATTCGGATCCAAAGTTGGGCTTTTATGAAAAACTCTCCAGCAAGAGAGACGAGGAAGAAAAACAATGGCATCCCAAGAAGGAGACTGTGCCTGCTCAAAAAAAAATGGCTAAACCGGTTATCGCGTCGCCTGTAGAAAAGGGGATAAAGAGCGATCGAGAGAATCTACCAAAAAAGGTGCGCAATCCCTCTCAGGCGGCGGGGAACGACAATCAATATACCGTTCAGCTTGCTTCGCTCAAGGACAGGGCCGGGGCGGAAAAAATGATCAAGCAATTGGTCGACAGGGGATACAACGCTTACTTTTATACGGCCAAGGTCAAGGGCAAAACCTATTATCGCGTCAACTGCGGCAAATTCAAAAACAGGGAAGAGGCCGCTTTGCATTCTGCGAGGCTTCGAAAGGAAGCAGGGTTGAAGGGTTATGTTTTAAAGGTTAAATGAGATGTTGATAAAAAAGGCAATGATCACAGATGTCAAAACCATCCACAAACTCTTGGGCCATTACGGGAATCAGGGCTTGTTGCTGGCAAGACCGCTCAGTGAACTCTATGATCACCTGAGAGATTTCTTCGTGGTCTACGACAATGAGGCATGCGATACCATCCTGGGGGCATGTGCCCTGGACATATGTTGGGATGAACTTGGTGAGATCAGATCTCTCGCTATGGCAGAGGAACATCAAGGGAAAGGCCACGCGGTAAAGCTTGTGGAGGCCTGCCTGGAGGAGGCCAGGTCACTGGGTCTTACAAGGATTTTTGCACTCACATATGTCCCCGGTTTTTTTTCCAAAATGGGATTTAAGGTGGTGGATAAATCGAGCCTTCACTATAAGGTGTGGAGTGATTGTTTGAGATGTCCGAAATTCCCTGATTGTGATGAAGTTGCGATGATCATCGATTTATAGAATTATAGAGCGTTTTTTCGGGAGGTGACGATGTTCGGCATTGGATTGCCAGAATTGATAATTATCATGGTCATAGCCCTCATCGTGATTGGTCCGAGCAAGCTACCCGACCTCGCGAGGGCACTGGGCAAGGGTATGGCGGAATTTCGAAAAGCGACCCAAGACATCAAGGAAAGCCTTGACCTGGATGGGGATATCGAAGACGTTAAACGGGACTTGGCCGATTCCATAAGCGGCATTGACAGGCCTTTGGATACCGAATATCCGCAACCGGAGGAAGAGAAGGAACCGGGCACGGACAATTCCCCTGTAAATCAGGAAACCGGGGAAGTTGCCGAAGGGACGGAACCCATCGACAAGGAAACCGGATCCGGGGAGACAAAAACGAATGGAAAGTGAGGACAAGCAGCCTTTTCTGGGGCACCTGGAAGAATTGAGAAAACGGCTGATTGCCGTCGCCATTGCCGTCGGGATTGGCTTTGCCATTTGTTATTTTTTTTCGGAAGATATGTTTCGGATCCTGATTTTACCCCTGAAAAAAAACATGCCGGAGGGAGACCGGCTGATCTTCACGAATCTGCCCGAGATGTTTTTCATCTATTTGAAAACGGCATTTGTGGCAGGCATTCTTCTCTCGGCCCCCTTCATCTTTTATCAAATATGGATGTTCATCGCTCCCGGACTCTACCAAAGAGAAAAGAAATACATCGTTCCCTTCGTCTTTTTTTCCACGATCCTTTTTGTGGGAGGCAGCCTGTTCGGGTACTTCGTGGTCTTTCCCTTTGGGTTTAAATTTTTTATGGGGTTCGCCAATGAATACATACAGGCCCTTCCCTCCGTAAAACAATACTTCTCTTTTGCCGTCAAACTTCTCTTTGCCTTCGGCGCGATTTTCGAAATGCCCGTGGTGATCTTTTTTCTGGCCAAAATGGGGCTTGTGACCCGGGATTTCCTGAGAAAAAAGCGAAAGTATGCGATTCTGTTGACCTTTGTAATGGCCGCCATCCTGACGCCACCGGATGTCGTCACCCAGGGCATGATGGCGGGCCCCCTGATCATATTGTATGAAATAAGTATTTTTATCGCCGGATTCGCCGGAAAGAAAAAGGCACCGGAAGAGGTGGGCGAAGGGAAATCGTCCTGAGTGCATCCCCCGGTTTTGTGAAAGCGGAAAGGGGGGTATGCCAGTGTATATTCTGCGCCTGCAGATCAACACGGGCCTCTTTCCGATAGAAGCTAGGGTAAGATATTGAGATGGCGACCGGAAACGGTCAGGAGTGTCGGATCCTTAATGACTTCTCCATGGTCATCGAAGGCGATTTCACCCGTAATACCATAATACCCTTCATGGGAAAGGAGCCCTTTGCGGAAGTCTCTTCTTGTCTGAATCCCTTTTTGCTTTATCACATTTTTCAAGAAGTGGATGGTGTCATAGCCCGTAGCGGCGAGAATTCCGGGTTCCGTATCATAGGCGTCCCTGTAAAAAGCCCTAAATTCCCTGCTCTGGTCGGATTCTTCCTGAGGGTAGAAACCGGAGGAGAAGACGGCTCCCTGAACGTATTCTCCCGCCTGAGTGAGGAGTTCCGGAGATTGCCAGAGGCTCGTTCCCAGAAAGCGGACATTGAACACACCTTGGAATGGGAATTGGGGGGCAATGAGGGCCACCTGTTGATAGTTGTCGGGAATGAATACGGCGTCAAAATCCACGATGGGTTCCGGTTCTTCTTCCTCGTCCTTTTCTATCGTTTCGGTTTCCTGCACTTCTTCCTCACCTTTTGAGGCCTTCATTTCCCGGAGCTTCTGCTTCACGGATTCCGGTCTTGGATAGTAAAGCCCGACCATCCTTTTGATCTGAGAGGCAAAGTCGGTTTCTTCCGTGCTGTAGGATTCCACCGCCGTTACAGTGCCGCCCATGACTTCCGATCTGTCCCAGAATAGGCCCATCATAAAGCGGCCATAAGGGGTGTCCGGATACAAAATGCCGAATCTGGTCATGCCCATACCGTTGACGGCCTTTTCCACCAACCTTTTTACCTCTTTCGACGGTGTCAGGAAGTTGCGAAAGACCATGTCGCCTATGGACGTGATGCCGTCCACCTGGGTGAGTGTAATAATGGGCACACCCAACTGCTGTGCCCTTTGAGCGGCGGCCCGGGATGTCTTGCTGGTCAGGGGGCCGATAATGGCCATGACTCGGCCCTTTTGGACAAGATCATCGACCTGCAAAACAGCATTTTCGGCCCGCCCACCGGTATCCTTGATGATCAATTCGATGCCCTGGTCGTCTGATTCTCCGAAGAGCCCCATGCCCAGCTGTATACCGTTTAAGACCTCCTGACCGTAAATGGAAAAGGGGCCGCTCAGGGGTAGAAGACAGCCTATAACTTCAGGTCTCACGGAGAGTGCCTGCTCTATGCTCTCCAAGATTTGGCGCCCCAGCGATACCCAGTGTTGTTCGGGTGTGGAACGAACCAGGGCCATGGCCATTTCCCCAGCGCTTTTTAAATCATGATCGTCGAGATAACCGGTGGCCAATTTGTAATAGATAAATGGCGCATAGCGGCTTTCAGCCACATAGGACGCCATCTCCCGAAGGGCGTTTGGTGAGGCTGTCTGGATAAGACCGATGATCCTTTCGACGATCTCCTCCTTTTCAGCACCCTTGTCCTTCAGTTCCTCATCCGCTTTGATCCACCAATAAAAAGCCCTAGGGTCATCCCCCAATGCCCGGGCATTTTTTGCGAGAAGCCCGAAAATTTCCCCTCTTAACGGGTGATCTGAATAGTTCGTCAGCCATTCCAAGGCCGTCGCCTTTGATGGGCCATATCGCTCAAGGCGGTAATGGATCATGGCGATATAATATTGGGCTAACGCCCGGTGCGGATGGTTAGGATAATCTCTGACCATCCTTTGGAAAAGATCCGAAGCTTCATCATACCGTGCATCCCCGAAACGAAGCCAGGCTATCCGATAGAGGACCGTCCCTGCATCTTTCCCTTCAGGATTCCGTTGAATATAGCTTTGGTAGCCCTGAAGGGCTTCCTCGTACAGTCCGGCCTGAAAGGCCGTTTCGGCCCGGAGAAATAAGCCCTGGGGCGTTTCTTCGGCAGGGCCCGGCATTTTCTCAACGACCTTGGGAGACTGGCAGGCCGATATAAAAAAGGCCATCCCCACCGCTAAGATGGGGACAGCCCTCATGACTCGCAGAAATTTCAAACTCACTTATTCACTTCCTCGAAGTCTGCGTCAACAACATCATCGTCCTTCGGCGCTTCTTCTCCGGTCTCTTGCCCTCCGGCGGCGCCCTGTTGCGACTGCTGCTGGGATGCCTGTGCATACATGGCCTCGGCCAATTTGTGCGAGGCCTGGGTCAGTTCCTCAGTGAGACGTTTGATTTCTTCGGTGTTTTCCGTCTCCATGGCTTTTTTGAGATTTGAGATAGCCTGATCAATATCGGCTTTCCCTGAGGCATCAAGCTTGTCTCCTGCTTCCTTGATGGATTTTTCCGTGGAATAGACCAAGGAATCCGCCATGTTTTTTGCATCCACCAGTTCTCGCCGTTTACGATCCTCTTCTCCGTGCATTTCCGCATCTTTGACGAGTTGCTGAATCTCCTCCTCGGAAAGACCGCTCGAGGCGGTGATTTTGATGGACTGCTCTTTGCCCGTACCCATATCCTTGGCGGAAACGTTTACGATGCCGTTGGCATCAATATCAAAGGTGACTTCGACCTGAGGAATCCCCCTGGGCGCGGGCGGAATACCCATGAGTTGAAAACGGCCGAGGGTTTTGTTGTACGCGGCCATTTCACGTTCACCTTGGAGCACGTGAATTTCCACGGCAGGTTGATTGTCGGCGGCCGTGGAGAAGATCTGACTTTTTTTGGTCGGGATAGTGGTATTCTTCTCAATCAATTTGGTGAAGACACCTCCCAAGGTTTCGATACCCAGGGAAAGAGGAGTAACATCCAGAAGAAGCACGTCCTTCACTTCCCCCTTGAGCACACCTCCCTGGATGGCCGCACCGACGGCAACCACTTCGTCCGGATTGACGCCCTTGCTGGGTTCTTTGCCAAAGACCTCTTTGACTTTTTCCTGAACTTTGGGCATCCGCGTCATCCCTCCGACCAGAAGAATTTCGTCAATTTCGCTGGCCTTTAAACCGGAATCCCGAAGGGCGGTGTTGCAGGGACCGATCACCCTGTCAATGAGATCATCAACCAGGGACTCTAGTTTGGCCCTGGAAAGTCTAATATTCAAATGCTTTGGGCCGCTGGCGTCTGCGGTAATGAACGGGAGATTGATATCCGTCTCCTGTGAACTCGATAGCTCCATCTTGGCCTTTTCAGCCGCCTCTTTCAGCCTCTGGAGGGCCATTTTGTCGGATCTCAGATCAATACCCTGGTCTTTTGTGAACTCGTTTGCAAGAAAATCGACGATTTTCAGGTCGAAATCCTCTCCGCCCAAATGAGTATCGCCATTCGTGGACTTGACCTCAAAAACCCCTTCACCGATCTCCAATATGGAGATATCAAAGGTCCCGCCACCGAGATCGAAGACAGCTATCTTTTTGTCTCCTTTTTTGTCGGCGCCAAAGGCCAGGGAAGCGGCGGTCGGTTCGTTGATAATCCGTTGTACGTTGAGGCCGGCAATACGGCCGGCGTCCTTGGTCGCCTGCCGCTGGCTGTCATTAAAATAGGCGGGGACGGTAATGACTGCATCGGTCACCTTCTCCCCCAGGTAATCCTCGGCCGTTTGCTTCATTTTCTGCAGGATCATGGAAGAAATTTCGGCAGGGCTGTAAGCCTTCCCCCTGGCCTCCACATGGGCATCATCGTTATCCGCCTTTAGAATCTTATAGGGGAGCACTTTGATGTCCTTCTGGACTTCAGGGGACCCATACTTGCGCCCTATAAGCCTTTTGACACCGAATATCGTGTTATCCGGATTGGTGATGGCCTGCCTTTTGGCAATCTGACCCACCAGCCTTTCCCCCTTATCGCTGAAGGCAACGATGGACGGCGTTGTCCTGCTTCCCTCCGCGTTGGTGATAACAACAGGGTCTCCCCCTTCCATCACTGCGACACACGAATTTGTGGTCCCAAGATCGATTCCTATAATTTTCCCCATCTTAACCTCCTTGAAAATTGTCACACGCTATTATTCTTCACATGCTTTTTCAGTGCTTTTATCGTGGTCGGTTGTGCCGTCTTCTCCTCCCCTGCTAACAACCACCATAGCGGGGCGAATTAAACGCTGATTAAGGGTGTAGCCCTTTTGAAGTTCATGAGCCACCATCCCGGGTTTTACGCTCTTGTCTTCGATTTCAGATACCGCCTCATGGAAACAAGGATCAAAGGCCTCGTCCTGTGCCTTCACATCTTCAACTCCCAACTTTTTAAGGGTATCTTTCAGCCCCTTGAGGGTCAATTCAACGCCTTCTTTAAGTGCCTCAATGGAACCATCATTATTGGAATGGGATATTGCCTGCTCCAGATTATCCAAAACCGGCAATATTTCTTTTATGAGGGTTTCGTTTGCGTATTTATACCAGTCTTCCTTCTCTCTCCTGACTCTCTTTTTTATGTTTTCCACCTCCGCCTGCGCCCGCAGATAGAGGTCAAAATTTGTTTGTTTGTCCTGCTCGAGTTCCTTGATCTTTTCATTCAATTCCGCATTCGTCATTTCCTCAAGCGGCTTGTCTTTTTCCTCATGATCCTTTTCAGCCTCGGCGCGATTGATGTCGATGATGATGTCCTTATCGTCCTTGGAGGGTTTGTCCTTTATGGCTTCCTTTTTCCCTTTCTTATTCATGTTTTGTCCTCAGTTTTCCCAATCGTCAGATTTGCAAGATGAACCGGAGTAATTTCAAAGTGATACATAACCTGCAATCATGAAATACGTTAAGCATCAGCAGAGTCTTTGTCAAGGTTGGATGAAGAAGGTTTTTGGGGTTGTTTTTCTCTATTTAGGGTCTTTTGACGGGCTGTTTTTGTTTGGTTTCTGCCCTGCTTCCCGCCGGGTGCCGGATTTTGTCAGGCGAAGGCTTCAACGAGGGCATACCGTGACCGCAACCCACATAAAAGGCTGCGGCCCGGCACAGAAGGGGTAAACGCGGCGAAGTTCGTAAAGGTGCCTCCCTCACAACTCTCTTAATTTGGATTTGGACTCCGGTTACGAATGAAAGTCGTCCAACCCGTGCCCGGTCAAACTTTTCAGAGCCTCAAGATATTTGCCTCTTGTTTTATCGATGATCGCGGTCGGGAGCTTGGGCGGAGGGGGTGCTTTGGGCCAGTCGAGGCCGTTCAAGTAATCCCGCAGAAACTGTTTGTCGAAACTTTTTTGAGGACCGCCGGGCCGGTAGTGATCAACGGGCCAGAATCTGGATGAATCCGGTGTCAGAACCTCGTCAATGAGAATGAGGCGGCCGTCAACGATGCCGAATTCAAACTTGGTGTCGGCGATGATAATACCTTTTCGAGCGGCGTAATCTCTGCCGGCACGATAAATTTTGAGGCTGAGTTCTCGAACTTCTTCCGCCCTTTCAGTACCGAGGATTTCGGCGACCTTCTCAAAGGAAATGTTTTCATCGTGGACACCTTCTTCGGCCTTGGTCGACGGGGTGAAGAGGGGGTCGGATAATTTTTCCGATTCCTTGAGCCCGGTCGGAAGGGAAATGCCGCAGATACTGCCCTTGGATTGGTATTCCAACCATCCCGAACCGGAAATGTATCCCCTGACAATACACTCGACGGCAAGCGCGTCGGCTTTTTTGACAAGCATGCTTCGGCCTGCGAGAGCCTCTGTGTGTTTTTGGCAGGGCTCGGGGTATTGCGCCGGGTCGGTGGAGATGACATGGTTCTCAACCGTGTCCCTGAGAAAATTGAACCAAAACATGGAGATACTCGTGAGAATTTTCCCCTTGTCGGGAATCGGATCATCCATTACCACATCAAAGGCCGACATACGGTCGCTGGCCACGATCAGGAGTTTGTCTTCAATTTCATATACATCCCGCACCTTTCCTCGCTTGAGCAGGCGAAGATTATCGAAGCTCGATTTCAATAACACCTCTCCAGTCATTTTTTCCTCCTTACCCGAAAATAGTAGTGGCGGACCCGGTTTGTCGCTTTGGATCCGGACCTTTTTACTGTCTGGCCAATTTCATTTTTTCCAGATACTCATGGTAGTATCTGATGACCTCATTTCTAAAAAAAACCGTTTCTCTGAAGGGCGGAATCCCCTTGTATTTACTTACGCGGTGAGGCCCTGCATTGTAGGAAGCCAATGCCAGGCTAATATCTCCTTCCTGCATTTTCATCAATCGTGCAAAATATTTGTAGCCGTTATCAATGGCCTTGGCAGGCACAAGTCGATCGTCGGTCTTGTTTTTGAGGAGCTCAGCTTTGTATCTCAAAAATAACTTTTCCTTTTTCTTACCCAAATGCAGTGAGCGTTGCATCAATGTCCGCGCCTCTTTTGCCTGGGTGATTCCCGTTTTTTCATCTATCTTGAAAAGGGCCGCGGTAGCGCGTTGCCTTTGCCTTCGCTCTTTCTTGACAAGGGCCAGGGCCTCGTCAAAATAGGCCGGCGAATAGATCCGTTTCATTCCCAACGTTCGGGCCGTTTGTGGCATGATCTGGGTCAGGCCCGCAGCCCCCATGCGGGATACGGCGTGATGCTCGAATCGGGATTCCCTTTTCATGAGTGCGGCAAAGAGAAGTGGGCCTATTCTGAGGCCCTTGTCCTCGTATTTTTCCATGGTCCTTTCCAGTTCAGATGTGAAGGGAAAACCTTCCCTTTTCAGGAGACCTTTCCAATGGCCACTGTCTTTTGTACGGGTATCCTCGTGATATTTGTCCAGATCGAATTTTTGAAGGGTCTTCTTTGGGGCCTTTGCGATAAAAAGTCGAAAGATTTCATTGACAAACAAGACGTTAGCGGGGGTGATGTGGGGCGAACGTTTCCTCCCCCCCATGCACCGGTTATAAAAACAACCCAGGGCGTCCCTGAGATTGTGGCCGGCCTCCTGAAAACATGCTTCCATCAGAGTGCCCATGGCTTTTAGGGCTTTCTCTCGGTTGAGCCTTTCATCCGTGGAGGGATTCAATGAAGACCTGTAGGCCTTAAATTTCTGTCTTGCCGATTCCTGTAGCCTTTTGTAATCCAGAAAATTTTCGACAATATGTCTGGCATAAAAATCAGGAGCTGCTTTATTTTTCTTCATCACCATAGCCGCCTTGGCCTTTTCCAGGGATTTACCTGCCTTATCTTGAAGGGCTACGGCTTGAAGGTAATCCTCAGTGATGAGCACCGTCAACCCGAGAGAATCGGCCGCCTTCGGCAAAATCCTCATGACACCTTCCTCACCCCTGTAAGTTTTATTTGACAGGCTCTTTTTTTGTGCCTCGATATTGTAGGTGATGATAAGCTCACTCAAGAGCGGGTATTGAGCCCGGGCGGGATGGGGGAAAAGGCCCGAGAGAAATAGCCCGAGGAGGAGAATAAAGGCATAAATACGGCACGACAAGTCGGGTTTAATCATTCGAGACCTCATATCATGATGAAAAAACGCGTAGGATGAAGGGTAATGTCAGTCTTGGGAGGAAAACCTCTGGAATGATAACCTCAAAAAAGACAAAAAATCAACCGGACATTCATCGCATGGTCCTGACAATGAATCAAATCGTTAGAGGCCTAAAGAGGGTTCCCCGACAAAAACCTCTCTTATCTTATCCCATGTCGTGAGGTTTGGCTATCATTCGAAACGGGGCGAGGGGGAGTCGCCCTTGAAATAAACGATATGCGGAATTATCTTTTCTTCATGGTATTTTTCAAGCTTGTGAATCTGTATTTTTGTGAGATCAAGTGGCGATCCATGGCGTGATCCACCGTGGACGCCGAATATGACAATACCCCTTCGTGATAAAGGAGGCATGCAACATGAGGTTCGATCGATTTACGCTTAAGGCGCAGGAAGTTGTTCAGGGAGCTCAGCAGATGGCGGAGAGATTCGGCAACCAGCAGATTGAACCCGAACATCTGATAAGAGCCATTTTGGATCAAAAGGAGGGGGTCGTCCCTCCCATATTAGGCAAAATCGGCGTCAATCAGGCTCAACTCATTCGAGAGTTTGATGCGGCCCTGGAAAAGACACCCAAGGTTTCGGGCGCAGGGTACGGACAGGCCTACCTTTCCCCAAGAACGAAGACTGTCTTGGACAAGGCCTTCAATGAGGCCGAAAAAATGAAAGACGAATACGTGAGCCTGGAGCATATCTTGCTGTCCGTAACGGAAGAAAAGGAGGGCGATGCGGCCGGAATTCTTGCCGCTTCAGGGGTTTCCAGGGACGCCATACTACAGGTCCTGGTGGATATTCGGGGGGGACAGAGGATCACGGACCCCAATCCCGAGGACAAGTATCAGGCACTGGATCGATTCAGCAGAGACCTGACGGCCACTGCCTCAAAGGGAGACCTTGACCCGGTTATCGGCCGGGATGATGAGATTCGGCGGATCATCCAGGTCCTTTCCAGAAGAACCAAGAACAACCCCGTGCTCATGGGGGAGCCGGGGGTGGGTAAGACCGCCATAGTTGAGGGACTGGCCCAGAGGATCGTGCATGGCGATGTGCCGGAGACGCTGAAAAATAAGCGGGTTGTGGCCCTGGATATGGGGTCTCTGATAGCGGGGGCCAAATACCGCGGTGAATTTGAAGACCGATTCAAGGCCGTGCTCAAGGAAGTTATCGATGCCCAGGGGGAGATCATCCTGTTCATAGACGAAATGCATACCCTTGTGGGGGCAGGAGCTGCCGAGGGGGCTGTGGATGCCTCCAATATGCTCAAACCGGCCCTGGCGAGAGGGGAACTTCGATGTGTCGGTGCAACGACCATCAAGGAGTATAGAAAATACATAGAAAAAGATGCCGCTTTTGAAAGGCGGTTTCAGCCGGTCCTGGTCGAGGAACCGACCGTGGAGGACACTATTTCCATCCTGCGGGGGCTCAAAGAAAAGTACGAGGTGCATCACGGCGTGCGCATCAAGGATTCGGCCCTGTTGGCGGCGGCGACCCTCTCCAACCGATATATCACGGATCGCTTCCTGCCGGATAAGGCCATCGATCTCATCGATGAGGCCACGTCCAAACTTCGAATCGAGATCGACAGCATGCCCGCCGAGATAGACGATATCCAGCGGAAGACCACACAGCTCGAGATCGAGAGGGAGGCCCTGAAAAAGGAGCGGGATCAGGGTTCCAAAGACAGGCTGGCAAAGATCAAAAAAGAGCTTTCCGAATTGAATGCCCAGACCGAGGAGATGATCAGCCACTGGAAAAGAGAAAAGGAGGCCATTTCCAAGATCAGGGAAATCAAGGGAAACCTGGAGTCCACAAAGACCGAGGCACAGCTTGCGGAGCGCCAGGGGGATCTGTCCAAGGCCGCGGAATTGAAATACGGCAAGCTCATTGAACTGGAGCGCGATCTGGAGGAAGAAAACAGGCAACTCGAGGGACTCCAGGTCGACCGGCAGATGCTCAAGGAAGAGGTGGATAGCGAAGACATTGCCGAGGTGGTGGCTAAGTGGACGGGGATTCCGATCTCCCGGCTGGTGGAAGGGGAAAGGGCGAAACTCCTGGAAATGGAGAAACGGCTCGAAACGCGGGTCGTGGGTCAGAAAAAGGGGATTGTCGCGGTTTCAAACGCCGTGCGAAGGGCCCGGTCCGGCCTTCAGGATCCCAACCGACCCATTGGGTCCTTCATCTTTATGGGCCCAACCGGCGTGGGCAAGACCGAGCTTGCACGGGCTTTGGCGGAATTTCTTTTTGATGATGAGCAATACATGGTTCGTATCGATATGTCCGAATACATGGAACGGCATTCCGTGGCCAGGTTGATCGGAGCCCCTCCGGGATATGTGGGGTATGATGAGGGCGGATACCTCACCGAGGCGGTTCGACGACATCCCTATTCCGTGGTCCTATTCGATGAAATCGAAAAGGCCCACCCGGATGTCTTTAACGCCCTTCTTCAGATCCTCGACGACGGCAGAATGACGGACGGAAAGGGCCGCACGGTGGATTTCACGAATACGGTTCTGATTATGACGTCCAACGTGGGAAGTCAGTGGATACAGGAAATGCAGGAAAAGGATGAAGCCGAAAAGGATAAAAGGGTCATGGAGGCCCTGAAGAGCGCCTTTCGGCCGGAATTCCTCAATCGTATCGATGAGATCATTATCTTCAACGCCCTGGGGCCGGAGGAAATCAAAAAGATCGTGGGCATCCAGGTCGACTACCTGGCAAAACGCCTGGCGGACACCAAGATCACGCTGGAACTGACGGAGGAGGCAAAGGAATTCCTGGCCAACGCGGGCTTCGATCCGGTTTACGGGGCCAGACCCCTCAAGAGGACCATCCAGCATCTCATCCAGGACAAGCTCGCAGTGAAGATCCTCGAAGGGAGCGTTTCGGAAGGGAACCACGTGTTCGTAAATGTCGAAGGTGGTGAGGTCGTCTTTCGGTAAGAGCCGTCTCGCATGATTGCCCGGGTTATAATGAGGGGTTGGCGGTATCGCCCACAGTGATGAGCGGAACTTTCAACCCCTCGATTTGTGCATGCATAGAGAGTGCTTAAGCCTTGGGGTCTTTGCCCTGGTTTGCCAAATTCTTGTTTCGGTGTTGCACTTTTTTGCAAATGCCAAAGTTTGGTTCTAATTTTTTGAAAAAATATTTCAACGTGGCTCCTTTCCTTTTTGCAAAAGGCCGGAAAATGAAAGAAAAACGCCATCTATCTGTGGATCAATTCTTGTCCGGCAGGCGTATCCGTCCCGCAGACAGACCTATGATTCGGTTTTCCAAAACCGATAAAAGACAATCGTATCGTAAAACAGTCTTCGGACATGGGGTGACTGAGAGACAGGACCTGGGTGTATAGGAGGCCTTCTCCGTTTTGGAACCTAACTTGAATCATTCGTATCATACTCCCGAAAATATGAATGGAATGGGCCTGAGCGATAGTCCAGGAACCATTCCGGGTGCCGATTACCTGAAAATATGCCTCCCCGGCATGTCACGGGGGCATGACAACGGGATAAACGGTATTGAGCCTTCATTCCTGTGGGGTGGGGGCCTTTAATCTTGGAGTGTCAGTTGAGACGGAAATCCCCGACAATTTAAATCCTTGAGGCATATCGGATCGGTGAATCATCCTCCGTTGATCTTTTGCTTTAATTTTGGTGAACACCGAAACTTGACGACCCTGCGAGATTTCAGGATAATCGGCTCACCTGTTTTGGGGTTTCGTCCCTTTCTCGCCCATTTGAATTTTATCAGAAATCGACCGAAACGTGATATCTTGACGTCCTCTCCCCTTTCCAAGGCCTTTGAGATGATAGCGAAAAGGGTAGTTACAAAAGCATCAGCGCGTTTTTTTGGCATGATGTCATAATCAAATTCGGGAAAAAGAAACCGCTATCTGTCTTTTTTTGTTTCTTGAATCGAACGTTCTCCCTCACACCCTTTGAAATATCACCCTTGTTCAATTCTGTGTCCCTCCCCTTTCAAGGGAAATAGTTATTAATCTTGATTAGTTATTGGAAAGACATGGCATATCTGATAAAATTTATCAACAGGTTGAGCGGTGAGTATCCAAGGGACCTACCGCCTGGGTCCTTGACCCAACAACCGTCAAGACGGGCAATGACAACCGAAAAAGGAATTTCTTCAAGATGCGGACTTCATTTCATCCCAGGTTAATTAATCCTCCGTTCTCGGATCCGGGTCTAATTCTCTCGTTTCTTTTTCAGAAACGAGCGCTCCTCTTTGACCTCGGTGACCTGCGCCAGCTTTCGGCAAGGGAAATGCTCAAGGTTACTCACATTTTTGTCTCGCATACCCACATGGACCATTTTATCGGTTTCGATGCCCTCCTGCGGTTGTTTTTGGGGCGCGACAAAGAAGTTCACCTCTTTGGTCCCCCGGGGATCTTTTCGAATGTGAGGGGAAAACTTTCCGGTTATACATGGAATCTTGTTGATGAGTATCCTCACAATTTTCGTCTGAGGGTCACAGAGGTCGGCCCCGACACCCTGAAAACCCGGGTCTATCACTGCCGGGACCGTTTCAGGCCTGAGGCCGCCACGGAGGACAGGACTTTTTCAGGAATCCTGCTCAATGAGCCGCATTTTCGTGTCGAAGCGGTCCTTCTTGACCATCGCATTCCCTGTCTCGGCCTCTCTCTGGCCGAAAATTACTACGTCAATATAATCAAGGAGGCACTCAAGGAGTTGGGGCTTTCCACGGGGCCTTGGCTGACACGCTTTAAAAATGCCCTCTACGAAAAATACGATCCCAACCGCGATTTTACCGTGACCTGGGAGCAAGGGGGGGAGGTCATAAAGCAAAAGGCATTCCGGTTGGGTGACCTGACTGAAAAGATCGCAAAAATTTCTCCGGGACAAAAGATAAGCTATGTTACGGATGTCAAAGGAAGCCCCGAAAATAAACGTAAGATCCTTGACCTCATCCGAGGTTCGGATCGCCTGTTCATCGAGGCGACCTTTTTGGATTGCGATCGGAATCTGGCCAGGGAAAAGAACCATCTTACGGCCAGGGAAGCGGGGGAACTCGCAAATGCGGCTGACGTCAAGCGTTTCACCCTGTTCCATTTCTCTCCGCGGTACACCGACCGCCCTGAAGAAATTCAAAAGGAAGCCCTGAGGGCCTTTCAAGGCGTTCATCGGGATGAACTCTGAGAACTATTCCGACAGAGCTGCGACCATGGCCGAATGAATGTGGGCGTTCGAGGCCACGATGTTTTTCTTATAAGGGGTATAGGGATCGCCTTCGTAAGTACTGACTTTGCCCCCTGCTTCGGAAAGGATGATCGTGCCGGCAGCCGTATCCCATGGCTTAAGGTCTTGCTCCCAGAAACCGTCGAATATGCCCGCTGCCACATAACACAGATCGAGAGCAGCAGAGCCCGGTCTTCGTATTCCCTGGGCCAGGACGATTAGCCGCTTGAACCGGCTGATGACTCCCTTGGGCCTTTCATGAATGTCATAGGGGAATCCGGTGGACAGAAGTGCATCGCCGATATGCAGGGTCTGAGAGGTCGTAATCGGCTTATGATTGAGAAAGGCCCCCCCGCCTTTGGTGGCCTCGAAGAATTCATTCATTCGGGGATTGAAGACAACTCCGGCGACCAACTCTCCTTCTACCGCTAGGGCGATGGAGACGGCAAAAAAAGGGAAGTTATGGGTAAAATTGGTCGTCCCGTCCAGGGGGTCAATAATCCATACCCGTTCAGGGCGATGCCGGTATTCTCCGGACTCCTCTGTGAGAATGGTGTCTTGGGGGAAATGGCCGCTGATGAGACTGACAATGGCTTTTTCCGAGGCCATGTCCACCTCGGTCACCAGATCAATCTCCCCCTTTTTGATGATTCGATTCACGCGGCCCAATTTTTGGGTCAAAATGCGCCCGGCCTCCGAGGCCGCGAGGCGAGCAACAGCCATTTCGTCTTTCCTCATGATTTTATCCCTGTGTAAAGATTATCCCCTGGGTTCGTCTGCGCCAGGGCAGAGGAACCCAAGATACGTGGCACAACGGAAGAAAAACAGACAATCATCACTTTCAGATATCGAATTTCATGAAAATGATCAAATGATTTGCCTTTTATCTTCAGCCATGTCCGCAGATTTGCCCCCTGTGTACCTTAAGGATAAAGCGCTGGAGGGAGGTCTTCCCGTAAGGAAACATCTTGACAAGGGAATCATGAGATGGTATCTGGATTGTTTCGATCTTTGGATCTCCTTGTTCCGTTTATAGCTCAACATGTGAGCCTTAAGCGGGACCACATATTTTCCCGGAATGGGAATAGCCCGAAAGGAGTAAACAGTTTATGAGATATTATGAGACCATTTATATCGTCAACCCAAATGTGGGGGACGATACGTATCAAGAGGTCATGGCAAAGTATAACGACATCATCGAGAAAGAAAAGGGTATCCTTGTAAAAGTCGATGAATGGGGCACCCAGAAGATGGCCTATGATGTTGGGAAATTCGACAGGGGATCGTATGTCCGTATCGAATATTGTGGTTTATCGGGATTGACGGCCGAACTCGAAAGGTACTTCAAGCTTGATGACCGCATCCTTCTGTACCAGACGGTAAAATTGGCCGATAGCATTGATCCCGAGGAATTGCTCCTCAAGGAGGAAGAGGCCAAAAAGTCCCGTGAAGCGGCCTTTGAAAAGAAGGCACAGGAACCGGAGAAAGCCACTGAGAAAGGACCGGCCAAGGAAGAGAATTCGGCCCCCGAAGACAAAGGAAACGAAGAAACTGCAAGCGAGGTGAAAAATGGCGTTCGATAGAGGCAGACGAAGGACGACGTATCACAGGAGAAAAATCTGCCGGTTTTGTGCTGACAGCAATCTG
Organism: uncultured Desulfobacteraceae bacterium; assembly: GCA_964644375.1. Classification (GTDB taxonomy): domain Bacteria; phylum Desulfobacterota; class DSM-4660; order Desulfatiglandales; family HGW-15; genus CAYNYM01. Next base: position 38,602 of record CAZXWJ010000001.1, on the reverse strand, counting down.
AAGATTGACTACAAAGATCCGAAGACACTCAGATTTTTTACCACGGAACGCGGGAAGATCATTCCCCGAAGAATTTCCGGAAATTGTGCAAAACACCAGAGGGTCCTGGCTGTGGCTATAAAAAGGGCGCGAAACATCGCGCTTTTACCCTTCACCACGTCGACTGTCAGGTGATATGGGCAACGAGCCGGGATTACCTCGAACGATGGCCGTCGGGATTTAGTCATATTGCCTTTTCGTTGGAGTCATGAGATCAATTGATGCATTGGGGTGTGTCGGCTCAGCCATTATTCTAATCTTAGCCTCAGCGTGGATTCCGCTACTAGGACCTTTTCTTAGCCTTCTCACACCATTACCTTTTCTTTATTATGCCACCAAGATGGGTCTTTCTGCAGGTCTGAAGATAGCCGTCATTGCGGGCATAGTCGTCGGTTTGATCGCCAACCTGACAGGATATCCACAATTGCTTATGCTCTATCTGGAGCTAAGCCTGCTGGGCATGATAATGGCCGTGATCTACCGAAGACGGTTTTCTTTCGGTCGCACCGTGTTTTGGGGAACAATATCCATGCTCTTGATTGGCGTGGGCATGATCGTGTCAATTGGACTGACGAAAAACCTGGCACCATCGTCTTTGATTCTTGATTATTTTCAAAGCAATCTGAGCGAGACGCTCCAGGTCTACCGAAATATGGGGACTGAGCAGGAAGGCGCCCTCAAATTACAGGAATATGTCAATGCAATGGTTGCGATCATTTCAAGGATCTACCCCGCACTGGTGATAGTCGGCACGGGATTCATCGTTTGGTTGAATATGGTGATCAGCAAACCCCTTTTTAGGGCGACTCATCTCGAATATCCCGATTTCGGCCCGACGGATCAATGGCGTGCGCCTGAGCGCATGGTTTGGGGGCTGATCCTGGCTGGTTTTTCTTTATTTTTACCCCTTCCCGGGTTAAAATTTTTTGCTGTCAATATCATCATTGTCCTGTTGGTCATCTATGTGTTTCATGGCCTCTCGATTGTGCTCTTTTTCTTCAAAAAGTATCACGTACCTTCCTGGCTGAGGGTAGGCGCTTATCTGCTTATTATCTTCCAACAGATTGTCATGGTTGGACTGGCCATGGCCGGGCTTTTTGACCAATGGGTTGATTTTAGAAAAATACACTGCAAAAAGGCGACTGAATAAATATACGGAGGACGTATTCATGAGGGTTATTTTAAGAGAAAATGTGGACGATTTGGGCTTTGAGGGGGATATCCTGAATGTTTCCAAGGGCTATGCACGAAATTACCTGATACCCAAAGGGCTTGGTCTCGAGGCCACCAATGAGAATATCAAACTCATGGGGACACAGCGGAAAAAAATCGAGGCAAGAAGGCTGAAGGTCAAAGAGGAAGCTGAAACGGTTCGGGATGAACTGGGCAAATTGACCGTCACGATCGCCCAGAAAGTGGGAGAAGAGGAAAAACTCTACGGTTCCGTGACCACCATGGATATTGCCGCCCATCTTGAAAAGCTGGGCGTGGACATCAATCGAAAAAAACTTGTATTGGAAAAGCCCATAAAAACACTCGGCGAGTTCGATGTCTCCGTAAAACTCCATCCCGAGGTTACGGGGATCATTAAAGTCACTGTGGTTCCCGAGGCCTAGCGCAAGACCTTTGCTTGCGTCAGTTTCATTTCGTTTGCCCCAACACACGGTCTGCAATGACTCCATCATCCATTCGAAGAGGGGGTCTCTGGTTGGGTCATGGGCCTCGTGGCTCAACAACAAGGATCAATATGCCTCAAACAAAGGAAAAGTTAGTCCCTCCATCGTTCAAGGTTCCTCCGCACAATTTGGAAGCCGAGCAGGCTATCTTGGCGGGCATCCTGATCAACAACGATGCCCTGAACCAGGTCATGGATATTTTGTCCCTGGAAGATTTCTACCGCGAGGCCCACTCTCATCTCTTTGAGGGGATGACCGCCCTTTACAACAGCAATGAGCCTATCGATCTCATCACCCTTACCCAGCACCTCACCCGCAAGAACCTCCTTGAAAAGGCAGGGGGAATGGACTATCTCGTTTCCCTGGTGGATGCCGTTTCAACATCGGCGGGGATCGTCTATCATGCCAATATCGTACGTGATTTGTCCATTCGCAGGAGACTGATCAACCAGTGTTCCGTGATATCCGAATCCTGCTTTCAAAACTGGCATGAGACCGATGAACTCCTCGATATCGCAGAGCAATCTATTTTTGATATCGCCGAAGACAAGATCGGTGAGAGCTTCACCTCCATGGAAGATGTCGTCAAGGGAAGTTTCCGGAAACTCGAAAGTATTGCCGAACAGGAGGGGTCCCTGACCGGCGTGCCTACGGGATTTTTGGACTTTGATAACTTGACGGCCGGCCTCCAGCCCTCGGACCTGATCATCATTGCGGGCAGGCCCAGTATGGGCAAAACGGCCTTTGCCTTGAACGTCGGCTACCATGCTGCGGAAAAAACGGGCAAGGCGGTCGTCATGTTTTCTTTGGAAATGTCGAAACTGCAACTTGGCATGCGATTGCTCGGTTTTGAAGCCCAGATTGATGCCAACAAGCTTCGAACGGGTTTTTTGAGAGATAAGGACTGGTTGAAATTGACCGAGGCCGCCAATAACCTCTCCTCTCTCTCCATTTTTCTCGATGATTCTTCCGGCATTGGCGTACTTGATATGAAAGCCAAATGCAGAAGACTTGCAAAGAAACAAGATATTGGTCTCATCATCGTTGACTATATGCAGCTGATTCATGGCCGAAAATCAGCCGAATCGCGTCAGCTTGAAATGGCGGAAATTTCCCGGTCCCTTAAGGCCCTTGCCAAGGATCTCAATGTGCCGGTCGTTGCCCTTTCCCAGTTGAACAGGAAAGTGGAAGACCGTCCCAACAAGCGACCTCAGCTCGCAGACTTGAGGGAAAGCGGTGCCATCGAGCAGGATGCGGACGTCATTGCATTTATATATCGGGATGAAGTATATCATCCGGTCACTGAAGAAAACGCCAATATCGCAGAGATTATTCTTGCCAAGCAGCGTAACGGCCCGACCGGGTATTTCAAGCTCTATTTCAAGAAAGAGAGTACGCGTTTCGAGGCCTATACGGAAGACGATCAATATGGCGAACCCTTTCCAACGTAGTACGCGTTTCGAGGCCTGAGATATAGAGAGAGTAAGAGGGAAAATTGGCGGCCTCAAGGCCGCCCAGATCAAGGAACTCCAGAATCTCTACCGGAGAAGAGTGGCCGGAAAAGAGATTATTACACCTGAATTGACACGTCAAATTTCCTCCATTTCCCGTGACATTCAAAGACAGGTCGCCCTGTTGCTTACTCGCAGAGGCGATATCGCCTATGTGGTTGTGGGAGACAACCGGCATATCCTGATTCCGGATTTGGGCAGGTACAGGCTCGGAAAGGGCAGATTGAAAGGGATTCGTTGCGTCCATACCCACCTGGATGGAGAACCCCTGTCAGGGGAAGACCTTACGGATTTGGTCCTTCTCGGCCTGGACCTTATGGTGTGTGTACAGGCGGGAGAGGACGGTATTCCAGGGGCCTTATCCTTTGCCCACATCCTTCCGAGAAATATTCGGGGCAAGGGGTGGCGGATCACACGGGTTCCGAATATCGGACAATTGGACGTGGATTTTCCTGCATTGATCGCGTCCCTCGAGGATGAGCTCGGTAGAGCCGAGAGTGCAAGGGAACCTGAGCAAAAGGAGCGTGCGTTGCTTGTCGGTATCAGTACCGGCCCCTTGTGGAGGTCCAAAGAATCTCTTGAAGAATTGCGGGAATTGGCCGTGTCCAACAACCTGGATGTGACGGATACCGTCATCCAGAATGTGAAACGGGCCCATCCCCGCTTTCTGATTGGAAAAGGCAAGCTGCAAGAGTTGGCCCTCAGGTGCCTTCAGACCGGTTGTAATCTCCTGATCTTTGACCACGAACTCACTCCGGCCCAGGTCAGGACCCTGACGGATTTGACCGAATTGAAGATCATTGATCGAAGCCAGCTCATATTGGATATTTTTGCAAGAAGAGCGGTGACCAGGGAGGGGAAGATCCAGGTGGAATTGGCCCAGCTCAAATATTTACTGCCCAGGCTGGCTACAAAAAACACCGCCATGTCAAGGTTGACGGGAGGTATCGGAGGCAGGGGCCCCGGAGAAACCAAACTGGAAATCAACCGCCGCCGGGTTCGGGAGCGTATTGCGAAGTTGAACCGGGAACTCGGGAAGATTAAAAGGCAGAGGGAGGATCGGCGCCGACTTCGCAATGCTAAGCGATTGCCCGTGATTTCCATCGTGGGTTATACCAATGCCGGCAAATCCACTCTTCTAAACGCCCTGACACACAGTGAGGTCTTTGTGGAAGACAGGCTATTTGCTACCCTGGATCCGAGCAGCAGACGCTTGCGGTTTCCGCGGGACCGGGAGGTCATTATTACCGATACGGTTGGTTTTATTCGGGACCTGCCTGAAGATCTCATGGAGGCCTTTGCAGCCACCCTGGAAGAACTCCGGGATGCTGACTTTCTACTCCATGTGGTGGATACCGGCAGCCCCAGAATGGAAGAGCAGATCGCCGCCGTTGAAGGAGTCCTCAAGAAGCTGGAACTGGAAAGGATTCCCACCCTTCTGGTGCTCAACAAATGCGATCGCTGCGATGCCCGAGAGGCGGATTCTCTGGCCCAATCATGGAACGGGGTTGCCATTTCCGCTCTGGATCGGCAGACCCTCCGTCCTATGCTTTTGCAGATAGAAAAATTTCTCTGGTCTGAAGCCCCACACCAGACATCCGATCAAAGCCTCTCCGGTTCAAGTCTCGATCCTGTCGTCGTTCCCCCGTCATTTCCTAGGAAATGACAGACATCAAAGGCCCGACATTTTATGGGGCGGACCCTTCCCAGCGCTATTTATCGCTCAATATATCAGCCATCTGGCATTGTATCATAATAACCGCCACGCATCTCGGTAAAATGTTTGGTTCCGGCTGATCGCTTATCACTTGGTTCCTTCATCATTCCTGCTTAGAAACTTGGTGAGATATTACCTCGGTGCCTGAGACTAAAAAAAACGGGAGGTATGCTTTTTCTGCAACCCTCCCGTTTTTCAATAAGGCGAAAAAATATCATTACGCTTGAGCGTTTTTCCATCCCTTCGATTTCAGCAGATTTCCCTCTTTGGCGATGATGAGGCACTCACACTGGGCCATCGTATTGATGAAGCGGATGCCCTTCTCGGGGGCCATGACGAAGACGCTCGTCGAAAGGGCGTCCGCATCCATGGCCGTGTCAGCCAGCACGGAAACACTGGCGTTCAGTTCGGGAGAGAGTCCTGTTTGGGGGATCACAATATGGTGAAACATCTTTTCACGATCGTAGTAGATTTCATAATCCCCCGAAGTGGCCACAGCGCCATCTCGCATATGTATGATATCGGGATAGTTCTTTTTCTTTTGGGGGTCCTGAATCGCGACGGTCCAAGGCTTCTTTTCGGCTTTTTCTCCCCTGGTCCTGATGTCGCCCCCTGCATTGATCAAATGATTTTTGATGCCGTGATTCGAAAGAATTTGGGAGGCCCGATCCACAATGTAGCCTTTGGCAATACCGTCCAGAGTGATGCCCATTCCAGGCTTTTTGAAAGAAACGGAGCGACCCGTAAGAGTCACGTTTCCGGCATCCACCAGTTGAAGGGCCTCGTTCAGGGCCTTCTCAGAAGGGCCTTTTGCGGCCTCCCCTTCAAAGGACTTCTTGAAAAGATCTACAACAGGCTTGACCGTAATATCAAAGGCTCCCCGGCTGACTTTGTGGTACTGCAAAGAACGGTCGACCACTTGCGCCACCTCCGGAGGAAGGTCTTTCAGGTAACCCTCACGGTTCAGTAAGGCGACTGCTGTGGCATTATCGAAACGGCTCATCAATCCTGTCAACCTGTCGATTTCATCAAAGGCCAGGTCCATCGCCTTTTCAGCCTTGTCTCTGGACGTGTGAATCAGGGTCATGGAAACGACCGTGCCCATGGCCAGTCGGGTCTTGGATATCTTGTACTGCTTTCTGTTAAACCTGACCGCTTCCGCCGTGAGGGGCACCAGTCCGGTTGACGCTACGCCTACTCCCAAAATTCCGGAGAGTTTAAGAAATGACCGGCGGTTTAAGGCCCCTTGTAGGGACAGCTGATCCATGTTTTTCATGTCATGCCTCCAGCAAAAAAATGATATCGATTTTACCATCCCGGCAGGGGGATAGCAACTTTTTTGTAATTCCCCGGATGTTACGAGATTCGGATCTCAGACCTTTGAAGTGGTTATCATGTCAGCCTGCCGCAGTCAGGGTGCCTCTGCCTTTTTCCTGATCGGTAGAGTAGGGCCTGAAAATATTTCTCGGACACTTTTCCACACAGATTTCACCACACTCTGAACCGTAGTCCAGGCACTTCTGCTGGTCGATTTTGACGATATTGTCCTCAAGGGTGACGGCCTTTGCAGGGCACACCTTTACGCACATCTTACAGGATATACAACCGATCTCGCAGATCTTACGTACTGCTTTGCCGGGATCCTTGGTGCTGCAGGGAACCCAGACCCTTGCCTTGAGTGGAATGAGTTCGATAATTTTTTTCGGGCAGGTGCGTACACAACTCCCGCATCCCACACAGGCCTCGGTATCAATCCGGGGGAAACCGTCCACCATAGTGATGGCGTCAAAGGGGCAGGCATCCGCACACTCTCCCAACCCCACACACGCGTAGGAGCACCCCTGAGGTCCTCCAAAAGCAAGATTGGCACCCGTGCATGAGCCGTAACCTATGTAGCGGTATTTTTGTTCGACTTTGCCTTCCTGTCTTGAACATCGTACGGCGGCCACCATGTCTTCTACAGCAGCCATTTTTTTGCCTGTAATCTCCGCCACCAACTCCGCTACGGCCGCCTTACCGGGAAAGCAGAGATTGGGTGGGACATCGGGATCATTGACAACGGCCTCGGCATATGCTTCGCACCCGGCGAAGCCGCAGCCGCCTCACTGGGCGCCTGCAAGTACTTCAAGGACTTCTTCAACCTGTGGATTGGCCTTAACGGCAAATTTGTGTGCGGCCAAGGCCAGGCCAATACCGAAAAAAAGACCAATACAACCTAAAACAGCCAGACCGCCGAGGGCCAGTTTTAATAATGCAGGATCCATGAAAATTCCTCTGGTGTTTTTTTGCGATCTCAAAAGACACCCGCGGATTCATTTAATTCTCCGCGTTGGGTGCCGGATTCCGTTCAAACCGAACAACAACCGAATAATGCCTGTTGGCATTATTCGTTAGACCAAGCCCCGTTTGGGCCTAGAAGATAGACATACCGGAAAATCCCAGAAAAGCAAGGGCAAAAAGACCCGCCGTAACAAAGGCTATGGGAAGCCCCTTAAAGGTAGGCGGGACATTGGCCAGTTCGAGCTTTTCACGGACTGAAGACATCAAAAACAGTGCAATTAGAAAGCCGACTCCAGCGCCAAAGGCAAGCATGAGGCTTTCCCAACCATTGTATTCATTATCCGCAAGAATCAGAGGTACAGCGATGATGATACAATTCGCAATAACGAGAACTAGGTAAACCCCGAAGGCCTTGAACAGCATCGGGTTCACCTTTCTCAGGATGGTATCCACCGCCTGTACCGAGAGGGAGACCAGCCCAATAAAGACGACAATTTGCAGGAAATCGAGTCGATAGGGCTTGAGAACGAATTGATAGAGGAACCAAGCCATCATGGCGCTGACGACGATCACCAGGGTAAAGGTAATGCCCATCCCCACAGCCGTACTCTTTTTCTGAGATGTGCCGAAAAAGACGCACAGTCCCAGGTACTTTGTGAAGACAAAATTGTTGATAACCATGGCGCCGATCAGGATGGAAAACAGGTACCCCACATAGAGCTTCTTGACACTGAGAATGGCGGTCCCCAAAGATTTGTCCTCAGAGCGAATTTCACTCAAGGTCAGGATATGGGGGCTATCCTGATTCAAGGCCTCTTCAAAACCCAGAATCACGGACATCCTATCTTGAGAGACGGTCACGGTAGAGATATTCAGCCGAATATCGGGGTCAGGTTTCTCAACAACTTGGTAGTTGCTCAGTTCTTTAGCCCACCCCTCATCGACAGGACCGGCGAAGGTGACCACGATACTCTGTGCGTCTTTGAAAGAGACCTTCTTAATGAAGGAGTGTTCTGGGCCGCATCCGGTCAGAAAGACCAGGGCTAGGACCAAGAGTAGACATACAGACAGACTGTTCCGTTTGAAGACTGACATCGTTTATTAACCCTTTTTCTTGCGGTTATAGGCCAGCTCTAGATAATTATAGAGGGCCATCATGAAGCCTACAGCAAAAAAACCTGCCGCCGGAAGGACAAAGAAAAGCAAGGGACGGAAGCCGAGGACGTCAACTCCGAAAAGCGTTCCCATACCCAGAAGCTCTCTGACGAAACCGAGAGCCATCATCCCGAACATGAATCCCAATCCCATGCCGATGCCGTCCCAAAAAGAGGAGGTTACCGTGTTCTTGCAGGCGAAGGTCTCCAAGCGCATGGTAATGATGGCAAAGGCGACTATGAGCTTGACAAAGATACCCATTTCCTTGTACGCCGCGGGCATGTAGGCCGCCAGCATAAGATCGATGACCGTTACCCAGGTCGCAATCGTGAGCGTGTATGTCGGTATCCGAATGCGGGGATGAATATAGTCCTTGATGGCCGCAATCGTGCAACTGGAAAAGACCTGCACGAACAGGACGGCGATTCCCAGGAGCAGACCGTTCATGACCGAGGTGCTGATACCGACGGCCGGGCACATGGAAAGGGCCAGGCGGAAGATGGGGTTTTCGTTTAAAATTCCGTTTACTACAAGTTGCGAGTTTGTTTTGGTCGTAGCTGGCAAGGCATTCTCTCCTTATTCCTCTCAGCATAAGTCGCCGGGCCCATCAGAAAGCAACGGGTAACCCTTGCGCGGCAATTACGGCATCGAGCGTTTTGAAACGATAGGCAAACTTTTTGACCATATTTTTTACTCCGCCGGTGACGGCCCTGCTGGAAATGGTCGCACCGGTCAGGGCATAGATGTCGTCGTCAAAGTACTTAGCTCGAATGCTCTCCGATTCCTTGTTGGAGTCGGGATTCTTTGAACTGTTGGCGGATTCCAGCACCAGTCTGTATTCATCAGGAAGGGGTTCTTTTACGACCTTCAGGGCCTTTAGAACAGAAAATGTTTTCCCCTGGAACTGGTCTTTGAAATAGTGCTGTTCGATTTCTCCGCCAAGACCCGGGTCTTCTTCATGCTCCATTATTTCAAGGCCCAGGATGTCAAAATCGGGCTCCACGGCCAGCATGACCTTGATAAAGGTCTTGAAGCCGGGAAACTCGCCGGGGAGCACATAGGCAAGGCGTTTGTCCCCCAAGGTGGCGATGATGGTGGCATTCGCATAGGAGAAGGCCGTTGAGGATTTCAGGGCCTTCTTGAGGGCACTGGTGCGGTTGGGCACCTCGGCGGCGGCTTCCGGTGTGAGGTCCACGGGGAGCCGGTCTACGAATTTGCCTTCCAGATCCATGGTGAGGAATTCGTGGGTTTCCTTGTCTTTCGCGACGACGGGAACCAGATACCCGAGATATTGCTTATTTCCCTCTTCGAGGATGTAGCGGTAGATGGTGAAAAGAGACAGGTCCGTCGGCCTAGGGTTGGATTGATTGTATCCGAGCAGGCCGAGCATGGTGTCCTGAACATTGACATGCTCGTTGTGTTTCTTGGCCGCGTCCGTGACGGCAAAGACCGTGCCCATCACCAGAGCGGCGACCAGGCAGGTGATCGTCAATCCTATGGTAATGCGAATAATTTCCTTCATTTTTCAGCACCTTTCGGCAGGGCAAAACGCTTGGGTTTAAACCACCCCTCAAGAGCGGGCGTAAGCGGATTCATGAGTAAAATGGCATAACATACGCCCTCAGGGTATCCGCCTTTGAAACGAATAAGAACCGTCAGGGCGCCGATGCCGGCACCGAAAATAAGCTTGGCGGTTTTGTTATTCGGAGATGTCACGTAATCTGTGGCCATATAAAAGGCTCCGATGATCACTCCGCCGGAAAGAACGGCCAGCAAAGGATTACCCGTGAAGAGCCCTTCTCCGCCGAAGACCCAGGTAAAGAAGGCAACCGACACAATGACCGAAACAGGAATGTGCCAGGTGATATATTTTTTATAAATCAAATAGAGCCCCCCAAGGAGAAGCAGAAGCCCCGAAGTCTCACCGATACAGCCCGGTCGCCAGCCCAAGAAGAAATCGGTATAAATAGTTGACATAGAACCGAATTTTTCGATGACCGCGCCGATCCCGTAATGCTTGAGAATATAGAGGGGCGTGGCTGTGGAAAGTGCGTCCACCCCGGTACCCATATACTTGAAAACGGAGGCGTCCCGGATAGGAGTGAGCCATGCCGATGTCATGGCCACGGGAAAGCTGGCGACCAGAAAGGCACGTCCGATCAGGGCGGGGTTGAAAATATTGAAGCCGACTCCCCCTAAGAGATGTTTGGCAACATAAATGGCCATGACGGATCCCAGAATGGGCAACCAGTAAGGGACGCCCGGTGGGATAATATAGGCCAAAAGAAGACCCGTAATGACGGCACTCCCGTCCTTGATCGTCACGGGCCGCTTAAGAAGCTTCTGGGAAACTGCTTCAGCTGCTATGCAGCTTCCCACGCTGATCAGGGTGATGATAAGGGTCTGGAAGCCGAAGATGAAAATCGACAAAATGAGGGGCGGCATTAGGCAGGCCACCACCGTCCACATGATCTTCTCTACCGATTCTCCACTCTTGACATGAGGGGAGATGGAAACGGCCCACAGAAAATGATCAGTCGCTGCAGGCGTGATCTCTTTCGCTGGCTCTTCGATGGTTTTACTCCTTTTTCAGTCTTATTGTTTCTTTGCCTTCATCTTGGCGAGACGAATGAACTGAACGAGAGGCCGTTTCGCCGGACAGACAAAGGCACAACACCCGCACTCAAAACACTCGAACACCCCAAAGGGCGCGGTGTCCTCGGCTCGACCTGCTTCCACGTAAATACCTATTTCATTGGGAGATAAGCCCATGGGGCAGGCATCGAGACACCATCCGCATCTAATACAGTTGCTGTGGGGGCGGGTATCTATCTCCTCCTCGGTGAGGAAAAGTATGCCGGAGGTCGTCTTAGTGATCGGGACATCAAGAGTGGAAACAGCAAAACCCATCATGGGACCGCCCATGACCACCTTGGACAACCCGGGTTTCGTTCCACCAAGGTAGGACACGATATCGCTCAACCGGGTCCCGATTCTTACCTTGAGGTTTGCCGGCCTTTCAATGCCTTTTCCCGAGATTGTGATCACCTTCTCGTACAGGGGTTTGTTCAGGACCGCAGCGTCATAAACGGCCTTGGTGGTTCCCACATTCTGGACAATGGTTCCCACATCAAAGGGCAGCCCGAATGCCGGAACCCTGCGACCCGTAATGCTCTCAATCAGTTGTTTCTCGGAACCCTGGGGGTATTTTACCTCCAGGGCATCCACGTGGATTCGGAAATCATTGGACGACTGATCACGAGCCGCTTTTCTCAGGGCCTCGACGGCATCCATCTTGTTGGATTCAACCCCGATATGGCACTCCTGGATTCCCAAGACGGCCAGTATGATTTTGGCACCATCCAGAACCTCTTCCGGGTGTTCCAGCATCAGTCGATGGTCCGTGGTAAGATAGGGTTCGCATTCCGCACCGTTGAGGATCAGGGTATCGACCTTTGCCTCCGGTGGGGGGGCCAGTTTGACATGGGTTGGAAATCCCGCGCCCCCGATGCCCACGATCCCGGCGTCTTTAATCCGTTTGACCAAGTCCTCTCTGGACAGGGCCGTCCAATCTGAGGGTGTGTATGACCTGGGTTCGGCCTCAGGGTCCCTTTTGATCGTGACCGAGGGGGTTTGAACGGATACAGGATTCACGGAAACCCCAATATCCTTTACCTTGCCGGTTACACTGGCATGAATGCCGGCCCCAAGCCCTTTTTCCACCTGGCCGATTAGGTCTCCTTCCGTGACGTCTCCCTTCTTTTTCACCAGAGGGGTGCAGGGGGCGCCGAAATGTTGAACCATGAGGAGATCCACTTCTTCGGGAAGAGGCAGTGTCTCCACCGGGAGGTGCTCGGTGAGTGCTTTTGACTCAGGGGGATGTGTGCCCCCCTTTGGAAAAGTGAGAAAGGAATCATTCATTTTTTTCTTGCTCTCTATCCTGAAAAGGAAGATGAAACGGACCGGTATCCAGACTGAAAAAAACTCGAGTCTCTCCATCAATGCTATTGCAAAACACGAAGATCAAGGTTCGATGGTCCGCTGAATCCTGTGCCGTTTCGCTTTTTGGAACAAAAATATAAAACCACGGAAACCAATCGTTCACGGGGTTTATTCGATGCCATAATAATTGTTGGGTTATTTGACGAGGGAATTTCTTAGACTTGAATCGAACAAAGGTGAATGCTCGTGTCTCTCCAAAGAAGCAAGAAACGATGAGGTTCCTTAGGCCGGAAAAGGGTTGCGACTCCGAAATATTTTGTTTTACAGTTAGCTTTGCGACCCTAAAAAAACCGACTTGAATTCTCGACAACCTCGACTTGAAATCCCAGATCAAATTATTTTTTTCCGGCTTCCAGATGGTGTCTCAAAACTTCATAAAACCCAGAAGCATCGTAACCGGAAAATTTTATTTACCCTGCCTGCCCTTTTTCAGGAGGCTATTTGCCTTTTTTTAGGTTACAGTCCTGCAACGCTTTACTCCTGCGTAGACGAATGGTCTTATAAAGCAAGTGGTATGAAAAGTAAATATCTTTTTTAAAAAAAAGAAGGCCGCCGCCCGTTATCGGCTGAATAGGATAAAAAAAGAAAAAAGGCGGAATAAATCGCCGCCGACATGGGGTTCGCGTCAAGTTTGCGAAAGGTAAGGACCATGAACAGGGCATCAAAGACGAGCCCTGATCAGACCTTCCGGTTTGGGGTCCTAGCCGATTTGTTGGGCCGAGTTGCCTATGCCCAGTAGGCCTTTTGCATGTTGGATGTCCAGGGTAATCTGGTCTGACAGCTCTTCAATGGAGTCGAAGGTCTTTTCATCCCTTAGGTGATAGATGAAATTGATCTTGATGACCTCTCCCTCCAGATTCCCGGTAAAATCAAGTAGGTGGGTCTCGATGGACAGGGCATTGTTGCCGAATGTGGGGTTATAGCCGATATTGGTGACCCCGTAATAAGTCTTGCCGTTCATGAACACCGTGACGGCATAAACTCCTTTTCGGGGAATAAGTTCGTCCGCAAGTTGCAGGTTTGCCGTGGGAAAGCCGAGGAGTTTTCCTCCCCTGCCCGCTCCTTTGACCACGGTTCCGGTTACTTGGTAATTCCGGCCCAACTGTTCTTTTGCCCTGACCAGATTCCCTGCACTGACAAGGTTTCTGATGGAGGTGCTTGAGACGAGGTTTTCATTGACCACTAAGGGTTTAACTACATGGACCCTGTATCCGAGAGTTTTCCCCATTTTTTTGAGCAGGTCAATGTTTCCTTCGCGCCGGTTCCCGAAACTGTAATCATAACCGACGACAATTTCCTTCAGTCCAAGCCTGCTTACAAGGAGTTCCCGGACAAAGGCGTCCGCCGAAATTTCGGCGAATTCCCGGGTAAAAGGGATGCAGAGTATGAAATCTATTCCCGCCTCCGCGATAAGCTCAAGCTTCTGCCGGGTGGGCGTAATGAGTGGGGGACCGTTCCCCTGCTTCATGACTTTCAAGGGGTGGGGATCAAAGGTCATGACGACCGAATGGCCGTGTATGGCTTTGGCCCTTTCCTTTACCTTGTCGAAAAGGGCAAGGTGTCCCTTGTGAACGCCGTCAAAATTGCCGATAGTCAGGACAGGGTTTTCAAATGGGTGTTGCAGTTCGGTTAGGCTATTGATCACATTCATGATTTAATGTTGCGGTTCTCCCTGCTAAAATTTGAAATTCGGAAGGTTTCCTTTCCGAAAAACTGAATAAATCGATGGTAAGGGTCCGTACTTAAAATAATCCGACCCTCCTTCTAAAATATGACGCCAAAGCTTATTTATCCTATTGACATGGGATGTGAGATAATATAAGAATCTCTACCAAAATATCAACTCAATTTCCGTGCCGAAGTGGCGGAACTGGTAGACGCGCTAGGTTCAGGGTCTAGTGGGTGTATGCCTGTGCGAGTTCGAGTCTCGCCTTCGGCACCATTTTTGCAAATTAACCTACTGTTTTTACAGTAGGTTTTTTTGTTAATTAAGCCTCAAAAATAGATCCATTCCATCTGTTACACACAATGATTACACACATTGTAGGATGGAGTTGCCCGATGCCCCCTATCACCAAATCTCCCAGCTATCTTATCCGAAATCAATATTTCTATTGTTTCCGTATGAATGCTCCGGTAGATCTTCAGAAAGTCATGGGAAAAAAGGAATTGAGATATTCCCTGCATACCTGTCTGATGTATATAGCTGAACGCTGTACTGTAAGCCTTAACTGGCATTCTGCAAAGGCCCTTCTGATTCTCTCACAGAATGATAACAAAGGCTTTTTCAGAATTGAGGGGTGGAGTATGGTTTTTTTGAAAATGGTAAGGTATGGGGTTTATTCTTGATTTTTTGTGCTTATAAGGTTACATAACGTTTTTACACATTGAGTTGCAGCTTGATGGAGTCGAATCGAAAAATAACGATAATTTTGGATGGTTATATTTTTGGATTGTGATGGGACTCGAATTCCACCATCTCCACCACTCGAGTAACCCATTCACGTGGCGAGTGACGAGCCAAAAGGATGATGGATTCGTTGTTCGTCACTTGTTACTTGTGCAATATACCTCGCCCGGTTGCCTCCGGAGCCATTGGACCATGGAAAGAAAAGCCACCATCAATCGAAAGACTAAAGAGACGGACATTCGGCTGGAAATTGATCTGGACGGAAGAGGCACAACCCAAATCGATACCGGCATAGCATTTATGGATCACATGTTGACCCTGGCGGCAGCTCACGGATTTATAGACATGAAAATCGCCGCCTCCGGAGATACAGACGTTGATGATCACCACACGGTTGAAGATCTCGGGATATGCCTGGGACAGGCCTTCTCCGAGGCCACCGGGGAAAAGAGAGGAATCAGGCGTTACGGCTGCGCATTCGTTCCCATGGATGAAGCCCTCGCGCGGGTTGTAGTTGATTTCTCAAACCGGCCTTTTCTCGCCTATCGTGTCGTCGCAAAAGAGACCAGAACCGGCAGATTCGACATCCATTTAGCCAGGGAATTTTTTCGTGCCTTCGTGAACCATTCCGGGGCGACCTTGCACGTAGATCTTCTATCGGGTGATGATCCCCATCACATTGCCGAGGCCATCTTCAAGGCCTTCGGAAAAGCTTTGGACCATGCGGTAGCCCTCGAGGACAGACTCCAAGGCGAAATCCCTTCAACCAAGGGGTTTCTCTAAGGTCTGCAAACCGTTCGACAGGGCTTGAATAGAATTTCGCGTCGGTCTATGGGAGACAATATGAGACCTCGGTTATCTGTGACAAGTATCGGATTCGTGCTTCTTACGATTCTGTCAATCATGGCTTTTATGCAAGGCTGTCAGTTTCATTCTCAAACAGCTTCTCAGAGTACACCTTCGGTTGTAACCACCGGAAAGATGGTTATTGTTGGTTTTAAACCGGCTATCGCCCCCGGAGGGGAATCCGGTCCCGCGCGCAGTCCGGTCACCGGTACGGTTTTCATAGCCGCACCGACAACCGGACTCATATCGGATAAACTGACAGAGAGCCTGTTCAACAAACTCCTTGTTTCAGGCGAGTATGATCTCCTTTCTCCCGGTCAGGCACGGGGTGTGTTTTCAAGCCTTATCAGTTCGGGATCTCTTCTCAGCGATGTTGAGATAGCCCAGAAAATCGGTCAAGCGTTTTCGGCCAAGACGGTGCTGATAGGTTATACATACCGATGGAAAGAAAGAGAGGGCACTGATTATGCCGTCAATCACCCGGCTTCTGTGGCCTTTGACCTTTATCTCATCAGGTCTCAAGACGGCAGGGTGCTGTGGAAGGGAAAATTTGATAAGACACAACATTCTCTCAGTGAAAACCTCTACGATATGAAGACCTTCCTCAAAAGCAAAGGAAAATGGATGGTTGCTGAAGAATTGGCTGATCATGGTCTTGAAAGCCTGCTTGCTACGTTTCCAAAGGGAAAAGGCATGGGGGAGGATTAAAAATTGCTTGTCATTCCGGCAATAGACATAAAAAACGGAAGATGTGTCAGACTTGAGCAGGGCCGGATGTCACGGGAGACCGTTTATTCTGAGCATCCGGAAGAGGTGGCGCGGGAGTGGCTCGACGCCGGTGCTGAACGAATCCATCTGGTGGATCTTGACGGAGCCGTGGGGGGTCGGCCGGTTAACCAAAGGGCCATTGAAAAAATAATCAAGGCCGTTTCCGTTCCCATTCAGCTGGGTGGAGGCATCAGAGACCTCAAGACCATCAAAGCCTACCTGAATTTGGGCATCCAACAGGTCATCCTCGGCACTGTAGCCTACAAAAACCCTGATTTTGTGCAGATTGCCTGCGATACCTTTCCGCAACATATCATTGTCGGCATCGATGCGAAACACAATCAGGTAGCCGTTGAAGGCTGGACGGAGGAAACGAACATAACCCCCGTTGACTTGGCGGCAAGATTCGAACCGACCGGTATTTTTTCAGTAATCTACACAGACATTCAAAGAGACGGCATGCGAACGGGTCCGAATGTGACAGCGACGGGCGAGTTGGCAAAAGCCCTGCATATCCCGGTTATCGCTTCGGGGGGAATTTCCGGGATGGAGGATGTGGCCGAAGTCCTTACCCTTTCCAAATATGGCGTCACCGGCATGATTACAGGTCGAGCCCTCTATGAAGGGATACTGAATCTCAGTCAGGCGATAAAAGTTGCAAAAAAACCGATAAATAAGAATTGAGTATTGACCTTTTAGTAATGGTATATATACTTTAGTGTTAACCGTATCCATTTTCGGACCGATATTGAGATGACTAAAAATATCACATTCCAAGAAAAGATCTCTGAAGATCTGAAGACTCAGATAAAGGCCCAAAATACTCTGCGCGTCTCTTGTCTGAGAATGTTGAAAACGGCCCTCAAGAATAAACAGACTGAAAAAGGGAGTGAACTGACGGACCAAGCCGTTCAGACGATTATTTCCTCCCTTATAAGAAAAGGGCAAGAGGCTGCAAAGGAGTTCAGGCAGGGGGGCAGAGATGACATGGCAGCAAAGGAAGAGGAGGAAACGAAGATCTTCTATGAATATCTGCCAAAGCAATTGAACTCGGCGGAAATAGAAAAGACCATACGTGAAATAATTTCCGAATTAGGAGCGAATAACTCCAGGGATCTTGGCAAAGTCATGAAAGCTGCCTTGGACCGAATGGCTGGGCAGGCCCAAGGTAAAGAAGTAAGCGAACTGGCCAAAAAATTATTGAGTTAGGCTCATTTCCGATAGTCATACAAGGTGTTTGCAAGTTCTTTGAATGGCGCCATTCACTTTGTGTTAATGTTCCCGTTCAATTGGGGCGAACAAATAATTTGTCGCTGAAATATTTCAATAACCCAGGATCTCCAAAGAAACAGAAAGCCGGTTTCTGCAATAGGACTCCTTCTTTCAGGTGAAGGGGTTTTTTCGTTTGAAGGCCTAAATTTGAAATCATTTCTTGAAAACCCGTCCATTGCTATGGCACCTAATAAGGCCCCTATGCACTTACATCTCGTTTAAATGCAAGACAGATATCCAGATTGTAGAGAAGAATTTAGGTCAGCCGGTATTGAAATGCGCTGTTTTCCAACAATATTTTTGTAACCTAAGACACGGCCGATGACAACATCGGCCGGTTTAGAGGAATGAAGATATTGTGTAAATCAGGCATGAACACATGTCATTAAATCATTGAGCTACAGGCGAATTCTTAACCGATACAGCTATCATGAATTCTTCAGACTTTGTAAAAAATGAAATTAGGAGTGCGGCAGACATTGTCGAAGTCATCGGACAATACGTACAGCTGAAACGGGCGGGCCAGAGTCATATCGGCCTATGTCCCTTTCATTCGGAAAAGGCTCCGTCCTTCACTGTCAGTCCCGCCAGGCAAATGTTTCATTGTTTCGGGTGCAAAAAAGGCGGGGACGTCTTTGCCTTCTGGATGGAATACCACAAAGTATCTTTTCCACAGGCGATGCGTGATCTGGCTGAAAGATACCATATTCCCCTTCCTGAGAAACCATTGACACCGGTTCAAAGGGGAAAACTGGAATTGAATGAATCTCTTTTGAGAATCAACGAAGAGGCCGCAACATTTTTTCACGATACACTTTTGCGGTCAAAAAAGGGGGAACCCGGCAGACAATACCTGGCCCAAAGAGGTATCCCGACAAAACTGACCGAGGAATTTCGACTGGGATACACCGCCGACGAATGGAATGGTTTGTCACGCTTTTTGCAGGGTAAAGGACGGGATATGGGCGTAGCGGTCCAAGCCGGTTTGATCCTCCCTAGAAAAAGTGCAGGGTATTATGACCGTTTTCGGGGAAGGGTTATCTTCCCGATCTGTAATCTTCGAAAACAGGTTATTGGTTTCGGTGGCAGAGTGTTGGATGACTCATTGCCCAAGTATCTCAATACACCCGAAACCTCTCTTTTCCATAAAGGAAAAGCACTCTATGGTCTCCACCTTGCCGTCCAATCGATTCGAGAGGATTCTCGCGCCGTGATCGTGGAAGGCTACACCGATGTGTTGGCATTAAATAAGCACGGATTCCGAGGTGTCGTGGCTACCCTGGGAACGGCCCTTACGAGGGATCACATTCGAATGCTCAAGGGGTACGCCGAAGAGGCGGTGGTCGTCTTCGATGCGGATACGGCGGGAAAAACGGCAGCCATGAAAAGCCTCTCGCATTTCCAGGCAGAAGGGTTTTCATCCAAGGTGTTGATTCTGCCTGAGGGTGAGGATCCTGATAGCTATGTGAACGGGAACGGCCTGGATAAATTCCAGACACTCCTGGATGAGGCCGTACCCATGTTCGACTTTTTTATTGAGCTCAGTTTTTCCAAAAAAGGCGATCAAATTGAAGGCAAGCTCAATGCATTGAAGGAGATTCTTCCCACCCTGGCAAAACTCAAAAGCGAAGCACAGCGCTCGCTTTACGTAAGACGTGTGGCGGAAAAGGCGGGGATTGCCGAAGTTGCAATCATCAAGGAACTTCGGCAATGGCAGGAATCAAAGACACAAAAGGATACGGCCTTTACAGTACAAAAAGAGACACCCGAACCTAATCCCATAAGTAGCGACGAGGCGTCTCTTCTGAATATTTTGGTCCATCATCCTCAGGCAATGCACCGGTTAATGAAACGTAACTATAAGGTCCTTGTTTCAAACCGGATCGTGCTGCAAATCCTTGAGGACGCTCATGAACTGTTCGAAAGAGAAGGAATAATCGCACCCAGTGACATTCTCGACCGGTTAAAAGAGAGGACCGCCACAGAAACATTTCGAGAGAGTATGCTGAACCCTCCGATGTTTCAGGCGGATGAGGCAGAACTGGCCGTGCGGGAATTTGAGGATAGAATTCAAAAAATAAAAATCACGGAATCCAAAAAACGCGCTCTGAAAAGAGGATTGAAAACAGGGGATATCGAGGAACTTAACAGGATTCCTAAATATATCAAAGAAAGGTGGGGTTAACCCCATTCCAAGGGGAACCATGCAGGAGGACAAATAATGACCGACGATTCTGGTATGGTTAATTTAAAGAGATTGATCAATCTCGGAAAAGATAAGGGCTATATCACCTACGAGGAGTTAAACGATGATCTGCCCGACGATGTCGTGTCTTCCGAATTTATCGATGATCTCATGATGATGTTTCAAGAATTGGACATCATGGTCATTGACGAGGCATCAAAAGAAGAAATCGAAAAATCCAAAAAAGTTAAGAAAAAACAGGATAAGGCCCTAGAAAAAGAGGCTTTTCGGCCGGATCTATCGGATAGCGGCGCCAGGGTCTCAGATCCCGTAAAGATGTACTTGAAGGAAATGGGCTGCATATCCCTCCTCACGAGAGAAGGCGAGGTGGAAATCGCCAAGAGAATCGAAGCGGGAGAGAGCGAAGCCTTAAGCGCCTTACTCAAATGTTGTGTCGGCATCGAGTATATCATAGAGCTGGGCGAATTCCTCCAGTTGGGCGAAATCAAATTAAAGGATGTGATCAATGACCTTGACGATGAGGACAGTCACACTCAGGTCGGGGAAAAACGAGAGGCCATTATCGCTCTCATTCATGAAATAAGTTCTTTATATCAAGAGCGTACCGATTCCAAGAGGGAAATGCAGAAAAGACAGTGCCCCGCAGCCACAAAAAAGGAACTGAAATTCAAAGCAGAAGAAAATCACAAGAAAATTGTGGAGCTCATCAGTTCCTTCAAACTTGAGAAGACACAACTCGACCACATGGTTGAGAGACTCAAAGTGATCGTGGCCCAGATTGATGAAGCGGAAAAGGATATTTCCGATTGCATGTTCAGGGTCGGGGGCAAGCCCATTTCGCATCTCAAAAAATGCATCAGTCAGATCCCGAAATCGGCCAAGGATGATCAGATCGTAACTTCTCTAAAAATGACAAAAAATGATCTTCTGATCCTGAAGGACAAGGTAGACAATGCCCAAAAGTGTATCAAGGAATTCAAAGAACGAACAAATATGGACAAACGGGAATTAAGGGATACGCTGAAGACGGTCAAAGAAAGGATTGAAAAATCAAAAAAGGCAAAGAGTGAACTGATCGAGGCCAATCTGAGGTTGGTTGTCAGTATTGCAAAAAAATACACTAACAGGGGCCTCCAATTCCTGGATCTCATTCAAGAGGGCAATATCGGCCTCATGAAGGCCGTAGACAAATTTGAATACCAAAGAGGATATAAATTCAGCACCTATGCGACCTGGTGGATCAGACAGGCCATCACCAGGGCCATTGCCGATCAGGCCAGGACAATTCGCATCCCGGTACATATGATCGAGACCATCAACAAACTCATACGAACGTCCAGGTATCTGGTCCAGGAGCATGGGCGAGAGCCTACCCCTGAAGAAATTGCGGAAAAAATGGAATTTCCTTTAGAAAAGGTGAGAAAAGTTTTGAAAATCGCCAAGGAGCCCATTTCCCTCGAAACACCCATAGGTGAAGAGGAAGACAGCCATTTGGGAGATTTTATCGAGGATAAGAAGATCATTTCTCCGGGCGATGCAGTTGTGAATCATAATCTGGGGGAACAGACGAGAAAGGTTCTGACCACACTTACTCCGAGAGAGGAAAAAGTGTTGCGGATGCGATTCGGTATCGGAGAAAAATCGGACCATACTCTCGAAGAAGTCGGCCGTGATTTTAGTGTTACAAGGGAAAGAATCAGACAAATCGAGGCAAAGGCTCTGAGAAAATTGCGGCATCCCAGCAGAAGCAAGAAATTGAAGAGTTTTATTGAACAGTAAATTTTTATAACATTTCAGCTCTCCGAAACACAGCGACATTGATCATGGCTTTTAAAAACTCTAAAGTGGTGCAGAGATCTTTTTAGTTCGTCAATTTCACTTGACAAACGGCTAATCAAGCTGCATGCTGATGACTACGTTTAACGCAAATGGTTTGGGCCTATAGCTCAGCTGGAAGAGCCACCGGCTCATAACCGGTAGGTCCCTGGTTCGAACCCAGGTGGGCCCATCATCAATAATTTTGTCATAATGACAGCAAAAAATTTTATTGCCGTGATATTCCAAACAACACGTCGTGCAAAAATCAAGGGCGCATCTTATTTGGTGCGCCTTTTCGATTTTCGGATTCCTTTATTCCTCCCCTTTCGGACGATAGTTTTTTCTCCCCTTAAAGGTTCCAACGACCTATGGATTTCGGAATTATCCGATAGGCTCATGGCTCTTTTATCGTTACAAGGCATTCATTATCGGGATTTTCGAGCAAAAAATGCGCCTCAGGCTCAGCAATATAATTGACATACTGGAGGAACTGGCACCCGCCAGCCTCGCGGAAGATTGGGACAATCCCGGTTTACAGGTTGGACAGCGGTCTCAAATTATTCAAAAAATAATGATAGCCCTTGATCCAACACTAGCCAACCTAAAGACGGCCCACCGGAGAAGAGCTCAACTCTTGCTGACCCATCACCCTTTGATTTTCACTCCCCTTACCCATTTTGATATGGAAACCTTTCCTGTAAATGTCATTTTTAAGGCCATGAGGGACGGCATATCCATAGTTGCCGCCCATACAAATTTAGATGTATCTCAGGGCGGCATCAACGATATGTTGGCGCAAATCTTCGAGCTTCAAGATGCAACTCCCCTTCAAAAAAGGGGCGACTCAAATACCGACAAGGTGGGTCTCGGGCGAATCGGTCTTCTCCCGGAAGCCAAAAGTCTTGACGAGATGGGTGAGACAGTCAAAGAAAAACTCGGATCGCAGGCCGTCAAAATAGTAGGCAAGGGGGATCGACTTATCAGCCGGGTTGCCGTAGTGGGGGGTTCCGGAGGGAGTCTTGTTTCTTTTGCCGCTGAAGCAGGCGCCGATCTCTTAATAACCGGCGATGTGGGGCACCATCATTCTTTAGAGGCCGAAAGTACCGGGCTGGCCCTCATTGACGGGGGTCATTTTCACACGGAAAAGGCCGCATTATCGCTCTTTGCGGATCAACTCGGAAAAATCCTGATAAAAAAGGACTGGGAGGCTACCGTAGAGTTTCTCCAAGACGAAAGAGACCCTATGCGGTATAGATGAAGGACCAGTTGACTGCAGCAAATAAAACTCCTCACCGAGTGCACTCCGGTGACAGATGATCATTTCGTCCAGAAAGACGATTTTCCTATTTATAGACGATATGCGAAAGAATTTTTAATTGACTACACTATCATGAATTAGGGGGACAACAGGTGAAGGACCAAATGAAAATCTTGGTACAACTTCAGGCCTGCGACAGCAGGATCAATACAATCAATGATCAGAAAAATAAGGCTCCATTGAGGATTCAAAACCTTCAGGGGGACCTCGCCGCTGCTGAAGAAAAATTTCGAGAAGACTCCGAAAGGCTGGAACTGTTGGGAAAGGAGAGACGACAGATCGAGCAGGAAATCCAGGATTTTGATAGCAAAATTGAAAAAAGCAACATCAAACTCTCCAACATTAAATCAAACAAGGAATACGCCGCAGTCCTCAAGGAAATCGAAGACATTAAATTGACGAAATCCCACACAGAGGACAAAATGATCCGGCTGTTTGAAGAGATCGAAGCCCTTGAACAGAAAAAAATGACCAACAAAGATGAACATAACCGACTGAAGACAGAGTTCAATCAGGGCAAGCATGAAATCGAAAAAGAACTCGGTCTATTAGATAAAGAGCTCGACGGTCTTCAAAAAAAGAACAAAAAACTCAGCCGGACCGTGAATGACGATATTCTTAAAAAATACCAGTTTCTTCGAAAAAGGAGGGCGGGGAAAGCGATTAGTGCTGTGATCGCAGGGGTTTGTCAAGCCTGCCATATGGGTCTCCCCCCCCAGAAATTCAACGAATTGTTGAAGGGTGATGTCCTGATGACCTGCCCATATTGCAATCGTATGATCTACTGGGGTGAAGACGAACATTTTCAGGACGTCAGAAACGATGTACAATAAGCCGTGTGTTAGAGTAAGACAAATGACCGCTGCTTTGCAGACAGGCAAAGGGGAGGAAAGTCCGGGCTCCGCAGGACAGGATGCTGGGTAACCCCCAGTCCCGGTGACGGGCAGGAAAGTGCCACAGAAAGGAAACCGCCCGACAGAAAGGTCTCGAACCGTTTTGTCGAGTAAGGGTGAAAGGGTGAGGTAAGAGCTCACCAGTCCAGTCGGTGACGACAGGAGCTAGGTAAACCCCATCCGGAGCAAAACCAAATAGGGGAACGATTAAGGGCGGTCCGCTCGAGTTCCCGGGTAGGTCGCTCGACCCCGACGGTAACGTCGGGGCAAGATGAATGGTCATTGTCCCCGGTTTCGCAATACGCGGTACCGGAGAAACAGAACCCGGCTTATCGGCTTACTCTAACACACTTTTGATCCAGCAAACGACGAGCCCTATGGCTCAAAATAACTTAGGGTCCTTCCTGTTTTATAATATCGGGTTGACCTCACCCTGAGACGAGTTGTTCGTCATGAATAGGGACACTATGCCCTGCTTGTTCACCTCACTCATGTGAATCCGCTCACGATGGAAAAGGCGACCCCACCCCAATATCCATTCTGCGACATTTCGGTGCCACTCCCTGAAACGGCTGTGTTCATCATCGGGGCTGGGCATTTCGGACAAAGGGCTCTCAGAATACTGAGTGAAAGGGGAGAGTCCCCGATATTTATCGTGGACAAAGAAAAGAGTAATCTTGAAGTTATCCAGGGGGGTTCCGCCAAGAAAATTTTATGCGACGGCATCCATTTCCTGTGCAAAAATTTTCTACTGCTCCATCCCTCCAATACGGTTATTCCGGCCATCCCCCTTCACCTTACCTTTGAATGGCTGAAAGGCCTTCTTGAGGATAAACGGACGGTCCATCAAGCACCTGTCCCGGAGAAGATAAGATCTATTCTGCCTCATACATGGCAGGGTTCCGAGGGATCTTTACTGGTTAGCTATGCCGATTTCCGATGCCCGGACGATTGCCCGGAACCTGAAGAATACTGCACAGTGACGGGCAAAAGGCGAGGCCCTCCCCTTTATGACCTCTTAGGAGGATTGGCCGTCGCCGGCTATCGGGTCCATGTTACCCAAAGCCGCCAAATTGCACCGGGAATGGGTGGATATCGGGTCAGAGATATGGCGAGATTCTTCAGTGAGGTTAAAAAGAGTGGAAACGGCAGGTGGCTCCTTGGAACGGCATGTAAATGCCATGGGATCATCACGGCCTTTGAAATCCGAAAGGCCGCACCTCTCTCCCCCTGAGGGTGTCTTTTTCGTCGCTTACAGCGCCCTCAAGAACCCGGCAATCAGTTGCTGACCCAACCCACCCAGAATCTGAAAGCAAAAAATGGCCACGATAGGTGAAAAATCAATCCCCCCCAACAGGGGAATGAATCGGCGAAAGAGGCTCAAAAGGGGTTCACTGATGCCGTAAATGGCTTGCACTACAGGATTGGAAGGGTCCGGGCTGACCCAGGAAAGCAGGGCCCCGACAATGATGACCAATGAAAAAAAACCAGGAAAAGTAAAAAGGCCCAGTAGAAGCATCAAACCATCGGCGAACCCGTGGACGAACAACAAAGGGGAAAAGACAATTCCGGGGATTGTGGTAGAGCGAATAATGACGCTCAAAAGGGCATAGGTGCCCCATAGAAACAGAAAGAAAAAAAGATGAAGGCGGTGTCTTCGAATCCCAAACCGCTGAGACACCCTGAGGATAGGCGTAAAGGCGCGTTGAATCAGGTTTTGGAATGAAGTTCCAAAGGCCCGTTGGGAGAGAACGGAAACGAACCACATCACCATGTAGGCCTGAAAAAGAAGTTGAAAAAGGTTCAAAAAGCTGATGCCGATCCCGGTGGACACAGACATGGGGCTAATTGCGACAAATACCAAACCCCTGAGAACAATCAGTACCGAAACAATCAGCAATATGCCTTTTGAGGCATCGCGGATAAGGTATCTGGAAGGAATCAGCACGGGATCTGTAATCCGGTAGATGAGCCTGTAGATGGGATCAAAATAGGCCTCATTGGGCCTAATCAGTAGTCTCACCAGCAAAAGGACTATGACGATATCAATGATGGATTTGATAAGATACATCGAGGCGCCCCTGACAGAAGTCATATACAACAACAGCGGCAACCCTATCCCAACCTTTTTGGGAATTCAATACAAATATTGGAGTGCTGGCGCCCCGGCAGTTGACTTGAGCACCCGTGCTGAAGCAACCGGATGACTTCTTATGACCACGGAAGACAGAAATCCATGAAAAAAAAAGTAAAAAAGGAGCCGAAGATGGAACGAATCGAAATCAGGGTAAAAGTCGTTCCCAGATCATCCAGAAACCGAATCCTCGAAAAGGAAGGGGGTGTCTATAAAATAAAAATCACCGCACCTCCTGTCGATGGTCTTGCAAACAAGGCCCTTGTCGATCTCTTCGCAAAAAGACTGAGAATTTCCAAATCGAGTGTTGAGATCATCTCAGGCAAACGATCGAAGCACAAAACCATTCGCTTTTACGGTGTCTCACAGGATGAAATCAAATCGCTTCTGAAAGAATCCTAGTACACCGGCGCCGAAAAAGTTCAGGTAACAGTCGATTTCCCGGCTCCTGCAGCCTGACAAGAGAGTTAAAAGTCATGGCGCCTTTCTCCCCCGGCAACTTCCCCTTTAATCGCTTACTTGCATGTCATGAAGTTGTCGAAAACGTCCTTCCCGGGCCAGCAACTCCTCATGACCCCCGGATTCCACGATCCTGCCTTCCTCCAGCACGTAGATGATATCGGCCTTCCTGATGGTGCTCAACCGATGTGCCACGACCAGGATAGTTCTATCTCCCCTCAACCTTTCGAGAGTCTCTTGAATAAAATTCTCGCTTTCGGCATCCAGGGCCGAGGCGGCCTCGTCAAGCAACAGGATTGAGGCTTCCGCAAGGATTGCTCGTGCAATGGCGATACGCTGTCTCTGCCCGCCTGACAAAAGAGCCCCTCGATCCCCTACAATCGAATCATATCCCAGGCTCTGGGCCATGATAAAATCATGGGCATGGGCGGCCTTGGCCGCCCTGATGACCGCTTCCAAATCCTTTTCAGGATGGGAGTACCGAATATTATTGGCGATCGTGTCATGAAAAAGAAGGACTTCCTGACTGACGATGCCTATCTGACGGCGAAGGGATTCGAGAGTGACATCCCGAATATCGATACCGTCAATGGCGATGGTTCCCCCCGTGACGTCATAGAATCGGGGCAGAAGATCCAGGAGTGTGCTTTTCCCCGCCCCTGTCGAACCGATAAAGGCCACCATATGACCGGGTTTAATATTACAGGATATACCCTTGAGCACAGGAACCGAAAAATCATAGGAAAAATAGACATTTTTAAATTGGATCAATTCCCGGGGCCTGGCGAGGGATTTTGCATCGCTTTTTTCACGAATATCCGGCTCCGTCTCCATGATGGCGAAGACCCGTTCCGTGGCGCCCTGAAGACTACGAAGTTCATTATTCACCCTGGCCAGGCTCTTCACAGGTGAATAGACCCGGGAGAATGCGTAGACCATAGACATCAATTCGCCAAGGGTATGATGAAAGTACACTTTTCCGACGATCAAGACTGCGGGCAAGACCAGAAACACGGTGGCATCCATCATGGGTCCAAGCCCCAGAAACCAACGGTTCCAATGCATGACCTTCCTGTACAATTCATCGGCAAGCACGCGAAATTTATCCGATTCAACTTTGCCCGTACAAAACCCCTGGATGACCTTGAGACAAAGAAGGATTTCCTGATAGGCGGAAGTCACCAGTGAAATGCCGTCCTGGACTCTGATGGAATGTTTTTTCACCTTTCTTCCGAACAGGCGAATCAGGCCCACGATCACGGGAACCGTCACGAAAACAAACAGAGTCAGCTTGGGGTTCATGATAAGGAGATATATCAAAAAAATCGAAGCAGTAAGGGGATGTTGAATCAGGCCGATAAGGATATTCGAGATGGTCCCCTGCATCACCGTTAAATCGGCTGTAGACCTGGAAATGAGCTCTCCAGCCTTGCGCTTGTGGTAGAAACCGAGGGGCAATGAGATAAATTTATCAAACAGATCGATCCTTACCGACATAATGGCCCGGTTGGAAAAGGCGGCTGCTGCCAACTGGCTCAAGTAGATGGTGATGGATTTGCAAACAACGGACAAGAACGCCACGATGGTAAGCAAAATCAGAAGTCTGTTTGGAGAGATGCCGTCGACCAGAACCAGTTCCGTTCGATGCCAGGAAAACCCCTCGCCCCAATCAAAAACGACCCAGGGGATCTTCCATGTGGCAGGCTCGGCACCAGTCTTCATCCCCTCATCGACAAAGGGTTGTAAAAGATAGGCGGGTACCACAACAAAAAGCGTGGAAAGGGCCGTGAGGGCAAGGGCAAGGATAACCAGGCCTCGATGGGCTTTCACGTAATGAGCGATTTCTTTTCCTAAGATGCGATCCAACATGGCGTTTACATTCAGCTCCGTTCCCGAATAGCCCCCCTGTCAGGTCCCGATTATTTGCGCAAGTGGTCTCCTGCTTATGGTTGCCCTGTAATGACTTCCAACAAGAATTGATCACGTTGTAATTACCTGTTGAGAATCACTTGGTCAAGCCAAATCATCCGGGTCCGGTCTTGATCGTCGGCGGAGTGAGCCCTTTCATTGCGACGCCGCCATTTGAGGCCAGGGCTCGGCCTTGGCGAAGATCTTGTATGGATTTCCAGGCAGCAAATTTTTATTTGAAAAAGGCCTTCAAATTGGCAAACCCATAGGGAGTTACCGAAAATGACTGGGGTAATGAGGGGCGTCAAACGGCCGGGGCCGAAAGGGTCAAAGCGGGAGAGACTGGATATAGATGCTTGAGGAGATGCAGAATACGCTTACCGTCTTTCGAGGAAAACTGAGACTTAGACCTACAGGGCTCCGATAAGGCGTGCGATCACGATTCTCTGAACCTCGGAGGTCCCCTCCCCTATTTCCAGCAATTTCTGATCTCTGTAAAATCGCTCCACATCATATTCCTTCATCAGGCCGTAGCCACCGTGAAGTTGCACGGCATGGTTGGCACACCGGTACATAACTTCGGAACAGACCAGTTTGGCCATGGCGGCCTCTTTGGTAAAAGGCTTGTCGTTATCCCGCAACCAACAGGCCTTATAGAGAAGGAGCCGAGCGCATTCGATTTCAAGGGCCATATCTGCGAGCTTGAAGGCATTGACCTGAAAATTGGCGATGGGTTTGCCGAATTGCACCCTCTCTTTACTGTACTTCAGTGCCAATTCGAAGCAACCCTGTGCCCCTCCCAGCCCCATGGCACCGATGGAAAGCCGCCCGCCGTCCAGAGTCTGCAGCATCTGATAGAAACCGTGCCCCCTTGGGCCCAGAAGATTCTCATCAGGGACCCGGCAGTCGTCAAAATAGAGTTCACTGGTATTGGACGCACGCCACATTAGCTTGCCGTGCATCTCCCGGGCCTCAAACCCCGGATTTTCTGATTCTATGAGGACACAGGAAAGCTCCGGGCGGCCGTCTTTCCTTTTCCCTGTTCTGCAGAGGGCCGTCACACCCTTGGTTATCCTTGTCGCCCCGTTGGTGATGAAGATTTTGCTCCCGTTGATCATCCACTCGTCCCCATCCCGAACGGCAGTCGTCTGGGTATTTCCCGCATCGGAACCGGCGTTGGGTTCGGTCAACCCGAATCCCCACAGGGCATCTCCGGCACAAAGAGCGGGCAGGTACTTCTTTTTCTGCTCCTCATTTCCAAAATAATAGAGGGGACCGATCCCGAGAGAATTTCCCGCAGCCACGGTGGCCGCATGGGACCCATCCACCCGGGCGATTTCCTCCGTGGCGATAATATAGGACACATAGTCCATGCCCTGTCCACCATACTCCTCCGACACAAACATGCCGAAAAGGCCCAGGGCAGCCATCTTTTTCATGGTCTCATAAGAAAACTCCTCTTTCTCATCCAGCTCTCTGGCCACCGGCTTGATTTCATTTTCGGCAAAATGGCGGACAGAATTTCTCAGGATCTCCTGTTCCATGGAAAGGGTGAAATCCATGATCGCTCCTCCGTCTATAGGATTAATGTACAGTGGATCAGGTGAGCCGCATAAGATGTATTTAGCATTGGTTAATTTTTACCATAAATTAACATCTTATTTCCTGTCAATGTCTTTTCGGTTCCATTGAAAGGGTTCACCCCAGATCGGGAGAAGAGATACACCAAAAGAAATGGGTACCAAGAACCATAAGTTTTCATTTATGGGCTATTTTATTTTTTAATTTAAAGATAAAAAAACCTCCCGTCTATTGAAGAGCTTCCAATTATCAGCATCCAAAAAAACAAACAAACTTGACAAATACTAAATATTTAATTATACATAACATTCATAGCTATTCAATCTGATCTATTTTAACACACCGATATCCATATAAAAGGAAAACACTACATGAATCTAGGCTCACTGATTCGAAAATATCGAAAAGAAAAAAAACTGACCCTGAGAATAGTGGCGGAAAAGGCTGGCATATCAGAAGGTTTTCTCAGTCAGGTGGAAAACAACGTCAGTTCGCCTTCCGTAGACACCCTTATGAATGTCTGCGGTGCCATCGGAATAAATACCGGTGATCTTCTAAATGTGATGGAAAAGCAGGAAAAACTTGTCATGATCCGCAAGGCCGATTGGGAAGAGGTGGATTTCCCTCATTCGGGCTTCGTGACCCGTCGATTCTTTTCACCCGAAAACCGGACGATCATTGACAGCGCCGTTCTAATCGTTGAACAAGGCAAATCCATTCCGGTACGCAAAAATGTCAGAAACGGCCAAGAGATCCTGTGCCTCCTCAAGGGAACGCTTGAACTCGTCAGCGGCGACAGGACCATAGAAATGGCTGAAGGAGATTCCATCCATTTCTGGTCCAACCCTGAAAGTCAGCGGATCACCAATCACGGCGAGGAAAACGCCGTGGCCCTCTGGGTGGGTACGTTATGAGGGTGCAATACCCGTTTGCCCGTAACCTGAAAAAAACCAGAAAGGAGTGCCCCATATGATCAAGTTCAGTGAAAGACAATTAAAAATACCAAAATTAATGAGACCAGTCTATCTGGTAACGGCCGGGCAATCCAAATTTGATCGGGCCATTCCTGAAAGACGTACGGAGGAATTGTGCATCGACGCTTTGACCATGGCCGCAGAGCTCATCGACAAAACCCCGGCCGAACTGAAAAGCTTCATCCATACGGCATACTACGGCCATTTCGCTGATCACTTCGGCGACCAACTTTTAGGCGAGGCCGTCATTCATGACCGCCTCGGTTTGGACCCCCTCGGGAACATCGGAATAAAAACAGGAGGGGCGACCGGGGGTTCCACCCTCTGGGAAGCGGTCAAGACCGTCGCATCGGGTTATTCGGATTGCACTCTGGCCATGGGCTGGGAAAGGATGGACGAGGTTCCCACCGACGAGGGGAATCATCTGATCTCATGTGCCGCCGACAAGGATTGGGAGACTCCCCTCGGTCACATCTATACAGGGTATTACGCCGTCATGGCTCAGAAATATTGGCAGGTATTCGGAAAAGAGGAGGATTCTTTTCGCCGCACCCTGGCCGAGATCTCGGTAAAGCACCACGGCTACGCACGACACAACCCCTTTGCACAAGCCCCGATGAAGATTACCGTTGAAGACGTACTGAATTCTCCAATCGTGGCCTATCCCCTTCGCGCCCTTGACTGTTGCCTCATGAGTGTCGGCGCCGCTTGTGCCATTATTTGTGACGAAGACACGGCCATGGAACTTTCGAAGAACACGAAAAACAAACCCCTGAGAATCTGGGTATCCGCAGGATCCCACACCCTGCGCGTCGCCTGCCGCCGGAATATGGAGATCCCTTTGCTCCCAAACGAAACGATGGAACAATACGCGGACTTGGGCGACCGTTTCCCGGGCGGGGATCGTTATCCGGGATTCACCGGTTTCTTGGCCGCGAGGATGTGTACCTATTACGGTTACAGAATGGCTGGCATTACGGATCCCATGGAAGATTTCGATGTGGCGGAACTTCATGATGCATTCACCATCAGTGATGTTCAGTCTTACGAAGATGTCGGATTCAGGCCCTACGGGGAAGGCCGGGACTATGTCGAATCCGGCGACTGCTACCATACCAACCCGCACGATGGGCAACCGGGAAGACTGCCTTCAAACCTTTCAGGGGGTCTCATCGGGTGTATGCACGCGGTGGGAGCAACCGGCATCATGCAGGCCTTTGAGATCGCCACCCATATCTGGAACCGTTGGGGTGAAATCCACGGTGATCCCGACCGCTGGAAGGCCTTCAACAGGGAAAAACCCGAGGACTGGAAGGATCTCCAGGTGAAGGGTGCCAAACGGGGCCTGGCGATCAGCCATGCAGGTGTGGGGTCCCATGTCACCGCCACGATCCTCATGGATCCGGACCACCTATTGAACCAGGATAGCTAAGGGGAGGAGGAACTATCATGAGCCTATTCGGAACGGTACGCGTAAAAGACGGCCAGTACAAAATCAGGGGAGATTTTCATCATATTACGCCCAACATGCCCATCAGAAACGAAACCGGGAAGTGGAAACTGATGGGTGTGACCAACCCCAGGGAAATGATCTATATCCATGCCTATGGAGGGGAATCGGTCTTTTTTGAGAATATCGGCCGGGGGAAAATATTCGGCACAAAATGCGACAATCCCGATTGCGATTTCAAGGGAACCGTTTACCTGCCCTTCCGCATTCACTGCCCGGACTGCCTTTTTAAAAATAGTGTCATCGATCTCACGGATACATGCAAGACGACAGCCAGAGTTCACACCTTCATGGTCTGTGAGAGATCCGGGGCCTTCAACACCCTGGACAAACCCATCAAGTTTATCAATGTCGAGTTCGACGGTGTCGATACGATCCTGATGAGTTACCTGTCTGCCGGTGATCCTCGAATCGGAATGCGGGTCATTCCCATTTTCAGAACCCTCAGCCCGACTTACACCATAACCGATCTCTCGTGGGTTCCCGAGGGGACGCCTGAAAACGATTTACCGGAAGGGTTCACCTTCCAATAATCTCTCTTCAGAAAATAAAAAAAAGGGTGATTCTTCACCCCTTTTTTCCAAAATTTCCATGCAGGGGCCACCCCCTGAAATACCGAATCCGCATCTTTGCGTTTCTATTCTATCCCAGAACCATCCTCATTTGTTTGACTTGCACCTCGACATCCATCTTTTGGCACAAATCTTTGATCTCTTTCTTTCGCTTGGCACCATCCTGGCTGAAAGAGACAATGATTTCTTGTATGTTATGCCTCCTTATAATGGACTCGAAATCTTCTCTCACGCCCAGAACGGGATAACCCATGATTTTACGCTTGTACTTCCTGGGATTATCGTCGATAAACCCCACAAGAACCAACTCGAGGTTCCGGTTATTTTCGATCTCCTTGACGACCATTTGCCCACCGACGCCGGCACCGTAGATCAGGGCGGATTTCCCCTTTTGTTTTCCCTTTTTGACTCCTTCATCAACCAATCTAAAGGAGAGACGGGACAGGGACACCAGCAGGAGCATCAGCATCCAGTAAAGGACGAATACGATCCTGGAAAATCCCTGGAATCGAAAAACACCGAGCAAAACCAGAACAGAAAGAACCGTGCCGGCGGTTATGGCCTTGATATAGTCAATCAAATCGCTCAGGCTCGTACTTTCCCAGATCCCCCGGTAGACCCCCAGGACATAAAAACACAAAATCTGGCAACCCACGACAATAGATACCGATTTC
This sequence comes from uncultured Desulfobacteraceae bacterium, assembly GCA_964644375.1. GTDB lineage: Bacteria > Desulfobacterota > DSM-4660 > Desulfatiglandales > HGW-15 > CAYNYM01. Next base: position 4,879 of record CAZXWJ010000001.1, on the reverse strand, counting down.
ATGAATATCTCGAAGTCAACCCCGATAAGGTAATAGACCGGACCTTCGAACCGCAACAGATAGGCGATATAGTAGGCCATGCATACCAGGACCATGTCCAGGAGGACCTCCAAGAGCCTTCGCCTGTAGGTAATCTGAACAAGAACAGGCGTAATGCCACCTTGGCCGCCTTCCGAGAAAATGGGTTTTTCTTCGTAAACCTTGACCTTTGCCAAATAGATCCAAAAAAAAATAACGAAAAGAAGGTAGAGTGAAATAAAGACCAGTGTGGCCCCTATGCTGAAATAATCGATGGCAAGTGCGATCAATCCCGAAGCGACAGAAAAGGCATAAAGCACAAGGACCGCTCTTTTTTCCGAGAACCCGATCGCCACCATGCGATGTGAGGAATGGTCTCGTCCTCCCTGGGATATGGGGCGTCTGAAGAGCCTTCTCATGACGCTCACAAAGCCTGTATCCAAGATGGGGATGAACAGGATCAGGATGGGAATGGCAATAACCGATAAGAGATGCCCCGTGCTTCCACCGACAAAAATCTCTCCGTTGCCGATCAACGTCAGGCTGGCCATCCCAAACCCGATGAAAAGGCTCCCGGCATCACCCATGAAAATGGAGGCAGGATTGAAATTATAGACCAAAAACCCCATCATTGAGCCCAAATAGACGGCGGTGAGCAGGAGCACGGGTCCGGCAAGGGGACTAACGGGATGAAGGTAATGGGTTAAAAAAAGGAAGGTGCCGGCAATGAGGGCCACACCAGCTGAAAGTCCGTCCATATTATCCAGCAGGTTAAAGGCGTTGGTGATTCCCACAATCCAGAAAAAGGAGATAAAAAGATTGAGGGTCCTGTAAACGGTCCAATCCAGCTTGAATCCGAAAAACATCAGCACGGAGGTAAGCACGATCTGGGCGGCCAGTTTGTGCTGTGGCGCCATATTGACCATATCGTCGACCAACCCCAGGATGAACATGCCTGATGCGCACAGGACGAGAGGGAGCATGGGTTTCCCAAGAGAAGTCCACCCCAAAATCATCACAGCAAGCACCCAAGGCATCATGGTGGAGGCAAAAATGGCTACGCCTCCCATGAGGGCCGTTTCTTTTTTGTGCCAGCGGGTTTTCTTTGGAACAGACACCCGGCCAGTTGCTATCGCCAGCCTGCGGACCATTGGAGTCAAGCACAGGGAGAGCAGGAAACCTCCGGTAAATAAACCCAGATAATAGTATAGATTAAGGATATTCACGATCTCGAAAAGTTGGAGTTGAGAAGGTTATGATATAGCGATTCCATATCTTTTTCGACCCTTTCCTTCCCATAACGGCTCAAGACAAATCGCCTGGCCTCTGCACTCAACTGTTTGCGGGTCTCCCGGTTTTCCATCAGGAACAACAAACCCTTTGCCAGGGCATCGCTCTTTTCGGAAGGGACCAGAATACCGTGCCTGGCCAACTTATAGCCATCCCCAGTAAACATGCGAACTCTTCCAAAAAGGTCCGGGATCCCCCCCACCTCTGTGGCCGCGACAGGTTTCCCGGCCGCCATGGCCTCTATCAACGTCACGGGCGTCCCCTCATTGAGAGAGGTCAGAACAAAGGCGTCCATCGCCCCGTAGATACGACGCGTGTCCCTTTGCCAACCGGTAAAAACTACGGAATCCTCGAGCCCTGCTCCTTTGGAATAGGTTACGAGTTCGTCCATGAGTTCCCCGTCACCAACGACAAAAAATCTGACCGGCCGATCCTTTATCCTGTCTTTCAGGATCCTGGCTGTATCTAAAAACATACGGTGGTTCTTCACGGCAGTGAGCCTGCCCACAATCCCCACCCAGAAGGCATCGGGTGGATCCCCGGGGAAGAGCATGTTTCTGAACTCGGGTCTTTCATTTTCAAGATCTCCGAGATGGGAAAGATTAAATCCCAGAGGAATAGTCGCAACCCTGTCCGGGTCGCATATTTTAAAACGCGAGCAGATATCCTGTCTCTGAAGCGGGCTGATAACGATAATTTTATCTGTAAATCTCGCCAGAAATTTTTCTATCCAAATAAAAATATGGGTTTTCAGGAAACCGAAATAACTGTGAAACACATGTCCATGAAAGGTATGGACAAGCCTTATTCTCTTTTCCCGCGCTCGAAAGATATTCAAACTCATTCCCGCCAACCGCCCGAGTGTCCCGGCTTTAGCCGTGTGCGTGTGGATAATCTGAGGGTTATATGCCTTGATGATTCGCCTCAGGGTTCGCAATGACCCAATATCTTTGAAGGGAGAGATCTCTCGTCCCAAACCCGGCAGGATATAAGGGGTTATGCCTTTTTCTTCAGCAAGATAACCCATATCCCCCTCACGGGCACTCACGTTGCCGCTAACGAGAAGCGTTTGGTAGGGATCATGGGAAAAATGATCGCTCAGGGATATGGCATATTTTGCCGGCCCGCCGATATTGAGCCGGGCGATAATTTGAAGTATTTTAATGGGATTCATGGTCTCAACAGAATGGTGCATCATACTATTTCTCGACTTGCATCATGAGATAGATGCCGAGCAGCAAAAAAATAAAGGTGGCGATCCAGGCCGACAAAAAAGGGGGCAGCGTACCCGAGAGTCCGAGCGACCTTGAAAACCCAAGGACAAGAAGGTAGGCGAAACAGATTCCCATACCGACGGATACCGCCATGGGCGTTCCTCCCCTTTTCATTCCAATGGCGATCGGTATCCCGGCAAAAACGAGTATAAGGCTGACAAAAGGCAGCGCCACTTTTACATGCATGTCGACGAGGTACCTCGTATTATCATATCCTTCCTGTCGCACCTTTTTGGCATAGGCCTGGAGCTGCCAAAAGCTCATTTCTTCCGGCTTTCTTTCGCTCCTTTTAAAAGTCTCGGGAGTCTCAGGTAAATCAAGATAGATCTCACTGAATTTTTTAAGGCTGTAACTGCCGTCCGATGAAAGCTCTTGAAGGATCCCATCACTAAGCTTCCATTTCCCCCCTTTCCAAGCGCCTTGACGTGCCTCGATGCGTTTGATCAATTGAAAGGTCTTATCAAAGAAGTATAAAATGGGAGATTCCAGCTTATTCTCCTTAAAATTAAAATGACGAATCCAATAGATGGCATTCTCCCCTCTGTACCAAATCTGATTTTCCCCATAAAACCGTGAAGGATCTCGTTTTTCGACCTCAATGGCCCAGATTTCATTACTCCTCGAGCTGGCATAGGGAACAAGGATCTCGGAAAATAGAAAAAGCCCCAGGGCGATACCCATAGAAGCCGTAATGATGGGTTTGGATAGCGCAAAGACACTAAATCCCGAGGCCCTCAAGGCCATGATTTCATTGTTTCCCTTCAAGATACAGAAGAGGATGATCGCTGAGATCAGGGAGGCTACCGGCGTCATTTGAACTATAATATAGGGGCTTTTGTAAAGGAAAAAAGAGAGCATAATGCCCTTTCCAACGCCGGCTTCGATAAAGTTATCGATTTTTCCGAGAAAATCGATCAAAAGATAGATGGTAAAAAAAGAGAGCAGACAAATGAAAAAAATCCGGAAATATTCCAAAAGAAAATATCTCGGAAGGATTTTCATATCAACCTCTGCTCCTGTTCATTTATCGTCACAGCCGGGTGCATAGCATTCATTGACCTCTTGAAACGAATCATTCGATTTAAATTTTACGCCGTTGTTGCAACATTTGGAGTCCGTCGAAGAACCGGCCTTCGGGAGCCTGGTGAAAAGAGTTCAGATGCAAGGCTTGCGAAACCCTGAGGAACGAGGCGCACATTGAAGTACGCCGCGGTGAGGAAGGGTGCACGTAATCCCGTCCATAGCGGGACAGATGGACGTTTTCCGACAGCCTCCTAGGGTTTACAAATCTTGCATGGCACATATCCCTGGGACAGGGCATCGTCCCTCGAATTGAACCATACCCTGTTCCGGGGTGCAATCCCCTTTGCGCATCGACTGTCACCTCGGTGCAACTTGCGAACACGGCTGTTCCCAGCCCACTTTGCCGCCGCCTCGTTCTTAACAGTCGATTGGGCGTTTGCATCGTGATATCGTGAAACGGAAATCTTACGGGATTTTTCAACCGGATAAGGCACAAAAGGCCTTTCCATGTCTTTTGACTCTTGACCCTTTTCAGGGAACATCCCTTTAATTTTGCCCCTCCAATGAGCAACTCGAGCCCTAAACCATCGCTCGATATTGGCAACTTCCCCGCCCGATGCTGTTTTCAACAGGATAGCACAGCAGACCAAAAGGAAAATAACGGGAAGCCACATGCCAAGAAAGGGAGACAGGGTTCCATTCTCGCAAATCCCTCGCGCCCCCATCACGCACAGATAATAGACGAGGAAGATCATCAACCCGAGACCGATACCCAGGGAACGGCCCCTTGCCCTGATCTGGGCACCCAGGGGCGCCCCGATGAGACCCATAAAAAAAACGGCCAAAGGAATAGTGAAACTTTCCAGTAAATTGATAACCATTTCGTTGTATCTAACTTCCCCTCTTGGCAACCCTTTGATGCCCTGTAACAGTTCCCCGATGTACATCTCCTTGGGAGCTTTTTCCCTGGACGTCATCGAAGACACAAGATCTTGAAGGTTCAGGTTCAGATCGTAGGTCTTAAACTTCATTGTCCTGGCCGCGCTAAAGTCCTCTTCCACGATAAAAGCGGTACCGTCTTCGAAATGGATGACAACCGATTGATTCTCTGGAGAAAATAAAATCCGGGCTTTTTTCGCGACAATAGAATGGGTCATGGTTTTGTCCCGCTTGTCCACCACAAACACATCCTTCATCACCCCGTCTTTTGAAGACAGGCTGTTGACATAAAAAACGACATCGTCGAATGGCTCATAGAATACCCGTTCCTTGAT